>JAUSJK010000031.1 GCA_030647255.1 bacterium
TGTTGGCAAGAAAGGCAGATATAACTACCCAAAAAACCACACCCAACACAAATCCGGGGAAAGAACAGGTCAAGGAGCATGAGGATATACAATAACTTATAACATACTATGACAAAGTAATAATAATCTAGAGTTAGAATATCAAGATGATCTGAAAATCAGAGATAGAGAACCAGATAATCAGATACTCTATCTCTTGATATTCTGATATTCTTTTAACTCCCTACTACCATCTTACCATTTGCATTTTTGCCTTTCACTCTTTATACTTTTTCTTCTTGGGAGCGTTTGTTTAAATGTTTATTATTTGTGGATAAGTTATCCACATTGTCTACACAGAGCTATGGTTGGTTCTTTTTGGGATGAATTTCTCATCCATGCGGAAAAAACACAGACCAAAAGCTCCGTTTTTTTTTCGATTCTCCGACAAATTAAGCCCATTGAGGTTACAGATGAGAAAATCATACTCAAGTGTGAAAATCATGGGATAAAAATATATCTCGAGAAAAAGATTGATCTTCTACAAGACCTTTTGGAGTCGCACCTGAAAAAAAAGGTGGTTGTGGAACTCTTAATCCCCGAAAAAAAGAAAAGGGAGGAGTCTCCCTTGCTTTCTTTTCAACCGTCAAAGGAAGATTATTTTGTCCGGGCGGGACTTAATCTAAAAAATAGGTTTGATAATTTTGCGGTATCTTCTTCCAACCAGGTGGCCTATGCGGCCGCCCAAGCCGTTCAGCAAAACATAGGTACCGCCTATAATCCGTTTTTTCTTTATGGGGGTGTGGGTGTAGGAAAAACCCACCTGGCTCAAGCTATTGCCCGGTCCCTACTTGAGAAAGATCACGAAAAAAAAGTGTTCTTTTGTCCAGGAGACCAGTTTCTCAATGAGCTTATCGACTCTATCCGCGAAAGATCCACCGCCCGTTTCCGGAGAAAGTACCGTTCTCTCGACCTACTTATTGTTGATGATATTCAATTTATTGCGGGTAAAAAAAGTGTCCAGGAAGAGTTTTTTCATACGTTTAATGCGGTGATCTCTGCGGGAGGACAAATAATACTCACGTCGGACCGCCCGCCGCAGGAAATAAAAGAGCTCGAAGACAGGCTAAGGTCTCGCTTTTCAGGCGGGCTTATTGTAGACGTACAAGCGCCGGACTTTGAACTCCGGACGGCCATTCTTCTTATTAAAGCGGGGGAAAAAAATATCGAGATAGATATTGAGGCGGCGAAAATCATCGCCCAAGAAGTTCCCGACACGCGGGCGCTCGAGGGAGCTCTTTTATCCGCGTATACTAAAGCCCTTGGTAAAAAAGATCGGATTGATTTGGAAGTGGTCGAGGATTTTTTTCAGGAAAAGTCCCGAAATATAAAGAGACGTGTCTCTTCCCAGGACGTCATAAAGACCGTGTGCTCTTTCTATAACATAAAGGTTTCCCACATTAAAAGTGAAACGAGGACTAGTGAGATTGCTCTCACCCGACAGATTATTATGTATCTTTTGAGAAATGAGTTGAAAATGAAGCTTGAGGAAGTTGCCTATACTCTAAAGCGGAAAGATCACACTACGGTGATGCACGGCGTTGAGAAGGTCCAAAGACTTCTTATGAACGATGCTCGATTGAAGGAAGAGGTTGATAAGATAGTCCAATCTATCCGTTCTTCCACATAGCTTTTCTATATTATCAACATTGATTATTTTCAATTCGGTTTGTCTTGAAAATCCGATCCCTATCTTATACACTTATACTCACACCCTACTACTACTATTTTATATATGAAAATAAACACACAGAGAGATGTATTTCTCAATAAAATAAATATCGCGTCACACTTCACTTCCAATAAACTTTCATCAACCGCAATATTACAAGGAATATTATGTAAAGAAGAAAAGGACGAACTTCATATATATTCGACGAATCTAAAAACATACTATCATTCCAAGATCAAAGTTCCTGTAGAAAAAAATACAGAATTTGTGATAGAACCAAGAAAAATAATTGAGTTTTTAAACTTTCTTGAGCCAAGAGAATTAATAATAGAAATAAAAGAGAAACAAATAGTTTTTTCCCAAGGAAAAACAAAAGGAGCGTTCCCTTTGATGTCGGCGTCAGACTTTCCTCTACCCCCAAAAATACAAGAGAAGGAAGAAAAAATAAACTCAAAACTTCTTTTGAAGAATCTCCCCCTTGTGTTGTTTGCGGCATCAGCCGACGAGACACGGCCCATACTTACCGGAGTAAATTTTGTAAACTCAGGCGAAAGTATGATTATTGTCGCCACAGACGGATTCAGACTCTCTCTACTTAAGGAGAAGGGCGGAGTAAGCATACCTTCTATGATCATTCCTTCCGACTTTATTGATGAGCTTTTGAGATATGCAAAAGACTCAAAAGAAATACGCATGTCTTTCTCCCGTGAGGAGAAAATAACCCTATTTACCGTTGAAGATGACGAGTTTTACTCCCGCTTGATTGAAGGAGAGTTTCCTCCGTTTGAAAGAGTTATTCCGACAGAAGTAAAAACAAAGATTGTGGCGGATAGATCTGAGCTTCTAAGAAATACAAAACTTATCTCGGTATTTGCTAGAGATTTTTCCAGTGTTGTTGTGTGTAAGTTTTCCAAAAACACTCTTTCGATGAGACCAAAAAAAGAAGCGAGCGAAGAAAACACAGCTGAACAGGAGGTAGAGATGGAAGGAGACGAACAGCAAGTAGCGATGAACTACAAGTTTCTACTCGACTTTCTCAACCACGCAGACTGTAAAAAAGTAACCATAGAGATACTCCGTTCAGACGCCCCGCTTGTCTTACGAACAGACAACAATCCTCAATTTCTCCACATCATCATGCCTGTGAGGATACAAGAATAGGTTCTTAAAAATATTCTAATTGACCTAAATAGAGAATATCAGACTATCAAGAATACCAAGAGAAAGAATATCAGATATTCTTAATCTGATCTTCTGATTTCCTCGATATCCTTAAGATTATTAGATCAATTAGATCAATTTTCTTAACGTTCTACACCCAACGCCTTTTTAACAAGTAAGTCTGCGTCCGTATTTTTATCTCTCATTACGTGGGTATAAATAGGTATAACAGGAAGATTGGTTTCCAGTTCTTTTACTTGGTGAAAAAGGGGTTTAATATCAACGTGTTTTACTTTGTAAAGTCCTTGCAGCTGTCTAATCATAAGTTGAGAATCGGCAAAAACGGAAATTGAGGTAACTGACTTATTTTTGATTTGATCACGAGCTTTTTTAAAAGCGGATATAAGAGCGGTATATTCAGCCACATTATTGCTGGCGACACCTATTCTTTCTCCATGACTGAAAACAAGTTTCTTATTTTGATATATAAGATAGGCTATGGCCGCCTGTCCAGGATTGTTAAGAGAGCCTCCATCCGTGTAGATTGTGATATTCATGAAGATAATTATATCCTGTTTTATAGCTGTCCGAGCTTCTCTTTCTTATCCGTTTCTTCTTTGACCAAGTTCAAAAACCTTTCTGTAGAAGAAAGTCTTTTGTGTCCGACGATACGGGCTATATATTCCAAAGACGCCCCATTAATAAGTTGATGAGCGATAAATGTGTTACGGAGGTCATTGACGGTTGCGCTTTCTATACCCACTTCCCTAAAACATCTGTCGATAATTTGGCGGATATTTCGTATAAGCAGAGGATGGCCCGTTCGTGTGATAAAGACTCGGTCAGACTCGGAATGGTTTCTTATTTTTAGATAGTCCTCAAGCGCCTTTTTAGCCGCCTTATTAAGAGGCACATCTCTATCTTTATTTTTCCCCAAACCCTTGATAAAAATCACATCCTCTTTAATATCTGGAACTTTAAGTTCGGCCAATTCGCCTATTTTGACACCCGTCTGAAGAAGCACCTCAACAAGAGCGTATGTGCGCGAATCTTCCTTGGCTAGGTCCCGAAGAGCTCTATACTCAAGCTTACTTAAGATACGAGGGGGACTTTGAGTGTATTTAGGGTGGGATATGTCAAGAGATGGATTCTGTTCAATAAGCGTGTCATTTTTGAGGTATCTAAAAAATGTGCGTATGGAGTTGAGCTTGCGTGAAGCTGATTTTTTGGTATAGTTATCGGCGATAAGTTTATTAATAAAACCCTCTATATCATCTTTTTTTATCTCTCTCACATCGCTCTTCTCTCTTGTGGTGAGGAAGCCTACAAATTGCTCCAAATCCTTTTTATAGGCGATGACGGTAAACTGAGATTTTCCTTGGCTTTTGAGGTGGTTTACAAACTTCTCAAGAAGGGAAGGAAGGAAATAATTATCCATATGAGCCTATAATATATCATATTATTCTTCAGTTTACAATGGCAATTTGAGCCTATACTTCAGGTCTAGGAGAAGCCCCATCTATAATAAAAGACTATAAGGGACAAATTGCCTGTAAAATGTTTCCCAAAAACAGTTTTTGGAGTTGACTCATGGGTATAAAAAAGGTATCATTAATCTGTTAATTTTTACCAACTATTCTATGGTTACCGTAGCCACAAAAGACACATTTAAAAAAGAGGTTCTTGAAGGTCAAACTCCTGTTTTGGTCGATTTTTACGCCGAGTGGTGCGGTCCATGTAAAATGACCACTCCCATCATAGAAGAACTTTCGGGAGAGGTCAAAAATATGAAATTCGTCAAAGTAGATGTAGACAGCAATCAGGAGTTAGCCTCACAATACTCAGTTTTTTCTATACCTACCTTTATTATTTTTAAAGGTGGGAAAGTGGTTGCGCAGTTCGTCGGCGCACAAGGAAAGGAAGGCTTCTTAAACGAAATCAATAGAGTTGTGGGTAATTGATCTATCTTTTTATTACTCGCACGACTTTTCCGTGTATAACCTTTACTGTAAGATGAGCCTGTATTAATAAATAAAGTGAGAATTCTGCCAGCCATCGCAATGAAGACGTAATTGGGGCGTGTAAGCCCAAAAGGACTCTATCGTCAGACAAAGGAAGTTTGACTGGTTTATAACCTGGGAAGTTGTTCGAAGAAGCTGATTGAATACCCAGCTTTTGCAGGTCTGGCGGTAACTTTACAGTTTCTTTCCTTACTTCGACATGTGGTTTTAATTCCTCATCTGTTATTTCGTGTTCAACTACTTCATGTATCTGTCCTGTTTCTGTAATTGGTGCCATCGGCTCAGCCTCTTTATGGAGAGAGCTCACCAGAGGATCTTTTAGTTTTTTTACCAAATCGTCGATAGGAGTATAAGTAGTAACCATACAATTGATTATATAGAAGATTACGCAGCTTTTTCCTCCTCATCTGCGCAGCGAAATTTAAGATCACAATTATGACATTTTTCTCTCCAAGCGGATTGATTTGTTTTACTCTCCCCTGATAGAGTTATTCCACATCCTGGGCATTGATAATCGTCATAAGTGTCTTTCGTGTCGAATTTGTGAAGTAATGAATCAAGCGACGAGCCCTCATTTATATAATTAGATATTGTTTTTATATTAAACACATCATCTTTAAATAAACCGCTATTATTTTTGGTTACGGGACAATTAGATCCTCCTTCAATAACCAGTTTTCGACTATTAGACCTAGCAGCAGCGATTCTATAAACATACTCTTCTGAAAAATCATTACCCTGTTGAGCTGTGGCTTTAGGCGTTGTCCAGACATCTCTATTTTTATTTGTACCCTCTAATTTTTCTTTGGTATCTTTTGCGGTGTTAAACATTGCTCCAAGAAACAAATCAGCGTTTTGTTTGTGAAATGAATACTCTGGATGACTAGGACACAACTTCGACATAGTGTCTAAGTGATTGTAAAATTTTTCAAGAAACGGTTGAATCTCGGGTATAACCTCAATTTCAAATTTGCGAGATCGCTCGATTTCATGACTATCTATTTCCAAAAGATTGCACAAATTATCTACGTTTAATTTTGCCTGGTTTTCAAAAAAAATTGGTGAGGCTAAGTAATCACTATATGTGCGAAAGAATTTTTTTTCGTTGGTGTCTGGTTGAGAAGTTTTTTCTAATGATCTGTAAATAGATTGACTTTTACTGAGGGATGAAAGTGGTTCGGCATAACGAAGAGGATATTCTGAAAAAGGATATCCTTGTAGTTCTTCTGAATAATTTCCTCTTACTAAAAGAAACACAAATCCATAATTAGCTATTTTAGGGGTCGATACCCAACAGGCAATTTCCTTTTTTACCAAAGACTGAGAAATTAAATCAAGTCCTATTTCTTCTGCGTGTTCTCGACTTTCTGGCCCGGCTATTTTCGCTGCCTTACGATACATTTTTGTCATATCTGCTCCACACATCTGCATCGTCCCGTCCGTTTTCAAGATTCCGGGAAGCTTTTTGAATCTACTCTTATTGACAAATTCGCTCAAAAAAGTTTCTACCTGAGATTGAATATAGTATTTTTTTTGTTCTATGGTAAGGTGGGGGTGTTCGGTAAGAAATTGAGCGTCATTTTCCACATCGTATGTGGAAGAGAGCGCTTGTTCTGGAATCTTAACAGAAACAACTTCTTTCGAGGTGTGAGGTCTTCGAAATTGGACGAGATTATTTTTTTGTTCGGAGGAATATTGTCCTCGCGTTTCCGCAACGGCAGCCATATAGATCCCTGCTCGGGGTGAGATGTCTGGTCGGTCTTCGGACTTAAATAGATGACTATTTTCACCGCTGCGGCACAGTCACGGATTCACACCGTGTTCCCAAATAAGATCCAGACAATTTAAAATTGAAATCTATTCGTCATTCTGGCTAGTCCTGAGCGAAGCCGAAGGGCTTGTCCAGAATCGTAGTTAATTAACAACGATCCTGGATGCGTCTCGCTTTGCGAGACTTACCAGGATGACGTGGTGGAATTTATTATAATATGTTTTTGTTCATTTTACGTAATAACTTCTTTTCCCTTCGTGTATTTTCTTCCGTACATAAATAAAAGGTCTGAGAGGCGGTTTATATATTGAAGTACAATCTTTTTTTCTTCTCCCCCGGTAGTATTATTTTGAATAAAACTTTTTATAATACTTCTTTCCGCTCTTCGGCATATGGTACGGGCTATATGAAAAAGTGAACTTGTCTCCGTTCCTCCGGGAAGTATAAATCGGGTTAATTTTGGCAGTGTCTTTTCAATTTCGTCGATACTTTTTTCAAATCGCTCTATTTGTTGAGAAGGAACGAGTAGGGATTTTTCAGCTCCTCCGACAAAAGCCATAATATCATAAAGATCTTTCTGGATTTCTCTCAAGAAAGTAATATCTTTTTCGTTATCAATCTTGCTGGCAATAAGACCAAGGAAGCTAGTGAGTTCATCGATTGTTCCACAGGCTTCCATTCTTTCATCAGTCTTAGATACTCTTTTTCCTCCGAATAAACTCGTCTCCCCTTTATCACCTGTTTTTGTATAGATAGGCATAGGTTGTAATGTACTTAGAATGTAGAGACTCTCTCCAGATTTCGCCTCGAATTCATTCCCGCCAGTGCTCCTTCCGTAATATTTTAAAGATGAGTTTCTTTTTTCTTATGGACGTCCGCGCTGTCGGGAACCCTTTCTTCTCGCCACCTGTTCCTTAGCGAATAATCTTAATTAACATTCAGAGTATCCGCAACCATAGCACTTCTTACACCCTTCCTCGTGGGCCAGATTCGCCTCTCCACAGCTCGGACAGATATCGAAGTGACCCATGACGGCGGGTTGTTGCATGAGTGTCGGTTGCACCATTTCACTTACCAATTTGGCCGGTTCTTTACTCTGTCCGTTGGTGAGCTTTTGATCTTCGTTAAGAATAAAATGCATCGATAATACTTTAGCGACTGCGTCGGGAAGACTGCGTATTCTGTCTTTGCCAAAGCCTAATACTCTTCCTCCTCCAATTCCCTGCAGTTGGTCGATGATTTCTTTTACTCTCTCCTGAGGGGCAAGATGGGATGAGAATCTTAATGCGAGTGAGACGATTCTTCCAAATCCTTCAGCCATCGCAAACACATCTGTCCCCGCTTTGCCGACATTTATAAATACTTCCAAAGGTTCGTTATTGCCATTCGTGTTAATAGTGATAAAGGCGGTACCAACAGGCGTATTAATCCGATAGGTTGAACCGTGTACGACCATAGGACGTGGTTTCACTGCGTGTATGACTTCTTTGGGCGCCTCCTCCTTTTTTTTATCAATTCTTTCTAGTACTCCTTGTCTCGAGCCTTCTCTCATATACGCAATGCCTTTCAGACCGTGTTTATATGCCAGCGTATAGAGTTTTTTGACATCTTCTACGGTATGAGTGGTAGGAGCATTGACAGTTTTGGAAATTGAGGCGTCGACATATTTTTGGATCGCTGCCTGAACCATGATATGGTCTTCAGGAGAGAGATCGTTGGCGGCTACGAACCATTCGGGGCGTTTTACTTTTCCATCCTTCACTTCTTTTTCATGTTTTTTATACCATTGTTCATAGAGGTGGTGCCGTAAAATATCTTCACCCAGACGGGATTTTCTTCTAAACTCAAACTCGTATACCGGCTCTATGCCCGACGTTGTGTTGGCGACAAGAGATGTGGTACCCGTGGGCGCCTGCATGAGAAGAACAGAGTTGCGTATTCCATTCTCTTCAATTTCCTTTTGAAGATCCGGAGGAAGAGTTTGGATAAATTTACCTTTGGGATACAGTTTTTTATCGAACTTGGGAAAAGCGCCTTTTTCTTTGGCTATTTCGACTGCCGTTCTATATGCTTCATCCCGGATAAGTTTGTAGACTTTGTCTATAAAAACAAGACTTTCTCCCGAACCATATCTTAGATGGAGTTTGATAAGCGTATCTCCAAGACCCATTGTTCCGAGTCCAATTCTTCTTTCTCCATTGAGTTGTGTTTGGCGTATTCCTTCAAAGATATAAGGATCCATGTCGACCACGTTATCTTGAAATCTGACCGCGGTCTTGACGATTTTCTTGAGAAGGTTAAAATCAAACTTGCCCTTCTTTTCAATACTGTTTCCTTTGACAAAGGCGGAAAGATTGACGGAGCCGAGATTGCATACTCCCCACGGCGGCAGGCCTTCTTCCCCACATGGATTTACACAGTTTATCCGGTTCCAGTAATAGTTATTGTGCCATTTGTTATAGCGCTCCATGAAAACTACTCCAGGTTCGGCCGATCTCCACGCGGCGTCTGCGACAAGACCCCATATTTTTTTGGCCTTGACTACTTTTTGGACGATGACTTTTTTGCCCATTTTTTTCCATACCTCTATATCTCCATCCCATTTTTCGTCGTACTCAGGATCTTTTACATCTGGAAAAATCAATGGCCAATCGGCGTCATTCTCGACCGCCTCCATAAACGTATCCGAGATACAAAGAGATAGATTCGCCCCATTGATACGAGACATATCCTGCTTTACTGTGATAAATTCTTCTATATCAGGATGCCAATCCCACAACATAAGCATAAGAGCTCCTCTTCGTGTGCCGCCTTGTTGAATAATATCTTTTGTAGCGAGTGAAAAAAGCTCAGCCCAGTTGCAGGGACCGGAGGAAAAGCCGTTGACTTTCTGTACGCGAGCACCTTTAGGACGGAGAGATGAAAGATTGATACCTACTCCCCCGCCGTGTGCCATGATCTCAACCATCTGTTTCAGGGTGTCAAGAATTCCTCCTCGGGAGTCTTGGGGGGAAGGGATAACAAAGCAGTTGTAGAAACTAACATCGTATCCTGATCCAGCGCCGGCAAGAATCCGTCCTCCCGGAACATACTTAAAGTCTTTCATCGTATCATAAAATTCTTTTTCCCACTTTTTTATATTTTCCTTCTTTTCTATACCCGCTACAGCTTTCGCGATACGTTTCCACATCTCTTCCGGTTTTTGTTCTACTGGATTCCCTTTTTTATCTTTCAATGCGTAACGGTCAAGAAAAGCCTTTTGAGCAATACCTGTGAGTTTCATACAGATTGAGTAATTAGTAATTGGTAATTCACACTTCACTACAACAATTTTTTAAGTTCTTTCTCAAATTCTTCCACATCAACAAATCTTTTAAACACTGACGAAAACCTAATATACGCCACTTTATCTATCTTTTTCAAGTGCTTTGCAGTCAGGTTGCCTATTAAGTCACTTTGGATCTCTGTCGAGTCTTGTTGTTTGAGCTCGTTCTCTATCCCGGATATTATTTCTTCTATCTGTTTGGTGGTAACGGTTGTTTTCTCACTTGATTTAAAAAGACCCCGGCGCAACTTATCTCTTTCAAAACGCTCTCTTCTTCCATCTCTTTTGATAACCAAAAGCGGCAGTTCTTCGATTCTTTCGTAGGTGGTAAAACGTTTTTGGCATTTTCCACATGCTCTTCTTCGCCTCACGGTTGTGCCGTCGTCAGACACACGTGTTTCGATGACTTCCGTATCAGTATTCTTGCAAAAAAGACAAAACATATGTTGTGTCCTTTATCAGACTATACCACTAGTGGTATGATTGCAATACCTCAAAAATAGCTCAGAATATAAACTAAATATATCATTTTATTATATTATAGTTTAGCTTGTTATAGCAGTCTAAAATGTTCCAAAATGATTAAAGAAGAGGCTAAAAAACTATCTTTCCCCAGTCTTGCTCCAGATTCTGTCAGAGTTATCCTTCCCATAAGTGCTCGACTGGCGGCGAATATCGCCAGATCTCCGCGCTGTCGAGAACCCCCGCCCGCCACGCAAGACAGCTTGCTGGCGTTGCGGGCAGGCTTCCACTCTGACACCTGTTCCTCTTTTTTTCTTTTATATTTAATATTTGATTTTTAATTTGTATACTACATATAGCTATGGAAACCTATATTCTCGATACCAATCTATTTTTCAACATGCAGGCGGGCTTAGACCTTGGACAAAAGACTGAAGAGGTCGTTGTCAACCTGACTCAAGGTATAAAAAAGGCTAAAGAGCACGAACAAGCAATGTTTTTGATTCCTCCTCGGATCGTAGATGAATTCCTGAGTTTTTTTGAAAATAAACAACAGCCCTTTTTGCAGGATTTTTTATCCGTTATCACTGTCCAGTCGCCCAAAGCGGAAGAGATGCTGTTGCCCGCGAGCATTTTTTACAAACTTGTGGAAGATATTCGCGCCCGAAGTTATCGGGGTCTCACTGCGGGAGAAGAAGAGGTGCAAAAAACGGCTCGCTTATTTACAGGAAAAGAAGTGATGAATAAAATGCAGTTTGAGATGAGTGTAGGACCATTAATAAAATCATTCAGGGAAAGATATCGACAAGCGACGCGATTTGGTTTTATCGACAGTCTTGCTGACTTGGATCTCATTATGCTCGCGAAAGAAACGGAAGGAATGCTTGTATCGGCAGATGAAGGAGTGATTAAATGGGGGCGGACGATAGGGGTGCGGGAGATGCAGGTGCCTGTGTTTGGGAAAAAGATGAAGGAGTATCTTCATCATCGGGAATAAGATGTGAGAGCCAGTCGATCATCTTATCTGTGATAGTGCGCGTAGGCTTGTCCTGATACATGAGTCGCTGGGCCAGTATGGGAGTAACTGCTTTTTTAACTTCTTCAGTCGGAACAATAAGATACGTGTGAAAATAATAAGGCGCATGGCTGACAATGGTCAAGATGTCAAAATTAAACCTTTTGGTGAAATAAAAGTGTGATAAGGCTTCCCACCTGAGAGTAATTCCCGCTGTTTCCAGACCAAACTGTGTGATTCTATTTTCTACTTCAGGAGGAGGTGTGATGGTGAGCACATAAAATAAAAAGAGAAGTGACCAGATGGGGATAAGAAGTATTTTGTCCCCAAAGAAGTAGACGACTAAGGATAAAAGAAAAGACAGTGCCAGATAAAATCGCAATACTTTTTTACCTCTTTTTTTATAAGCCCTAAGAGGTGCTTTCCAGCTTAAAAGTGTTTGCTCTTTGGTTGGGTCATTGTCCAACATTTGATTTCCTTCCATAATTTCATTGTATAATACTCATATGAGAAAAGTAGAGATATCTCCCAAAACGATTGTATTCTGCGTTTTATTTATTCTTTTTCTCTATGTTGTGTGGCAGGTGAAAGATTTGATCTTCACTTTGTTTATAGCTTTTATCATTATGAGCGCTCTCAAACCTCCTGTAGTCGCTTTAGAAAAAAAAGGAATTCCCAGGACCCCTGCAGTCTTAATAGTATATTCGGTCTTCCTTCTGGTCATAGTGGCATTATTTTCTCTCATCTTGCCGCCGATTATTTCTGAAACGGCTATTCTCATACGGAGTCTTCCTGCAATACTTGCCGCCCTTAATCCCTCTCTTGGTTCATGGATTCAACTTGATTCATTGACACAATATATTCCCAATGTCACCAATCAGGTCTTTCAGATAGCCAGCGGTGTATTCTCCAACTTTGTATTTATCGTGACGACCATCTTCTTTGGATTTTACTTTCTCCTTGATGAAGATTTAATCATAAGAACCCTGGCCAGATTCCTTGAAGAAGATCGTGTGAATAAAATAACCCTAGTGTTGGAAAAAGCGGAAAAGAGAATGAACGCCTGGTTTTGGGGAGAGCTGACACTTATGACAGTCGTCGGCATTTTTACATTCATCGGACTAAATCTCATCGGCATACGCTATGCACTGCCTTTGGCAGTTCTTGCAGGTCTCTTGGAGGTGGTTCCCAACATGGGTCCTGTTATCTCCGCCGTGCCGGCGGTACTTATAGGAATGACGTATTCGTATTTTACGGGGTTTTCTACTTTGGCTCTTTACTTTATCATTCAACAGCTTGAGAATACATTTATCGTTCCTATCATTATGAAGCGTGCTGTCGGCCTCACCCCTATCGTGACACTCATCGCTTTGATTGTAGGAGGAAAGTTGGGAGGCATCATGGGAATTCTTTTGGCGATCCCTCTCTTCTTATTTCTAGAAACAGTGTTGATGGGACTAAGGGAAAACAAACCTTTTGCGGAATATCTGCGGTAAATATGCGGGAAAAGCTTCACTTGTAACATTGAACATGTAACCTAGAACCTTTCGAAACTGTAGTGGTGCGATTTATCGCACCTTCATCTTCAACGTCATTCTGGCTTGTCCAGAATCGTTGTGAACGAATAATTTCTTTAAATACATTGACAACGATCCTGGATGCGTCCCGAAGTAACATCGGGACTTACCAGGATGACGAAAAGAATATTTCTGGAATGATGAATCATTCCACTACATCTGGGACGCACATGTGCGTCCCCTACATTTAAAAATAAAAAAAGGAACGGTTTTAAACCGTTCCCTACCCATCAAAATGTACTATTCAAGAGTGTTGTTATTAAGCCAACGTTTCTTAATAAAATCTAACGAAAGAGTTGAGAGAAGAAAGCCGGTTGTGGGGACGAGTGCGTTGATGAATGGATTAGGCGTTCTGGTTATTAAAAAAAAGGAAGTAACAATGCAGTACGTAAGTATCGCAATAGAGAATCTTCTTATAAAACTTGTCTCCCAGGACTTATTCAACTCTACTCGCCTATTGCGCTCTTCAATCTTCTCGACTCTTTTTGTAAGCTCGCTAAAATCATTTTGCATATATATATTATAATGGATTCATGAAAATAGCTGTTCTTGGAGGTGGATTTACGGGTCTTACCGCTTCGTATTTACTTTCCAAAAAAGGCCACGCTGTCACACTTCTTGAAAAAGAAACATTCTTGGGAGGGTTGGCTGCGGGTTTTAAACAACCCAACTGGGACTGGTATCTTGAGCGCGCCTATCATCACCTTTTTGCGAATGACAACGACATTATGGACTTTGCCAAGGAGACGGGTTTTGATCATTTTCTCCGTCTCTCTCCTTCGACAGACTCACTTTACGAGGTTAAACATAATTACCGTATTTTTCCCGTAGATTCACCGCAAGACTTCCTTCGGCTTCCTCTACTGCCCCTTCTCGACAAGATGCGAGCAGGCGTAGTTGTGGCTGGGCTCAAATTTTCTCCCTTTTTACCTCTGTTTGAGAAGTATACAGCCAAAGACTTCTTGGAAAAAACGATGGGTAAAAAGGTTTGGGAAGTGTTCTGGAAAGAAATGTTTCGGAAAAAGTTCGGTACATATGCGGAGAATATCTTGGCTTCATTTATCTGGGCAAGGATTACGAAAAGAACGAAAGACCTGATGTATATCGAAGGCGGATTTCAGACGCTTATTGATCATCTGGAAAAAGTAAACAAAGCCCAGGGAGTGGATGTGCGAATGGGGGAGGGAGTCGTCTCCGTAACTAAAAAGAATAACAACTTTATGGTCAAAGGAATGAAAAAGGATGGAGAATCGATTGAAGAGGAGTTTGACGTGGTGATCTCAACTCTTCCGACACAGATACTGGGGAAAATAGGGGAGGATCTATTTCCTAAAACGTATCTTGATCGATTTAAAAAACTCCATTATCTTCACGCGGTCAATCTGATTCTGGAATCGAAAGAAAAACTACTCGACAAGACATATTGGTTGAGTGTCTGTGCAGAAAGCTTGCCTTTTATGGTTGTCGTCCAGCACACAAATTTCGTCGACAAAAAACATTATGGAAATAACAATCTTTTATATATTGCCAAGTACGTCGACTCAGACGACCCGTTAATAAAAATGAGCGAAAAAGAAATCTATGATTACTGGACTCCATATTTGAAGAAAATCAATCCAACTTTTAACGTTCCACGTTCCACGTTCCACGTGTTCAAGGCCCCATTGGCTCAGCCCATATTCGATAAAGATTTTCTACAAAACAAACCCGACTTTGAAACACCTGTCAAAAACTTTTTCGTCGCCAATCTCGATATGACCTACCCCTACGACCGCGGGACTAATTATGCGGTGAAGTTGGGCAAAGAAGTGAGCGAAAAGATATAAGATATACTGTATGATGAAGATAATTCATTTATTCCATGAATATCTCATCACCCAAACGTTATTTCCTTCTTTTTTCTTTTCTTTCTCTTATACTACTTTGTCTTATTGTCGCAGTTTCAATCGTTAGTTCAAACCGGCCGACAAAACCAGGTGACATACTCCTGAATAAAGATTTTCGTCAGTCTCCCAATATTATCGACAAGGTTTTAAAAAAACAGGATAAACTCAAAGGTTGGAATATAGTCAAAGGTGCTAAGATCGAGCAAAACGATTCAGGTATCGCCATTGTTGCCACCCAAAGCGCAGGGATTGTGCAGTCCGTTACCGTGCCCTCAACGAATCTTTTTAAAATCACTGCCAATGTGAAGGTGCAGCAAGGAGGAGCAAAACTCATTGTCAAAGACAAAGACGGAGTACTTTATGATATTAAAGAGTCGACAAAAGTAAATCAGTGGGAGACGCTTGAGGCAACTTTATATCCCAAAACTTCGGGGGCGACTTCATCGGACAGTTCCAAGACCTCGTCCGGCATTTGGCGATTTATCCCCCAAGTTGCCGCTCAAGAAAAAAATAGCTCATACCAGTATGAAATCTCGATAGCCGGAGTCGACACCTCAAACTCTTTTACTGTGGAGAAAATGGATTTTGGAATAGCAGGTATAGGTGCAGAGTGTCACCAAAATTTATCAAGTCCTACCTTAAGATCCGATGGGTGCGAATTTTATTCGCGTTGTGACAACGGGCAAAGTCCACCTGTTTGTGTTTTTAACCCAAGCTGGCC
>JAUSJK010000037.1 GCA_030647255.1 bacterium
TAACAAACCAAGCATGGGACAACTAGAAAAAGCGGGAGTGAAAACCCCGCTTCATTTTTTAAGAGAAATCCGACTGGAAAGAATGAAGGATATGGTGAAAAGTGTCGAGGAGAACGGGAAGAAAGGTATAGCACTGGGCGAAACAAAAATATTTATTGGAGATACGATACAACCGAATCTAGTGTTTAAAAAAGGCGACTTCATTGATGCGGCAGGAATATCGAAAGGAAAAGGATTTCAGGGAGTGGTAAAAAGACATGGATTTGCCGGAGGGCCTAAGACCCATGGTCAATCCGATAGGCATAGGGCGCCAGGATCGATGGGACAAACTACTACGCCGGGACGTGTATACAGAGGAAAAAGAATGGCGGGGAGAATGGGAACGGAACGGGTTACCATACAAAATCTAGAAGTAATAGAAGTACGCGAAGATGGTATTAAAGTAAAAGGTCTTATACCAGGCCATAAAGAATCCTTGATAGAAGTACGAACGTCAATCATATAATTTTACATTTTAATAATGCCGAGAAAAAAAGCAGACACCATTACAGAAGAAGTCAAAGAAAAGAAAGTAGTTACTAAAAAGATAGTCGCTAAGAAGGCGGCGCCTGTGAAAACGGCAAAAGCAAAAAATAACCTCGAATTATCCGTATATGATATCAAAGGGAATGCTGGAAAGACGGTTAATGTCGGCAAAGAAATATTTGGTGAACCAATGAACGCACTATTACTGTCCCAGTATGTACGCGTGTATTTAAAAAATCAGAGACAAGGAAACGCATCCACAAAAACTCGGAGTGAAGTGACGGGTTCAACCAGAAAAATATATCGTCAGAAAGGAACAGGAAAAGCGAGACACGGCAATATCACCGCTCCTATTTTTGTTGGCGGTGGAATTGTGGGTGGACCGAAACCTCGAGATTATTCTGCCAATATGAATAAAAAACAAAAGAGGAAAGCATTATTTATCTCATTGTCAGAAAAGGCTAAAAGAGGTGAGGTACGAGTTATCACAAACGATATACTCAATGCGGAAGCAAAAACTAACAATTTCTTCAAGCTGATGAAAACTATGGGCATACACGACAAGAGCGTTCTTCTAGTAATACCCGATACAAGTAAAAGAAACATCATTATAGGAACAAGAAATATACCTTCGATCACTGTTACGAATGCAAAGAATATCAATGCGTACAGCGTTATGGCCTCAGCACATCTTATATTTGTAGAAGAAGCATTAAAAGTTCTGGAGGCACATTTCATAAGAAATGAAAACTAATCATGTCATAGTGAAACCGGTGCTGACAGAAAAAGCCATTAACTTGGCTAAAACCAGTGTCTATACATTTGAGATCAACAGTAAAGCAACCAAAGATCAGGTGACGACAGTTCTTGAAGAGTTGTACGGAGTAAAAGTAAAAGAAGTACGAATAATGAACAAAAAAGGAAAAAAAAGACGAGTAGGCAGATCTATGAAAACAAAACAATTATCAGGAAGCAAGATCGCACGAGTACAAGTTACCCAGGGAAAAATTGATTTATTTCCCACATCGTAGCATATGAAAGCATATCTTAGAACATCCGAACCGCAGAAAGGTCTTACAACTATCCTGAAAAAACATTCAGGCCGGGATTCAACTGGTACAATTTCTGTTCGTCATCAAGGAGGAAGACAGAAAAGGTATTATCGAACGATTGATTTTAAAAGGGATAAAAGAGGTATGGAAGCGAAGATGGTTCAGATAGAGTATGATCCCAATAGAAATGCTCATATCGCTCTGGTTGAGTATACCGACGGTGAAAAAAGGTATATTCTTCATCCTCGCAATCTCAATGTCGGTGACATGATTATTTCCAAAGAGGATGCCGATATCAAAGTAGGCAACGCATTAGCTTTGAAAAACATTCCTATAGGAATAGAGATACACAATATCGAGCTTTATCCTGGACAAGGAGGAAAGATGATGAGAGGCGCAGGGACAGCGGCCGTAGTTATTGCCAAAGAAGATAAATATATACATATTAAACTTCCTTCAGGCGAAGTACGCAAAATAATTAAAGATTGTTGGGCAACAGTTGGAATGGTCGGTAACGTATTGCATAAGGAAGAAGATTTAGGTAAGGCAGGTAGAAAAATCCTTAAAGGTATACGTCCGACTGTCAGAGGAACGGCTCAGAATCCGCGAAGTCATCCTCACGGAGGAGGAGAGGGAAGAAGCGGAGAGGGAATGCATCCGAAAACACCATGGGGAAAACCGGCACGGGGTAAAAGAACACGCAACCGAACCAAATGGAGTAACAAATTTATAGTCAAAAATAGACACACAAAATAATTCAAAATTGGTTAATACTATGGAATCAACAACATACTTAAAAAATATCAGAGTTTCAGCAAAAAAAATGAGGTTCATTCTTATTGCTGTGAAAAAAAAAGGCCCGGCCGAAGCGATGAAATACCTGTTTTATAGCAGAACGAACGCCGGAAGAGTTTTGTATAAGGCTTTAAAGTCGGCTATAACGAATGCGATTGTGACTCTAAAAACGACAGATGATTTGCTACAATTTAGACTTTTGGTGGTAGAAGAAGGGTCAAAGATAAAAAGATCCCGTCCCGGAGGAAGAGGCACAGCAAAACCCATCGAAAGAAAAATCTCTCACATAAAGATAATACTTGTAGCGAAGGAAGTATTACAATCTTCTCCTAAGAAAAAGGAAGAGACATCGGTAAAACCGTCTAAAAAACGAGTGGTGAAAAATAAATAATTATATATTGATTTAAAATAATGGGACAAAAAGTACATCCAAAAGGTTTGCGGCTAGGAGTAATTTACAACTGGAATTCCAGATGGTTTTTTTCGAACAAAAGAGCTTATAAGGATGCTCTTATTTCCGATCTGAAGATACGAGAATCCTTAATGAAGAAATTTATGTTTGCTTCGCTCACGCAAGTCGACATAGAGAGAGCTATCAAGAAAATCACTGTTATATTATATGCAGTCAAACCGGGAATGATTATAGGACGAGGAGGGAAAGGACTCGAAGAGGTGAAGAAAATAGTGGTCAATCATCTCTCGTCAGAGAAAAAAAATAAGGATATAAAAATTGACTTAAAGATTGAGCCTGTGAAGAGGCCATATCTCAATAGCTATTACGTGGCCCAGACAGTGGCTGATAAATTGGTGAGAAGTTTTCCCCACCGTGGAGTCGTTCACAATGCTCTCAATAGAGTTATGGAGGCGGGTGCAAAAGGAGTTAAAATTCAGCTCGGAGGCAGAATTGCAGGGGCGGAAATTTCCAGAAGAGAAAAGTACTTTCAAGGTACTATTCCCACTTCAACAATAAGGGAAGATGTAGAATTCATGCGCTATCCGGCATTGACAAAATCAGGATATATAGGTGTGAAAGTGTGGATATGTAAGTAACTATTTAATCAAATGTATGTTGGCACCTAAGAGACAAAAATACAGAAAACAATTTAGAGGAACATGGAGAAGAATAGCGGTAAAAGGAGATAGGCTCAATTTTGGTATGAATGGGCTTAAAGCTTTGGAACATGGCTGGATAAAAGATAGGGAGATAGAAGCTGTACGTGTGGTACTCGCCCGAGCTACAAGAAAAAGCGGTAAATTCTGGATCAGAATATTTCCGGACAAGCCGTTTACAAAGAAACCACCAGAAGTGACGATGGGTGCAGGAAAAGGCGACGTGGCTTATTTTGTAGCATCGGTAGTTCCTGGAAAAGTTCTTTTCGAAATAGACGGAATACCTATGGAAGAAGTAAAAGGTGTGCTCAGAAACGCGGCATCGAAACTATCTGTTAGTACAAAAGTTGTTACTCGAATCTCATGAAAAAATTTACTAAACAATATTCAGGAAAATCGGTACAAGATTTGGAAAAAGAAGAGATCGCTTTGAGAAAAGAGTTGAGCAAGTTGAATCTCGAATCAAAAGTAAGCCTACCCAAAGATACAAATACTATTATGAAGACGAGAAAGAAACTCGCAGTCGTCCTGACCGTGATGGGAATGAAGAAAGAAGAAAAGAAATAATTATTAATTTATTTTGTTTATCATGGCTCGTATTTTGCAAGGTACCGTAATTTCAGCACGAATGAACAAGACTATCATAGTTCAGGTGGTGAGAAAATTTACCCATCCGCGCTATAGGAAAGTACTCGTGAGGCATAAAAAGTATAAAGTTCATTGCGAAGACGCCGAGGTAAAACCCGGAGACGTAGTACTCATCAAAGAAACGTTGCCCATTTCTAAAGAAAAACATTTTATAGTCATACGCGAGAAGGAAGGACTTGTTGATGAAGTAAAAAAAGCGCCTGAAAAAAAAATAGAGAAGAAAAAAGTGCGTAAAACAGCAAAGAAAGTTACCAATGAAAACGCCTAAAAAAACCTATGTTGCAGTTGCGATCGATGCTTACCGTAGCAGATAACACCGGAGCGAAGACTCTTATGATGATAGGCGTGCCAAAAAAGGGCAATAGAAAAATCGCCTACCTGGGAGAGATTATCACCGGAGTGGTCAAGCACGCAGCACCCTATGGCCAAGTAAAAAAGAGTGAAGTGGTGTATGCAGTCATCGTGAGGACAAAGAAAGAGAAAAAAAGATCTGATGGAAGCTATATCCGATTCGATGAAAACGCCTGTGTTATTTTACAGGGGAAAGATATCATCGAACCAAAAGGGACGCGTATTTTCGGCCCGATAGCAAAAGAATTAAAAGATAATGGCTTTAATAAAATTGCCAGTTTGGCAGAAGAAATTTACTAAACAGCATTTATGAAACTTAAAAAAGGAGATAAAGTTAAAATCATAACGGGTAAGGATAAAGGAAAGGAAGGGGTAGTGGAGAGAGTGTACATAAAGGCTAACACTCTCGTTATTCCCGGAATAAACCTTTATAAAAAACATATCGCAAAAAGCGAAAAAATGCCTCAAGGCGGGGTGGTAGAGATACCAAGGCCTTTAGACGCGTCAAAAGTTATATTTATATGTTCTAAATGCGGAAAACAA
The DNA here is from genome assembly GCA_030647255.1 of bacterium. Classification (GTDB taxonomy): domain Bacteria; phylum Patescibacteriota; class Microgenomatia; order UBA1406; family GWC2-37-13; genus JAUSJK01. Next base: position 5,025 of record JAUSJK010000037.1, read on the forward strand.
GCTCGGCTCGGGTACGAAATTTCAGGAAACAAAAAGTATAGGATTTGTAAGAAATGCGATAGTCATGTCTAAGTCATCATTTAATTATCACTATGTCAGCTAAAGATTTTTATAGTCAAGATATTCGGAAAAAGCTTATGGAAGAGCTCAAGCTATCCAATTCTATGGCATTGCCAAGGATTGTGAAAGTGGTCGTTAACGTGGGCGCAGGTGAGGCGGTAACGAATAAAAATGTCATAACGCATATTCAAGAACAGATGACGCTGATTACGGGACAAAAACCAATTGTGACGAAGGCCCGCAAATCAATATCGGCATTTAAAGTTCGCAAAGGAATGCCGCTTGGTGTGAAAACAACATTACGAGGAAAAAAAATGTATGCCTTTCTTGAAAAGCTAATACGGGTGGTTATCCCGCGTTTGCGAGATTTTCGAGGAGTCAATGACTCAAATATCGACAACCATGGCAATTTGAATCTTGGATTCGCTGAACAGACTATCTTTCATGAAATAGATTTTGATAAGATTGATAAGATAAGAGGCTTGGAAGTAACAGTGGTAACAAATATAAAAGATAAGCAGAAAGGCAAAAAGATGTATGAGATATTAGGAGTACCATTTAAAAAATAAAAAGTTACAATACAATATGGCAAAAACATCAGATGAGGTAAAATTCAAAAAACCACAGAAGTTTGCAGTGAGAAATAGAAATAGATGTCCGATGTGCGGAAGAGCAAGAGGATACATGAGACGTTTTGGACTCTGCAGAATTTGTTTTAGAGAAAAAGCATTACAGGGAGAGATTCCCGGTGTTAAGAAAGTTTCTTGGTAATTTATTATGAGTAGATCACTTAAAAAGGGTCCTTATATCGACGAACAACTTTTTCAAAAAGTTGCCGATAAGAAAAGAAATGGCGATGTTACACCTGTCAAAACGTGGGCACGTGATTCTCAAATTGCTCCAGAATTTGTAGGACAGAAGATTGCCGTACACAATGGCAGGAAATTTATAGAAGTATCCATCACTGAGGGAATGATCGGACATAGGTTGGGAGAATTCTCACCGACACGAACATTTAAGGGCCACGGAAAAATTACAAAGAGAGTGGCAGAGAAAACTTAATAGTTGAATTTTTATATGGATCCAATTGTTGATCTTATTATTCAAATAAAAAACGGATATCGCGCAGGAAAATCCGATGTGTCCATTCCTTATTCTAAATTCAAGGAAGAAGTAATCAAAAAACTTGTAGAGCTCAAATATCTCGAGAAATATAGCATTGAGGGTGAAGTAGCGAAGAAGTTCAACATAACACTTCTTTATAATGACACTGTTCCGGCGATCACAGATGTTAAACTGTACTCAAGACCCGGAAGACGCTGGTATACAGGATCCCGCGATCTTAGATCAGTACTTGGCGGTATGGGGTATTCGCTTCTCTCTACTTCCCAAGGCGTATTAACTCAAGTGGAAGCAAAAAGAAAAAAACTCGGCGGCGAATTACTATTTAGTATTTGGTAACATGTCAAAAATAGGTCAACAGATAATTATTGTTCCTCAAGGAGTCGAAGTCATTCTCCAAGATAACGAAGTTAAAGTGAAAGGAAAAAATGGGGAATTGCACGTGGTTCTTCCGTCAGTTTTAAAGATGGAAAAGACAGACGCAGGACTATTAGTTCGGAGAAGTTCTGACGACAAAAAAGTCAAATCTTTGCACGGTCTTTATCGCAAACTCATCGCTAATGCGGTGGCAGGCGTTGAGACGGAATGGGAAAAAAGACTTGAAGTGGTAGGAACAGGTTTCAATGTAAAAATGCAGGGAGAAGATCTGGTTTTCAAAGTAGGATACTCTCATCCGGTTGTTTTTGCGAAAGTAGATGGGATCAAATATAAGGTCGAAGGAACTACAAAAGTGGTAGTAGCAGGAGCTGATAGACAACTCGTAGGACAGGTTGCCTATCAAATAAAAATAGTAAAAAAACCCGATGTGTACAAAGGAAAAGGTATACGTTATGAGGGTGAGCGGTTAAGAATTAAGCCCGGTAAGAAGGCAAAAACAGCCTAAAAAACATATGAAAAAAGTTTCATTATCTCGAATTCACAGAAGAAAAACAAGAGTAAGTTCTGATATGCTGGGGACCCCCGAGAGGCCTAGAATAAGTGTATATAGATCAAGTAAACATATTTACGCACAGGCGATAGATGATGTATCGGGTACGACGTTGGCCTCGTATTCAAGTTCTCAGGTAGTGGTGAAGGGCGCAGAAAAAAATTCAAAAACGAAGAAAGCTTCGCAAGTGGGTAAAGAATTAGCCAAACTACTTCAGGAAAAAAAGATATCAAAGGGAATATTTGATAGAGGTGCGAGTTCCTATTTAGGCAGAGTGAAAGCATTATGTGAGGGGTTGCGTGAGGCAGGCATTACTATATAACTATTAATTTTTTATTCGCCATATGTTAGATGGAAGAAGGGAAGAAGGAAAATTAGAGGAAAAGGTTCTTCTTATAAGACGTGTATCCAAAAAAACAACGGGTGGTAATTATGTCACGTTCTCTGCTTTGGTTGCGGTAGGAGATAAAAAAGGCAGAGTCGGCATAGGTATTGGGCGAGGACTTGAGGTGCCGCCGGCCATCAACAAAGCTATTCATTATGCGAGACGTCATATGATTACGGTTCCGATATATAAAAATACTATACCCCATGAAATCTTACATAAGTATAAATCCGCTCTGATTTTATTGAAGCCGGCTCCGGAAGGAACCGGTCTCAAAGTGGGCAGTGTAGCTCGTGTCATGCTCGATTTGGCAGGAGTGTATAATGCTTCAGGAAAAATAATTGGTTCCCGCAATCAGGTAGTCAACTCATATGCGATGATAGAAACGCTCAAAAAACTTAAAGTAAGAAAAATTAAAAATCTCTAATATCTATGGAAGGAATCTTATCATTATTACCCAAAATTAAAACTCGAGAAAAAAAGAGAGTCGGACGCGGACTGGGAAGCGGAAGAGGCGCCAAGTCAGGCCGGGGAACAACTCGACATCAAAAAGCGAGAGAAAGTATACCTTTGCATTTTGAAGGAGGACAGGGAAGAGTGGTCAAAAAATATCCTCTTTTAAGAGGAAAAGGAAGGAATAAATCTGTGCAAGCTGTTCCTTTTATTCTTTCCATATCGTCTCTTAACGTATTCAAAGACGGGGACGTAGTAGACCGGGAAGCACTTGTAAAAAAAGGTTTGATTCCTCATCTAGAAGCACGTTATCGGGTGAAAATTTTAAGCAGAGGACAGTTGGAAAAAAAACTCTCTGTCAAATTACCCGTTTCTCAGTCGGTAAAAAAAATGATTGAGGACAAAGGCGGGAAGGTACTATGAAAGAAATAAAAGACAAACTCACACTGCTCCTTCGAGATCCGGAACTCAAAAGGAAAACAATTTTTACCATCTTTATATTACTTGCTTTTAGAATTTTTGCTTTTTTACCCGTTCCTGCTATTGATCTGGCTCGTCTCAGCAAATTGTTTGCTGAAAATCAATTTTTGTCTCTTCTTGATATTTTCTCGGGAGGGACATTGATCAATTTCTCTGTCATGGCATTGGGCCTCAATCCGTATATCAATGCGTCCATCATCGTGCAACTTTTAACGGTTGTTTTTCCTCAGCTTGAAAAATTAGCTAAGGAAGGAGAATATGGAAGATATAAGATAAATCAATATACACGTTTTTTAACTTTGCCACTTACTATTGTTCAAGCGATTGGTATATATATTCTTCTCAAGAATCAACATATTATTGGCGTGCTAACACCGCTTGAGTTTTTCTCGTTTGTGTTTACGCTTGTTGCAGGTACGTTTATCTTAGTCTGGTTTGGCGAACTCATTTCTGAATTTGGTTTGGGAAATGGCATCTCTGTCCTTATTTTTGCAGGAATTGTGGGGAGAATTCCTATTCTTTTGAGCCAGACTATCACCGTTGTCAATAGTGAACTTGTTTTCAACTTAATTGTTTTCTTTATCCTATCGATTGTTGTCATTGGCGCAGTGGTTTTCATCAATGAAGCGATACGAAAAATACCCGTGTATTATGCGAAAAGAATCAAAGGAAACCGGATGTACCAGGCGGCTTCCAATTTTCTGCCTCTGAAATTAAACCAAGCAGGGGTGATTCCGATTATTTTTGCTGTTTCTTTTGTATTATTTCCTCAGCTGATAGGTAATTTTTTCGTCTATTCTAAGAACGGCGCTCTTTCCTCGTTCGGCTCATTATTGAACAATGCATTTAACCCATCAGGATTTTTCTACAATTTTTTCTATTTCATTCTCGTTATCGGGTTTACATTCTTTTATACGGTGATAGTTTTTAGCCCGCAGAAAATATCTGAAGAGATCCAGAAAAATGGTGGTTTTATTCCGGGTATTCGACCTGGAGCGGCGACGAAACAGTACTTGGAAAGGGTATTGTATAAAATCACTACAGTTGGAGCACTATTTTTAGGTATAATTGCTATCCTTCCGGTGCTTCTTTCGAAAGTGACCGGAATTAGCAATTTGGTCATCGGCGGAACGGGTATATTGATCGTGGTTTCGGTCATTTTGGAGACATTCAAAAATATCGAGTCTCAGCTAGTGATGAAGAGCTATGATAAATTCGTCAAGTGATTTATAATTTTTTGATTTTACTATGGCAAAAAAAAGCTCACGAGTACTTGTAGGTCTCATATGTGAAAAATGCAGTAAGCAGAATTATGTGACGGAAAGAAATAAAGTAAATACTACCGCCGCATTGAAGCTTACGAAGTACTGCAACAACTGCAAAGTGCATACGAGCCATAAGGAACGGAAAAAATTGGATTAATTTACCTAATACACTATGAAGTTGGTTCTTACAGGCATACAGGGTGCGGGGAAATCGACGCAAGGCAACATGCTGTCTCAGCAGCTCAAAATCCCTTACCTCTCGACTGGACATATTTTTAGAGAAATTGCCAAAGAAAAAACAACACTCGGCAGATATATTAAAGAAACGATTAACGCGGGTATTTTGATTCCCGACGACAAGACGATAGAGATCGTACACACCTATCTTTCCCGTCCGGAATATAAGAATGGTTATATACTTGATGGGTTTCCCAGAACATTAAATCAAGCAAAAAAATTCCATAACCATGTCGATAAAGTAATCTACATAGAAATTCCTGATAAGGACGCTCTTTGGAGACTTGTCCATAGAAACGATACGGAGAGAGAAGATGAAAGCCTACCTGCACTTAAAAAAAGGATTGATTTATTTCATAAATTTACCCGTCCGGTTATAGATTACTACGAAAAAAAAGAAAAACTTCTGGTCGTTGACGGCATAAAAAGCGTCAAGGAAGTAAACGATGAAATACTCAAAAGTCTAGGCAAGCAATTGATCAAAGACAAGATCGAAACATGGCAAAAGAAAAGCAAATCGATTATTGCAATTACGGGTATGCCGGGATCGGGCAAAACGGAAGCGTCTAGTTTTTTTGAGAATGAAAAAAAACTTCCAATGGTATCTTTTAGCAGAGTAATTAACGATTATATCGATGAGCATAAGTTAGTCCACACAGAAGAGGTTCACAAAAAACTAAGAGAGGAATATCGTAGAAAATACGGCAACCAGGCATTCGCAGTATTAAATGAGAGTAAGATAAAAAAAGCGCTGGCTAAAAATTCCATGGTTGTGATTCAGGGAATGAGATCGTGGGAGGAATATGAATATCTGAAACTAAAGTTTCCTGAAGTGAAAATATATATACTGGCATTGTATGCCGATAAAAGTTTGAGATATAAAAGAATCGCGGGGAGAGGATATAGATCTGAACTCCACGGGGAGGAGCGCGATATAAACGAACTCATGGGGACAAATATGGGTCCGACGATAGCTTATTCTGATTTTCTAGTCAAAAATAATTTTTCCTTGGAAGATCTACATGATAAATTGGAAGATGTATACAGGACGGTATATTTTTCTTAAATTGCCATAATGATTCATTACAAGACACGAGATGAAATAGAAGTGATGCGTGAGGGAGGAAGACGTCTCAGGGAAGTAGTGAAAGAATTAGTACCCTCTTTGACAGTAGGTGTAAAAACTATAGATATCGATAAGAAAGCGGAGAAACTTCTTATTGCTCATGGAGGCGAATCTTCGTTCAACAAGGTAAAAGGATACAGATGGAGCACCTGTCTTCCGATAAACGAGCAAGTCGTTCATACTCCCCCATCAGAACGCGTGCTTCAGGAGGGGGACGTGCTTACCGTCGACATAGGGATGTATTATAAGGGGTTTCATACGGACTATGCCGATACGGTTATCGTAGGAGGGAAGAAGGATAAAAAAATAGAAGATTTTTTACAGACAGGCAAAAATACTCTTATAAAGGCAATAGAGAATATAAAAGTAGGGGGACATATAGGAAAAATATCGGAAATTATTCAAAGGGAGATAGAAGGTCATGGGTATCATGTGCTCAAGGAATTGACGGGACATGGAGTAGGCCGCGATCTTCACGAAGATCCCTTTATTCCCGGGTATGTAGATAAGCCCATTCAAAAGACACCTGTGATTAAGCCGGGGCTGGTAATTGCAGTCGAGATAATCTATTCGATGGGTACGGAAGATATAGATTACGAACAAGGCAACGATTGGTCTATTGTGACAAGCGACCATAGTATTTCAGCCTGTTTTGAACATACGGTAGTTGTGAAAGAGAATGCGGTCGAGGTTATAACCTAAGAATTGGGTAATAATTCCCGCTTCATTTTAGCGAATATTTGTGGTACAATATAACCTTTATGAAAGAGAATGTGATTGTGGTGGAGGGAGAGGTCGTTGAGAACCTGCCCAATACGCTTTTTAAAGTGAAATTAAATGAAGGAGATAAGGTGATTTTGTGTTATTTGTCTGGTAAAATGAGGAAAAATTATATTAAGATTCTACCGGGTGATAAAGTAAGAATGGAGATTACTCCTTATGATCTTGAAAGAGGGAGAATAATTTACAGAATGTAATATGCATGTTCAGTCATCTATTAAAAAAATTTGTGCCAAATGCCAGCTTGTGAAACGCAAAGGAATCTTATATATTACATGTTCCAACCCAAAGCACAAGCAAAAACAGGGGTAAATTTTTAATATGGTACGTTTAATGGGTTTGATAATGCCGGATGAAAAAAGAGTAGATTATGCATTGACACTTTTTTATGGCATAGGCTGGACAACGGCTGAAAAAATTTTGAAGCAGACGGGAATAACAGAAAATAAAAGAGTTAAAGATTTAACCGAGGAAGAACTTAAGAAGATATTAGGATACATAGAAAAAAATTGTCGGGTAGAAGGAGATTTGAGAGAAGAAATAAACGGTCATATAAAAAGACTCAGAGAAATAGGATCGTACAGAGGATCAAGACATGTAAAAGGTTTACCGGCAAGAGGACAAAGAACCCGCTCCAATGCTCGGACTAAGAGAGGCAAGAGAAAGACAGTTGGCGCTCTCAAGAAAGAAGTATGGGCAAAGATGGAGCAGGGAAAAACAGGTGCTCCGGCAGCAGCGGCTCCGGCAGCCAAATAATATTGACATATGAAAAATAAAAATACAATAAAAACCATCGAGAAAGGCAGAATTTATATTACGGCCACGTTTAACAATACAATAGTGACAGTGACGGATGACAAAGGATCACCGGTTATCGTTATGTCGTGCGGGATGTTCGGATTTGCGGGAACGAGAAAATCTACTCCTCACGCGGCTACAATCACAACAGATGCCGCAGTAAAAAAAGCAGTGACAACTCACAATCTTCGAGCGGCTGATGTATTTGTAAAAGGTATCGGTCCGGGAAGAGAAGCGGCTTTAAGAGTCTTGAGGGGATCGGACTTGGATATCGAGAGAATTATAGATGTTACACCTATTCCGCATAACGGCGTTAAACAGCCAAAAATTAGAAGAGTCTAACCATTTATGAGATATACGGGACCAAAAAACAGGATAGCCAGAAGAGAGGGAACAGATCTGGGGCTTAAGACTCCCGGGTCCAAGTCTCATGCGTCACTTTTGAAGAAGCTCAACGTTCCGCCAGGTCAACACGGTGCCAAAGGAAAAAGAAAAGTGTCAGAGCACTGGAGACAGTTAAGAGAGAAGCAAAAGCTTCGCTACATGTTTGGTCTGACGGAGAAACAGCTTGGTGCGTATTTCGATAAAGCAATTAGAAAAACGGGAAATACCGCATTGTATATGTCAGAGTTTCTCGAGAATCGCTTTGATAATATTGTATATAGGTTGGGATTTGCACCTACGAGAGCTTCTGCACGACAACTGGTTTGTCACGGACATATTAAAATCAACGAGCAGCTGGTCAATGTCGCTTCAGTACAGGTGAAAATAGGAAGTATTATATCCGTTGCCAAAGAAAAATCTCTGAAAATTCCCGTTGTTGAGAATTCTTTAGCCAAAAAAGACGCAATCATTCCATCATGGCTGGAAAGACAAGGAAATGCAGGTAAGCTTATCGCCAAGCCAACGGCAGAGATAATAGAAAAACAGATTAACTTAAGATTAGTAATTGAGTCGTATTCACGTTAATTTAGAAGTTATCCCGGTTTACGGGAATTTTTTCTGGTCATATGTTAGAACCAATATTTCATACACGCAAGGAAGATCAGTCGGAGACTTTTGCGCGTTTTATTTTCGAACCTCTTGCTCCAAGTTTTGGACAGAGTGTAGGTAACGCATTAAGAAGAACATTACTGTCTTCTTTACCGGGATCGGCTGTCAGTTTTGTAAAAATAAAAGGAGCTCCGCACCTTTTTACGACAATAAAAGGAGTAAAGGAATCTGTTTTGGATATCGTACTTAACCTAAAGAAATTGCGCTTTCAAATTCCTGGCGAAGGATCGTATAAAGTAAGTCTTTCGAAGAAAGGAAAAGGAAAAATATACGGTAAAGATATAGAGGGAGAAGTAAAAGTAATCAATAGTGACTTGTATCTTGGTGAAATCACCGATGATAAAAGCGGTATTGAAATGGAAGCAATAGTCGATACAGGCTATGGGTACGTGCCGGTTGAAGAGAAAGAAAGAGAAGAAACGGGATATATATCTATCGACAGCTCATTTAGCCCCATTACGAAAGTAAATCTTAAAGTAGAGGAGGCTCGTGTGGGAAGAAAAAGTAACTATGACAGGTTAATTTTGGAAATATGGACAGACGGTAGCATTAGCCCCGAAGAGGCGCTTAAAAAAACTTCATCCCTGATTGCCCAGAATTTTAGCCATATTTTATCTGGGAAAGATACATTGGTGGTGCCCGGCACAGGCGACGCTGAAGAAGGAAAGACAGAAGAAATCAGTCCGAAGTTATACGATATTATTATAGACGAGCTCAATCTGCCATCACGGGTGATCAACGCGCTTCTTAGAGAGAATATTGAGACAGTGGCCGACCTGGTGAAAAGCGGCAGAGACAGATTGGTCGGTCTAAAAGGTGTCGGTAAAAAATCTATTGATTTAATAGAAGATGAGCTGAAAAAGATGGGTATAGAGCTCAAATAAATAAGTTGAAAAAAAGCACATGAGACATGTAATGAAGAAAATTCAGTTCAAACAAGGCAAGGATGCGAGCGATATGATGATGCGCAAACTTGCGGTCAATTTTCTTTTGAACGGAAAAATGACAACGACAGAAAAAAGAGCCAAGGCGATAAAGCAATTTGTCGACAGAATAGTTGGGAAAACAAAAGAACGTTCGGAGGCAAATAAGAACTTTTTGCTCCGCAAGCTAGCTCAGGTCGAACTCGTCGAAAAGCTTTTTGAAAAAGTGGGACCTGTCGTGAAAGACAAGATCGGTGGTTTTGTAAAGTTGGAGAGGCTTTATCGAAGGGAATCGGATGATGCGCTTATGGTAGGCGTCTCATGGAAATATCCAATAGTAATGAAAGAAGAAGTGAAAAAAGTTGAGAAATCTGAATCAATGAAGAATCAAAAGGAAATAAAAACAGTTGCGAAATAATTATTATGGTACACGTCACGACATCAACAAAATCTATTTCGGAAAAAGATATACAGAGAGAATGGCATATCGTCGACATGGACGGGCAGGTTTTGGGAAGAGCTGTTAACAAGATTGCGACACTTCTCCAGGGAAAGCATAAACCGACATTTGCTCCGTATCTTGATGCGGGTGATTATGTAGTCGTCATCAACGCCAAGAAGCTTAAAGTAACAGGATCAAAAGCAGACGATAAAACATATTCATATTACTCGGGTTATCCAGGTGGTCAAAAAGTCGTTCCTTTTAAAACGCTCTTGGAAAAAAAACCAACTGAGATAGTCAGTCATGCAGTATTAGGAATGTTGCCAAAAAATAAATTAAGAGATAGAAGAATGACGAGGTTATATATTTTTCCCGATAGCACTCATCCTTACGAACATAAATTAGGGAAAAAACAATAAGTTACATTATATCTATGGTTAAGAAAACAAAGAGTGTGGAGTATTACGAGGCTATAGGGAGAAGAAAAGAAGCAGTTGCTCGAGTAAGACTGTACCTTATCGGTAAAGATAAGACTGCGTCTTTGAAAGGAAAGAAGATCTCTCCGGGCCAAGTTATTGTGAACGGAAAAAATCTGGAAGAAATATTTCCTAAAGATTATGAGAAAAAAACATGTCTTCGACCTCTGGTCCTCACTGAAAATCTCGAAAGATTTGGCATATCTATACTGGTGAGGGGTGGCGGAAAATCAGCCCAACCGGAAGCGATTGCTCATGGTATATCCCGAGCTCTTATAGAAGCCAACGCTGAGACATATAAAACCATACTTCGTCAAAACGGACTTGTTACTCGAGACGACCGAACAAGGGAAAGACGAAAAGTAGGCACTGGTGGAAAAGCCAGAAGACAAAAGCAATCTCCGAAGCGATAAAAACCCTTATAATGTGTGTATGGTCAGACTTTCTGTTGTCACTCTTTCGTATAATACTTCTTCCATCACTTTTGATTGTGTTACCTCTATAATCAAATCACTAGAGTCGACCTCTTCCGCTTTGACATATGAAGTGATAGTGATAGACAATAAATCCTCAGACTCTTCAGTTGAAAATCTTAAGAAGTTTCAGGCCCACTTCGTTAGTGAAAAAGGGATATTTACGTTTATTGAAAATAAAAAGAATGTGGGTTATCCTGCCGGTAATAATCAAGGATGGCACATGGCTCGAGGTGAATATATTTTATTTCTTAACTCGGATGTGATGATCGATAAGGTCGATTTCTCATCTCTTCTTGAGTATCTGGATACGAATAAAGAGGTGGGGGTTTTGACGGTGAGAGTGAATCTTTCCCGTGGAGGGATTGATCCGGCATCACATCGAGGATTTCCTACCTTATGGAATTCGTTCTGCTATTTTTTAAAACTTGAAAAGATATTGAGGAGTATACCCCTGATCAACAGAGTCTTCGGTGGCTATCATCAGACATATAAAAATATAAATGAGGTGCATGAGATCGACTCTCCCACAGGAGCATTTTACTTGACTCGGTATCGCATTCTTAAAGAAATGGGAGGATTTGATGAAGAATATTTCATGTACGGAGAGGATTTGGATCTATCATACAGAATAAAGGAAAAAGGATATAAAGTGATGTATTATCCTTTGTTTTCGGTAACGCATCTTAAGTATAGCAGCGGATTGGGAAAACAGGATGAAGTGGCGAGGAAAAAAACGAAGGAGCATTTTTTTGAGGCGATGAAAATATTCTATAAAAAACATTATCAGGCACATTACCCGAAAGTTATCAATGCGATCGTGTATTGGTTAATTGATCTTAAAAAAAATCTTTCATGAAAAGAATAGGAATTGATGCCAGACTTTATTCGCAGACGGGGGTGGGGGTCTATCTACAAAATCTCCTTTTTTACCTCAGGGATATTTTTCCCTCGGATGTAGAGTTGTATATTTATGTGATGGAAGGTGCAGGTCTAAAGATAGATAAAGGAGAGACCTGGCGCATAAGAGAGATTCCATATAGATGGCACAGTTTAGGAGAACAGATCGGTTTTTTGGCCAAACTCAATGATGATAATCTTGACCTGATGCATTTCACCTATTTTAGCTACCCCGTATTTTACAGACGGCCTTTCATTGCAACAGTTCATGACGTCACCCCGCTTTTATTTAAGACAGGAAGGGCTTCTACTCTCTATCCTCTATTGTATGAAGCAAAGCATTTGATATTCCGTCAGATACTTACCTCTCAAATACAGAATGCAAGAAGTATCATTACTCCCACACATGCAGTCAAAACACAGCTTGTCGAACTGTTTGGAAAAACCATTGAATCTAAAATAGTTCCAATTTATGAAGGAGTCAACGAAAGACTGATTACCTCGGAAGAAAATACAAAATTAAAAGAAAAATATGATGACTTTTTTATTTACATCGGCAATTTTTACCCACACAAAAATATCGAAAAACTTATCAAGGCATTTGCAAAAGTTCGTACTGAAGCAAAGCTTATTTTGATTGGACCTAAGGATTTTTTCTATACTCGGATAGACGATGAGATTAAGAAGTTTAAAATGGAAGGGAAAATTATTCTCTATTCAAATCCGACGAACGAAGATCTGGTATTTTTTTATAAAAACGCCAAAGCCTTGATTCATCCATCTTTATCCGAAGGATTCGGACTACCTATCGTCGAAGCCATGCACTTTGGTCTTCCCATCATCGCCTCGGATATTCCTGTATTTAAAGAACTGATAGGTGAGTCATACTTCTCATTTGATCCAACAGATACAGAGAATATGGCCAAAGCAATTGAGAGGTTTCTTAAAGAGGATAAAAAGAAAGTTGATTATGCGAGTCTTTTGAAGAAATTTTCATTCAAAACGATGGCCCAAAAAACCCTCGACCTCTATCTTTCACATACTTCTCTTCCTAGGTCTTCCTAATAATCCTTACAACTCCGGGGGTTGAATGCTTGTAAGATAGGTATGAAGTTTTTTGATCATATCTTCTTTTTTTTCATATTCAATAAACGTATCTGAAATAATTTTCAATGAAGAAGAAGGGGTGGTCCCTTTTTTGAAAATGCAGACAATGGGAATATTGTAGCTGTTTGCCCAGCCCAACTCTATCCCTTCTCCCGTTGAAGGACACGAAACTTCGGCGAAAACGAGATCACTTTCCTTTATATATTTTTGGGAATCAAAAGGCTTTTTCCAATGCTCATGAGGTAACGTAAAATTATGTATTTTATTTAAACCTGATTCTCGTAGAGGCGTATATAGCTCATTTTGGTAATCAAATGATGATGCATGGGTAACATAGATTTTCATAAAGAAAGTATAACAAAGTAAGATTCTGTATTTGGTACAATACCATTTACTATGTCAAGACGTAAGGAGGGCTTTAGATTTCATAATATTCCTTCTGACGCTCGTCCTGAGGGGGTAGAAGGAGACAGGGGAGAAATTCTCGACCTCCTTTCAAAGAGGATTCCAGGACTATTCTCTATGGAAGAAGTAGGTAATACCATAAGGACATTGGTATACGGACAAGATATTGTCATCGGATATGCTCCTGGTTCCCAACATGAGAAAGGTGGTGATACTCATATATTTTTTAGATCTAAAACTACAGGGAGCATATATTTAGCAGACTCTGATGGTCTGAGTCCCTCCTCAGTAATGGTTTCTTACAGTGAGGCGGAAGGTGAAGTCTATTTAAAATGGACCTCTTCTCTAGTCGATGATATCTGTGTGGATCCGGAGAAAGGAATACTTTTAGATATTTTCGAAATTAGACCTCCGGGAGTAAAAAATGGTCAAATTCCTACAATGATGATTGATGAGAAGGGAAATATAGAACTACGCAAAGGGGTCTCTGAGAAAGTAAAGGTAGCTCTTAGCCTTGATCCAGAAAGAGAGATATATCTATTTGAAAATCCTCCTTCTAAGTATACTTGTCCCCATATCTCAGACCACACCCTAAGGTAATATTTGGATATGGGAAATATACGCAGAACGCATACACCAGCGTTTAAAAAACAAGTCGTGTTGGAGCTGTTAAAAGAAG
>JAUSJK010000038.1 GCA_030647255.1 bacterium
GACATCACCGACAATTCTTTTGATCGGATCAACTACAGACGGAATAACATTGCGACCCTCCTGAGAATGGATTACTTTCGGCTTTCCACCTTCCATCACTGCCACACAAGAGTTAGTTGTACCAAGATCCACGCCGATTACTTTTGCCATAGGATTTAAAAATAAATTTTTAATAAACTTTCAATACGAGTTCTAAATGCCATCAAACTTTAGGATTTATAATTTTACTCACTTTAACCAGGGCAACTCTCAAAATTCTTTCTTCCAACATATAGCCTTTTCTTATGACCTCAATCATCACATTGTCTTTTTCTCCTTCTACCGTCTCCACCGCTTCTACATACTGCGGATCAAACTGTTTTCCAATCAAGTCCATCTCTATAAGACCAATATCTTCAAGAGTTTTCTCGAACTGTTCTTTAATCATCTTCAGCCCTGCATCTTTAATAAATATTTCCGCTTTATTCAAGTTGTCTAAAAATGGAAGAAGTTCCAGCAACAGTTGTGCTGTCGCTTCATTCCCCGCTTCCCATTTTTCAGATCTCGATCTCTTTTCCTGATTTTGGTAATCAGCCAAGGCTCTCAGGTATTTATTTTTGTAATCTTCGCTCTGTGTTTCCAGTTCTTTTATTCTATTTTCATATTTTTCATGTTCTACGTTTTTTTCCTTTTCTTCCTTTTTACTATTTTTTTTGTGTTGGTCGTCCATAGGTGGAATAAACTATATAACCTGATCCTTCATCAATTGCTCAATCAAGCTGGAAAAATAGCGAATTTGAGGCGTAAGACTGTCGTAATGCATTCTTTTTGGACCGACCACCCCAATGATACCTTTCAGATTGCTACACTCAAACTCTCCAAAAACACTCGCGCATGGTTCAAACATGGGATCCTTAAAATCTTCCTCTCCCAGCATATATATGATATCTTCCTGAACTTTCAAAAAATGAGTCAAAATCCTCTCCCAATAGGGCGCCTCGTCCAAAAGACTGAAAAAACTTCGGGAAAGATCCAAATCGAGAAACTCCTGTGTATTGAGCAGGTTGGACACTCCTGCATAGTATACATCCCCATCGTCTGTCACACTCAATGACAAAAGTCCACTTCTCTCAGCCAGGACACGGGTCGCTTGGGACAAAAGCTTATGTTTTTCATTTCTGTCATCCCAGACGCTATTTTTATAAGACACCTCGTCCACGGTCGAAAGATCTTTTTCCTTCATCAGGTGACTGATATAGAAACGAAAGCCCTTGGCTGAAGGAGCTCTTCCGGAAGAAAAATGAGCTTTTTTAAGGTACCCCTTCTTCGACAGCTCAACCATCTCATTACGAATAGTTGCCGGAGAAACACCCAGTTTATATTTTTTTTCCAGTATCTCAGAGCCTACCGCATCTCCACCTTCGGAGTACTCGAGAATAATCGCTTTCAGTATGTCTATCTGCCTCTGAGTCAAGTCTTCCATATGGCTATTTAATACCTATTAGCAATAATATAACAAGTCTGCTAACCTCTGTCAAGAGGAAATCAAAGGATATCAAAGGAACAGGTGTCAAAGGAGGGAGGGTTCCCGACACGCGCACAGATCTGGCGATATTCGCCGCCAGTCGAGCACTGGCGGGAAGGAAACCTTTGACGGAATCTGGAAATGAAGATTCAGATCTCAGATAGTGATATATAAGCTATAATAACTTTTTATGCTAATTGGTGCTCACGTTTCCATTGCCGGCGGATACGACAAAGCTATCCAAAAAATAGTTTCAATGGGAGGGAACTGTATGCAGATATTCTCCTCTTCTCCTCGGGGCTGGTCGTTTGCCACACCTACCAAAGAACAGATAGAAACATTTAAGAAACTACAGTCATCCTCGGCTCTTAAGTCAATATATTTTCATGCTTCCTATCTCGTAAACTTAGCTGATAACGGACAAACTGGTAGTCGTTCCGTTAAATCTCTTATCCATGAATTGAACTTGGCGACCGCTATGGGAATAAGAGGAAGCATCATTCACCTGGGTTCCTATAAAAGCGGTACCCAACCACCACCATTGGTAAGCGATCGCACAGAGATGGTACTTATTGCAAATATCAAAAAAATTTTGAGCCAGACACCAAAAAATACTTTTTTCATTATCGAAAATGCAGGGAACAGAAAAATAGGCAAAGATATAGAAGAGATAGGAATAATTATCAAGACAATCAAAGACCCTCGAGTAAAGGTGTGTCTCGACACGTGCCACCTCCATGCGGCCGGATATGATTTAACTTCTTCAGAAAAATTAAATCAGTTTTTGGAAAAGTTCGATATGTTAGTTGGAAATGAGAGATTGGAAGTTATCCACGCGAACGATAGCAGGGACGCATTCGCATCCCTGCGAGATAGACATGAAAACTTAGGCGAAGGTCAAGTAGGCAAAGAGGTATTTATCAACCTTCTTCGTCACTCAGTAACTAAAAATGTTCCTTTTATCATCGAGACTCCAGGATTTGATAATAAAGGACCGGATAAACACAACGTAGATATTTTAAAAAGCCTCATATGAGAACTTTTGATTCTTTACAAAAAGAACTTATACTCTTAGAAGCAATGCCGGATATTGATAAAAAAGTAGTATCACTCTTAAAAGAACGACTAAAGAAAAATGCCAAGACTACCCGAGATGAAGGAGTAACTGATCACTTTTGCTGTTTTGTCGTACCGATACATAGAGAAAAAAAGACAATATTCAATGGTCATCATATAAAAAGCGGATTTTGGATTCCTCCAGGAGGACATATAGATAGAAGCGAAACTACTCAAGAAACAGTCAAAAGAGAATTTAAAGAAGAACTAAGAAGAGAGACTCTATCTTCTCCGGAATTATTTGATATTACTATTGCCTATATAGAAAATCCAACACCTACTTGTACTATCCATTACGACTTTTGGTATCTCGTACCTTCAGAAGAAATAGATTTCGATTATGACAAAAAAGAATTTTACGAAGCTCGATGGATGAGTATCGATCAAGCTATTGATCTGTCAACAACTTCCCGCCATAAACACGTACTTGAAAAAATTAAAAAACAAATGTAGTTTTAGGCTTCTTTATTTACAGTATAATTACTTTTATGAATATAGAACTGCATCAGTTTGTCATAGACTTTCTTGACGTATTTAAAAAAAATAACTTCCAGATATTTGTTGTCGGAGGATCCGTGAGAGATCTTTTGATGGGGAAAAAAGTCATTAACTGGGACTTTACCACGAGTGCAAAACCCGAAGAGATCATGAAGCTTTTTCCCGACTCATTTTATAATAATCAATTCGGGACCGTTGGTATACCAATAAAAGAAAACGAGGATGAATATGTATTTGAAGTCACCACATTCAGGAAAGAGTCTGACTATACGAATAAACGCCAACCCGATAGTGTTGAGTGGACAGATAATGTCGAAGAAGACTTAGCTCGAAGAGATTTCACCATCAACTCAATGGCTTATGATGCTATAAAGCTCGTCGATCTCTACAACGGACAAAAGGATATTGCGGAAAAACGCCTTGTCGCCGTTGGAGATCCGGACATCAGATTTGCCGAAGATGCACTTCGCCTCATAAGAGGTGTACGCCTTGCTTCTCAACTTGATTTCATACTAGAGGAAAAAACTATCGAGTCAATGAAGAAAAATAGTAACTTAATAACCCATATATCCGGAGAACGCATACGGGATGAATTCTTTAAGATTTTGAAAAGTGAACATCCTGAGGAAGGAATACTTCTCCTCAAAAATACGGAATTACTCAAGCACATACTTCCTGAACTCGATGTCTGTTTTTCAGTTCAACAAAAAAGTCCCAAACGTCATCATATCTATGACGTAGGGACACATCTCGTGATGTCTCTCAAGCACTCACCATCAAAAGACGTTATTACACGATTCGCGACACTTCTTCATGATATTGGCAAAGCCAAAACATATCGGAAAGATCCCGAGACAGAGATCATCACTTTTTATAACCACGAAGTTGTCGGTACACGCCAGGCGGAAGAAATTGCCACACGTTTTCGGCTGTCAAACAGAGAGAAAGATAAATTCATTACGCTTATCAAATACCACCAGTTTACCGTTTCAGAACTGCAGACGGACAAAGCCGTCCGCCGTTTCATCCGTGAAGTCAGCAAAGAATATCTGCAGGATATGCTTGATCTTCGAACAGCCGATAGGATTGGCTCAGGGGCTACAACCACATCATGGAGACTCGATCTATTTAAAAAAAGACTTCTCGAAGTACAAAAAGAACCCTTTAAAGTAACCGATCTCAAAATCGACGGGAAAGACGTGATGAAAATAAAGGAGATTCCTCCCGGACCACTGGTAGGAAAAATTCTGGCTACCATTTTTGAAGAAGTTGTTGAGGGTAAGGTAAAAAATGAAAGAAACCCTCTTTTGGAACGTCTGGGGGAGCTCACTGTTTCTTCTGTATAAAAGGATTATGTAGTTTTTCATCTTCAACTGTTGTTGTCTCGCCATGTCCCGGATACATTTGGGTTCCGTCTGGTAATTTGAGTATTTCCGTGATTGAATTTAATAAATCCTTCTTATCACTATATGAGAAATCATATCTTCCTATTCCTTGTTTAAAAAGCGTATCGCCTGTAAAAAGAACTCCTTCTCCTTTGAGATAGAAACAGACACTTCCTGGAGTATGACCTGGAGTAGAGATAACTTGGAACATAAAATGTGGAACCTCGAGCGTTTTTTTATTGAACGAAATAATATTATTAGGTTTTAGAGAATAAGGGTTGTATCCTAAAAAATATTCCGCTGTTTCGTTTAATCTCTCAACAAGAAACATATCCCTTTTATCTATATATAATGGAGCATCTATACTCAACTGTAGTTCTCCCACAGCCATGATGTGATCAAAATGTCCATGTGTAGCCAGAAGTCCTACAACCTTAAGATTCCTTCTTTGAACTTCCTCAAGAATAAACGCCGCATCATCCCCGGGATCAATAATAAGACATTCTTTATCTTCGATTATAAAGTAGCAGTTTGCCTGCAGTTGTCCAAGGGGAAAAGTAAGAATAGTCACATGAAATATTTAACCTCAAACGTGGAACGTAGAACCTTAAACTTTTAATTTTTCATTTTTAACTTTTAACCTTTTCTCCTCTTTTCCAGCCATATCAATACTGGCACAGCGACAAAAGGTGAGGAGTATGTGCCGGTAATTGTACCCACAAGAAGCGTGAGGGCAAAGAATCGGATCGTGGTACCTCCCAGAAGTACAAGCGCGACCAACATGAACATGATCGTTATCGAGTTATTGAGTGATCTGACCAATGTTTCCATAAGCGCCTTATTTGAGCTCGCCTCAATATCAATAAGACCTTCTTTCTTTTTATATTCTCTGATTTTATCGAATATAATGATCGTATCGTGCACAGAGAAAGACATCGTAGTAAGTAGCGCAGTCACAAATAATGTATCAACTTGGGCTCCAAGAAAATGAGAAAAGAGAGAATATGTTCCTATGACGACAAAAAAATCATGGAGGAGAGCAATAATGGCAGCCAGCGCAAAATTAAGTCCCTTAAATGCAAACGTCATATACAAAAGTATCCCTAGAATCGCAACGAGCGACGCAATACCTGTCTTGATCATGGTTTCCCTTCCTAAAACCGGTCCTACTGTCTCGAACTTAAGGACAGTAATCTTGTTTTTGATCTTTGTTTCTATGCTTTTTCTCACAGCACCTTCTTTTTGTTCCGTGAGAGTTTTTGTCCGGATAGATACGACATTATCTTTTTGATTATATGTAACTATTTCTATATTCTCTTTTTTAAATGTATCTTCGATCACTTTTTTATCCATGGGCATCGGAAGTTGATATTCCAAGTTAGTCCCCCCGATAAAATCTATAGATAATACATATCCCCACTTAACGACAGAAAAAAGACCTGCACCAATGATGATGGTAGATATGAGAAGATAAAGCATTTTATACTTCATGAAATCTATCATATTTTTTTCTTACCTCTTAAATACACCAGCCGTAATAACTGTTGAGTGATGACAATTCCCGTAAACAAACTTGTCAGCACTCCTATGATCAAGGTCGCCGCAAACCCTCTCACCAGTCCAAACTGTGGAAAAAATTCCCAGTTGAGTGGATTGAATAAAATAAATGCTACCGTAAGCGTAGTAATATTGGCGTCTTTGATAGCGTCTATTGCCCGCCCAAATCCCAGTCGTATCGCTACTTCCATATCTTTACCTTTTCTCAACTCTTCCTTAATTCGTTCGAATATCAAAATATTTGAATCCACTGCCATTCCTATGGAAAGTATAAATCCGGCTACTCCAGGAAGTGTGAGAACGATAGGGATACCTCTAAAAATAGCCAAAGATATAAGTCCATAGATGAGGAGTGCAATAGAAGCGATTATCCCAAATCGTCCGTAATATCCAATCATAAACACGAGAACCATAGCAAGTCCTAATATTCCTGCATAAAGACTTTTTTTAACTTCTGCCTGGCCAAGTGTCGGCCCTATATTTCTTTGCTCAACCAGGGAAATAGGTAAAGGAAGTGCTCCGGAATTGATAGACACAGCCAGCTGTTTTGCTTGATCTACTGTAAAACTTCCCGAAATAACTGCGTTGCCATCGGGTATCCGCTGTTGGACCACTGGAGCGGAAATAGGAAAGTTGTCCAGAAAAATTCCCACCGGTTTTCCTATATTGCGCCCTGTAATTTCTTCAAAGAGTTTTGCTCCTTCGGTGGTAAATTCGATTCCTACTTGAGGTTGTCCGTTCTGCGTATTGAAGTCCACCTTGGCTTTTTTAATATGTGTCCCTTTGAGTCCCGTATCTTTTTTCAACCGTAAAAGAAATGAACTATCTGTCGCAATGGCGGCACTATCCGTCGCTTCTTCTTCCTTAAATACAAGCTGTGCCGTTTGCCCGATAAGTTGAATCGCTTGTGAAGTGTTCCCTATACCCGGAAGATCGACACTAATTCTATATATATTTCCGGATTTGACCGTTTGTACTGTCGGTTCGGATAATCCAAAGAAGTTGACCCTTTTTTCTATGATATCCCGTGAAGCGTTCAACGCATCCTGAAGATCAGCCGGTTTTACCTTGTTTGTATCTGCCTGAAATACGAGGTGACTTCCGCCCTGGAGATCAAGCCCCAGATGAGTTTTAAACTCTCTAAAAATTCTTCCTCCTCCCATTGGTACGTCAACCACTAAAGGATTAATAGTAAAATTAACTTTTTTTCCTCCGACGTTAAAACGCACCTGTACATTTTCCGGAAGATCTATCCAAATGATGAGAATAAGAAGTATTAGTGCCGTGATTGGTTTGAAGAGTTTCATTTTATTAATTCTTCTTCTGAGCCTACTATCATAACCTTTGGTTGCTTGAGAAATCTCCATATAAACGGATCATTATTCTTTTTCCTAAAAGTAAATTCATCTTCAGTCATGACAGTATAATGAATCTCCCGTCCATATTTCTTTTCTCCTTCAGCAACGATCGACGTAATCTCAGGAACAACTATTATACCAACTATCAATATATATATATCTTCTTCTTTTATCTGAATATTTTTTATGAACTTTATTGAGAAGGAGATGTATTTTACTTTTCCTATTTTAGAAATATTTTTATAAATCTGTTCAGATAAAGGAAGTGTTTTTGAGAAAATTCTTAAAAACTCATCATAATAAATATAATTTTTGTTTAAAGAATAAAACACCTTATTAAGCCGTTTTTCCCTATGAAGAACTTTTCCCTCCGTGAGAATGTCCAGTTCTCTTTTTACCGCGTTGACCTCCTCGTCTACTTCTCTCACAATCTCTCTTAGATAATGACTCTCCTGAGGATCATGGAAAAACAGCTGAAGGATCTTCCTCCTCGCTTTTGAGGGAATAATATGGTGAAGCATATGGTTATATATTAATCCCGTCAATAGGTCACCTTATTACCTATTGGTAATATTTCTACAAATACCTGACCTCTGACAACAGCTATTTCTTTTCCATTCTCATCAGTAAATTTCATTCCCGCATCAACATTTTTTTTAGTCCATGTACCCTGTATTGCTTTCCCGTTCTGAAATACTATCGCATCTCCGGAACCTGTTACTTTATATAAAATATGTTGCCCTCCCTCATATCCGTCATTAGCAAGTGATTCTTTTGCAAATACAACTACAATATTCTTCGCTTCCAATTGCTTACCTGTATCCTTGTCTATATGTGCTGCTCCACCATTTTCTCTCTTGTAAGAATTTGTGGCCTTGTCGTATTTCCACACTATAGCATAATCTGATGCAAACGATTTCCAGAACCCAAAACTAATATTCGCAACCGTACCTCTATCCGCTTGTTTTGCGTCGTCGGAAAATTTCCATGAGGTAAAGGAAGCGCTCCATGCTTTTCCTTTCTTATCTACATTTGTAAGGGCTCTTTTGCTGGCCGCATAATCCCACAGTTTAGAGGTGGCTGCGTACACAGTGTGTTCCGTCGCACGATTGGGCAGTCTTTCATAATCTCTCCAAAAGTTAGGAAAAGGAACTGAAAATTGATTAAGATCATTATAAAGTGCCCAGCCTATTTGTTCTATTTGACCCAAGGCATCGGCCGGTCCATCTGTATTTGCTCCGCCTACATGAGCATAAAGTGGATTGGCTCCATATCCCTGAAGCAGTTGCAGAAAATATATTCTCGCTGATCGTACTGGTCCGACATATTTAGCATCCTGACAATAAAAAATGGTGAGAAATCTCGTAATACCGCCTTCTGCTACGGCTTCATAGATAATATCTGCCGAACTTAATCCAGATTGTGGTCGCGCATCGAGATGGTTCTCTACCATAATTCCCAGAGGACGACGTTTTTCCCAGTTTGCCTTTTCTGCCTTCGTTTGCATTTTACCGTTTAAAGGACATTCTTCCGTGCGAGGCTCATTTGTGACGGCTATCTCTGTCCCATCTGGATTTTTTTCAGCGGTACCACTTTTCCCATTGTTGGAAACAATAGGTGAAAGCGTGTGAATGGAGCTATAATTAAGAAAATAGGAATAGGATGCAAACACTGAAAGAAGAAAAACAAACACCAATGATATCAAAGCCATTTTTTTATCTATCATATAAATAAAGAAAAATTAATAATAACTTCATCTCCTACGAGTGTCCATGGGCTTCTTTTACAGCCGTTTCCTCTTCTTTAGATAATACATGTTCTACCCCTTTTGCCCCAGTCACCTTTTTTGCGTATGCCCGCAATCCATCATGCGTATAGATGAAATTGATTACTATACCATTATCCTTTCCATCCAACATTGCGATAACAAAGCTTTGTTCTCCCATCGATTTTTCAAAGGCACTAAACCGTTTGAAACCCACTTTTTGAAACACATGGACTGACTG
Source organism: bacterium (assembly GCA_030647255.1). Classification (GTDB taxonomy): domain Bacteria; phylum Patescibacteriota; class Microgenomatia; order UBA1406; family GWC2-37-13; genus JAUSJK01. Next base: position 9,425 of record JAUSJK010000038.1, read on the forward strand.
CTCCTTCAATATCTCAATCTCTTTCCTTATCATTTTTACCTCATTTTTAGTTGAGGCGCCTTGTGTCAGTATAGTTTCGAGTATATCATCAATTCTCTCTTTTCCAGTTGTCTTTATGAGCTTGTCGTAGTGTCTTTTTATTCTAAATAAAAAAAAGGACACGAGTAAAACCCAGACAGACAATACTCCCATCAAAACATACATGAGCATTGCATATCATTTTAACCTCTTTACAAAATGCTGTCAATATGGTTACAATTAGAACACTTTATGCCTCGAAAAACAAGAAAAGATAAAATATTAGCTTCTAAAAGAAAAAGAAATCTTCTTATTTCTCCTATCAATACGGTCAATTCTTCTCTTTCACCGGAAAAAAATGCCTACTCCAAACCTATCATTACTACTCCTTTTGCCACAATAGATATGAGAATATCAAAATTCTTTATTGCAGATTTTAAAAAAAGTCTCGTTCTTATTATATTCATCTTCATACTTGAAATCTGTATTTATTTTGCTACGATGAATACGTATTTCGCTCATTTTATTAAGTTTTAATATTATCAATTACACATCAAGGGAGGTGAAATGAATATGACTACAATGTATTGCGTAAAATGTAGAGCTAAAAGGGATGTCGACAATCCTGAAAAAGTCACAATGAAAAATGGCAAACCAGCTATGAAAGGCAAATGTCCAGTATGTGGAACCGGAATGTACAAAATCGGATCTGCATAACGAATATTGTGATTTTATAAAAGCACATTACCTACCCCGACGTAATTGTCGGGGTATGTGTGTAAATATGTCTTTTTATCTCTCCCTAAGAAGTGGAAAAGTAGCTAATCTTTTATATGAGGGTTTATTATCCCTGATGACAGTCTGGTATAGATAGATTTTCTTTACTGGTAAATCAAAATCTATTATCGTATTATTCAGTTTCTTTTTTAAAACAAAATATTGCTGTTTTGACGGGATTTTATGTTTTGCAATAGTAAGATGAGGAACAAACTTTTGTTTCGGCTCATATAAGAGTGACGAGCGAAGTCTCCTGACCATAGTCTCCAACATTTTTTCTCTTTGAAACGAAACATATAAATCAATTTTTTCATTTATAAATAAATCCAGATTATGAGGATAAAGATGAAACAAAGGAATATCAAAAAGTCCCCGGTCTATCTCCGAAATAATTTGCTTAAGTTCTCCCTCTGTTTTTTCATCCAAAAAAAATAGAGTGAGGTGATAATTTTCATAAGGGACCCAGTTCAGTTGAGGATACTCTTCTTGGAGAGATTGTAATTGCCGTGATATTTCAATCTGAATTTTTTCGGGTATGTCAATCGCTAAAAATGTTCTCATATTTTAAAATCTTACTGGAAGATTTACCTTGTAGTCGGGGTAAAACTATCGCCACTTTTGCTCCCACACGCTCTGCCTGTTTTCTTTTTTCATGTATTCGCGGGTCACCTTCCGTAACAGCAATAATAGTGGGTTTCACCATTTCTACTAAATGTAAATATTCATCATAATTGGTAAATGTTGGCAATAACAATACTACATCGACTATAGCCAACGATGACAAGATGCGCGCTCTTTGCATCTGAGAATGAATCGGTTTTCTTTTTTTATTTTTTTCAATTGTTGTATCCGGTTCAAGAGCTACGATCAATATCTGCCCTTTCTCTTTTGCTCTTTCAAGAAATGTCAGATGTCCATAGTGAAGCAGGTCAAAACACCCGCCCACCAGCACCGTCGACACATCTTTATATCTGTCACAAAGCTTTTTTACTGTCGAATCAGAAAACCTATGTATTTTACTACCATCCCGGTTTGCCTGTACATCAATCATCTGGAAATTATACAATATAAACTACTTATGAACCTAGTGACAGAACTTCACTCTACAAAACAAAAAATATTGCTCGTTGAGTCAAAAAACTCGCACATTCGAAATATGCTCTCGGCAGTATTAAAAAAGTATGAGATGGAACTTTTTACTTCTTCCAAATTTTCTTCCAAAATGGGTGAGTTTGATTATTACTTTCTTATTAATGAATCGAGGCTCATCCCCTCACTGTTTATAAAGAGAAATGTGGTCTATTTATTTACCTCTCTTGAAAAAAAAGCTCAACATCTTCACGAAGAAACAAAGAAGCTGAGTCTGTCAACTACCCGTATAATCAATCTCAACGAAGAAGAACATGTCATGCCGGAAGATATAGACAAAGTTCTTTGGTTTACTTTTTCGAAAAATAAAGAGTCGTATCTAAATCTGGAAAAAACTTCATACATAAAAGAAAAAAGGCACGACATCGGCTTACGAAAAAGTTTTGTATTTAAACTTCCCAGCAAAAAAAAGGTTGCACTTTTATCAGTCTTGTTTCTTATCCTTTTTCACTTTATATTTGCGCTTCCTCTTTTGGCAGGAACCTTATTTTATATGCGAGCGTATCAATCTCTGATGAAAAAAGATATTACAAATACTATCATCTATACTCAAAAAGGTGACACTTCTGTTTCTTTGGCGCGAAAACTGTATTCTTTCTCCCGTCCCACATTCCTTT
>JAUSJK010000039.1 GCA_030647255.1 bacterium
GAAAGAGGAGAAAAAAACTAATGCGAAATGCTGCTTAATTATTTAAATTCCTCTACTCCCTCTTCTCCATACAATTCTTCATTGAAGAATTTGATGAGAGTCGGGACTATTTTGTAGACTTTGTGTTTGATTTTGCCTTTCTGTATATTTTCTTCAGTAAGATAACTTTCTGCCCCTGGATGTTTTTCATTCCATATCTTTAATGCATATAACATTTCAGTTTTTTCATTCACTATGGAAACGTCTCCCTCAAACTGGACACCTTTCTTTTTATCTTTGAATTGTTGATTTGTGTCTGTGATAACTCCCGCAATTTTTTTATTGTCTCCTATATGTTTTCCGTGGCGGGTATTTGGGTCGCTTAAAAAATATATATTACATTCATCATCGGCAACGTAGTAGACACTCGATGCCCACGGTCCTTCAAAACAGGTTGCTAACACAACCAGAGCATGTGAATGAATATATGATAAAAGAGCAGTATTCGTGTTCATAGTGATATGTTACAACTTGTAGTTTATAAACTACAACGAGTATATTGTATCACTTATATTATACAAACGTCAGAGCGATACCTTTTTTATCTCCTCGTCCGGTTCTGCCTATGCGATGAATATAGTCATCGTAGGTAGCCGGTTGGTCGTAGTTTATGACGTGCGTTATATCCGGTATGTCTATACCTCGGGCAGCAACATCTGTCGCTACCAGTATCTTGACTACGTTTTCTTTAAACATACGAATCGCTTGCGTTCTTTTAAACTGTGGCTTATCTCCGTGAATAGACGTCACCTTGAATCCTTTTTGATATAGATTTGTTGCCAGTCTTTCCACTCCCATCTTTGTTCTGCCGAAGATGAGTACTTTTTGGAACTCTTCTTTTTTGAGAAGATCTTGTAACACATCCATTTTAAATCCACCTCTGCCTACTCGTACGACGTCCTGCTCCACATTTTGAGCCGTGTCTTGAGACTTGACAGATACTGTCATTGGGCTTTTAGAAAAAGTTTGAATTACCGTATTTATTTCGTGTGAAACCGTAGCCGAAAAAAATAGAGATTGGCGCTCCTTCGGCAGAAGAGCTAAAAGATACTTCATATCTTGAATGAATCCCATGTCCACCATACGATCGACTTCGTCGAGAACTACTCCCGTGAATGAAGACATATTCAAGATTCTTCTTTCAACCAAGTCTTTGAGCCTTCCCGGTGTTCCGATAACAATATGAGGATTTCTTCTCAACTGGTCTATCTGAGCTCGAATATTGGAGCCGCCGATACAAAGAGTTGAGTAGACATTCATACCAAAGGAAAACATTCTGAATTCGCTGGCAATTTGCTGTCCGAGCTCTCGTGTCGGGACCATAATTAACACTTTGTTGTGTTTATTTGTCTTGAGCATCTCGATGAGAGGAATAAGAAAAGCGCCTGTTTTTCCTGTCCCCGTATTGGCGACGCCGATTAAATCCTTACCTTCAAGGATGTGAGGTATTGTCTTATCCTGTATTGGACTTGGAATGGTAAAACCGCGCCTCGCGATATTTTGCTTCAATGCGTCATTAATCTTAAAATCTTCAAATTTCTGCGTCACTGCCTCCGATACAGGGGCTATGACGGCCGATATTTTCTTAATAAACTTGGACTCGTGAATCGGCGTTCCTTGACCTCTTCGGTTAAAAGAACCTCCGCTTCTCTGATTTCGTTGAGAACCAAATCTAGTATTCCTGGAACCTGTACCATACCTGTTGTTATACATATGAATATGAAAATAGTAAATAGAATTGTAGAATAGATCCCGCAGTATATTGAGTTATGAAGACAGCAGATTCTATACAAACAATTAGCACATTATACCACATCTATTTCTTTTTTGATAGAGCACTAAGTTTTTCTTCTCTTTTTGCATCGAGTACAGCCTTGCGCTGAAGCATACGCTGTTCGCTTTTGAGCTTAAGCGCGGCGCTCCTATCCCTCTGCCTTTTATTGTCGCGATCGACCTCTTTTTGGCATTCAGGCGTAGGGCACATCATCTCGGTTGTCGTCACAGTGGAGTTCCCGGCCTTTTCCTTCCAAGTCCTAGAAATCACCCTGTGTTGACCGCATCTTATACACACGTTGGCAAATTGGTTATTCATACCGATATATCAAATAGTAATCAATCCTTAGTGCTCGTATCTTTTTTTTGTTATCTTCCTCTTCTAAAATCGCCTCCGCCTCTGTTGTCTCTTGCTTCTCTAGGTCTGGCCACGTTTACGACGATTGGCCTACCTTCTATGTCTTTACCGTGCATAACGAGAGCTTTTTTAGTATCTTCTTCGTTTGTAAATGTTACAAAACCAAATCCTTTTGATCTACCTGTGTCACGATCTGTGATCACGATAGCTTCTGTGATCTCTCCAAATTCTGCAAAAAGATCTCTTAAGGTATCATTGGTTATTGACCAAGGAAGACTTCCGACAAATAGTTTATTTTTATCCATGTTTTATCAACTCCTTTCCTAAGTTCAACATATCAATAAATGGAGCACAAATCTAAACTGAATTCAAAGTAAGCAGTTTGATATTGGCATCTATTGAAGATGTGACTATGTCTCAAGTATAGCAGATTTTTTGTCAAAAATGAATGGTAATGGTTATTTACTTCTCTTGCTTCTTTTTAGCCTCTTCACTCTCCCAAACGTTCTCTTTTTTACAAGAGATGTCTTTTTTGTGCGCGATCCTCTTTTCTTGACTGCCATATAAAAATAAATAGGTAACGCTTAAAGTTACCAAGTACTGGCTCAAAAGTCAAACGAGTATCTGAGAATTACTTACGCTCCTGGCGTTTTAAAAGAAGATATATGGCAAAGATTAAAAAAGCCATACCTACAAATCCTGTAAGCAACCATTTGGGAATCATGAGGATATAAACGTATGTCCTTGTCAGTACCGCGATCCCGATAGCCGCAATGCCTGCATATTTATACAGATCATACACCCACGATATGCCAAGCCCTAAGAGAATTATTCCCTCTACCCCCATAAGCAAGGTATATACCAAATTTTCTCCCGAAATAACCTGAAAAAAGAGGTTGAAAAAAAGAACACACAGCCCAATATAATTAAACAACTTTTGCAGTGATTCGTCCCTTACTTTCTTGCGTGTATATGCAAGGAACATAAAATATACGGCAAGAGGTATCGTGTATATTTGTGTTTCTATGAAATGGAGATAGTTCATCTGCCACAAGTACATGATTATTCCTGAAGTGGCAAAAATATAGACATTTCTGAGTGTTTTTCTCGCATACCATTCCCATCCGGTGAGTCCGGCTGCCGCGTAGCCTGAAATGAGAGTCATCCTGGTAAGTTGACGATCATATCCGTAGCCTGCTCCCTGAACATAAAACAGAAATGGTATAAAAATGGCGGCTACATATCCGCTCGTTTTGTATTCTTCCCGGAATCTCTCCGGAACCAAATAGCCTATCCCGTACATCACATAGGCAATAAAAGTAAAAATAAGCGGATACATGGAAAATTCAAGATTGAGAATGCTCAATATTTTTAGGACGCTCATAAATATAAAAATATTGGACACATACAAAAGATTTTTCTGGGAAAATCGTACCGAGGCGGAAAAACTAACAATGACAAGTGTGACAAATATAATAAGTTGCTGATAAGGAAAAGTAAAAACAGAAGAGGCAAAATAACTGATGACAAATAAAAATGCGCATGAAAGACCCAGCATCTCCGCCATTTTCTTATGTGATTTAAAGTAGACGGTGAATACATAATGGACTATACCCAGGACAAGATATGTTGAGGAAAGAATATACTCCTTACCTGACTCGAACAATGCCATATGAACGGTAAAAATAGTTATGATGATACTTATCGTGGCTCCTAAAATATAATAAGCACTGCCGGTGATATAAAATAATCCATAGAGCTCTACTGCTGTCAAAACGCCAAACAAAACTTTATACCATAATGAAAAAGTTGTGATCGAATGAATAAATATATATGCTAAGAGTATGGCGGAGACGGTCTGTACTATTCCTGCTTCTTCTATATGCTTGCCCTGACGGAGATAATGAATAAAGTACATGCCGACAAAACTTAGTCCATACAGAATAACTATCAACCCCAATGAAGGAATATGTAGCCACTGGGAGAAAAAAATAATGCTTACAGGAATACCAATAATACTCAAAGCAAACTGCCACAGATTACGAAAATAAAAATATGAAATCGCATAGTAAGAAGTGACGAGAGTAATGCTCATGCACCCTTGAAAAGTGAAAAGTGTATTTTGAGCCAATCCCTGACTAAATCCAAACAGTACGGCAATTACCATAATGACCTGGGAGGCCTTTTCCATAGGCAAAGCGACTATCTCGTCATGATCGGCGTCTCGCCCCAGCTGTAGTCTGCCTAGAAGCATCATCATCGCAGACATGATAGCGGCAAATATATAGTAGTCTTTATGTAAGCCGAACACGTTGACTAAGGAAAGAGCCAGCGAAGCGCCCGAGATACTGCTGATATAGGTAAAAAAAGGTGAGCGAAGAACTCGCACGAGTAGAATATAATACAAAAGAGACACGACTGATGTGATACACCATATCCATCCTCCCGAAATATCAGTATATTTAAATACAAAGTTATATGATGCGATTCCACAGAGAGGTATTAGTAACGCACCTATGGAACTGAATACTATCCCTGCTTGTTTAATACGAGGATTCTGACCGAATAATACTCCCAGTCCCGAGAAAGAAATAGTAACGAGCATCAGAAGTAGAGTTTTTACAGTTCCTGTTAAACTTCCCCACTGAAACGCGACAAAAATGGACGCAGAAGCAAGAATAAGAAACGCACCGACATATAGAAGAAGATTGATCGAGTTTTCCGTGTACCAGTTCGACCACCAATCGGATACTTTTTCATTTTCCTCTTTTGTTGTCTCTATTTTTTTTATTTCATGATGATCAGCCTTATGATCTTCATTTAATAAAACGGAGGATTCAAGATTATGAAGTTCATTCCGATATTGCAAAAGGAGCTCGCTCGCAGTCCTACCCAGTTCGTCAGAGGGAAGGGATTTGAGAACGCCTATCTTCTCCTTCAACTCTCTCACCTGTGATTCTTTCATTACAGTTCATTATCAGAAATATCTCAGGTTAAGTCAAGATGATGTCTCATTTATAGGATTTCATATATAATTATGAACCTATAATAATTATTCTGACTAGTCATGTCTAACTTTAAAGAAG
>JAUSJK010000040.1 GCA_030647255.1 bacterium
TACATATTTAAAAAATTCTGTTCTCCTCGGCTTATCTTCTGCTGATTGCAAAAATTCACCCATACCCGCAGGCTTTTCATTGACAAACTGAAGTAGGGGGTCATAGCCGATATATTCAAGTGCTTTCCATGTTTTCATCACATCGATTTTATAACCGGCCTTGTCTTCAAAAATATAATAAGGTTCGTGTCCGTAATTTAACCGCCAGCCGGCTCTTTTTAAAGGTCCGCCCACGTTGCCTATATTCATCATGAAGTCCACGAAGAGTTTTCCATCCCCTATCTGTTGCCGCCCTGCGAGAAACGATTCTTTAAACCCCTGCATTTTATCCCACAACATTTTGTGATCCCACGTTTGCCAAGGATTGTTGAGTGTACCTTCAAACCCTTCTACGGGCAAAAACAGTATGGGGTTCCAAGAGCTTTCGCTTTGCCACCTCATTTTGTCATGTAAAGGATTTAACGTCGTCAAAGCAGCCGAATCTTTTGTGTAGTAACTGAGAAAATTAGGACCACCTTCAGGAGTAAGCGGAGGATCGGCAAAAGAGGCTTTTTCCACCTCATTGAAAAACACACCTCGCGAAGCACCGATAGCCATAGAGAGAGCACTTTTTAGGCGATGCTCATCGATGTATAGACCATTACGATCTTCCTGACCTCCATATATTCCTTTAAGCTCATCCAAGACGTCGGATTCTATCTTCGTATACCTTTTGGAGAATTCATTCGTGAACATCGTCGGTGTATGTATCCAATCTCTCATGGCAAACTCTTCATCGAGCTTTTTATCGTAAAGTCTGAGGGCCATCATCATCAGATCAGAATCAGGTAAAAATAACATGCCGTCTATACCTATTGACTCCATATTATGCTCGGCATAGCCTGCCAGTTGTCCATAGAATCCGCCCTGGTCAGCCGGTTTTGCCGGCATATGGTAGATTGCACGAGCATTATGTAAGTACTCACGAGTGCTTACATAGTCTTCCGCCACAAGTCCCAAATACTCAACAAAGTGCCCAATATCAACCTGTTTGGGAATAAGAAGTGGATTTAACCGAACTCTCATTTTTTCTGTTTTTTTATCAGGATCTTTTCCTGGCATTTTGATATTTATATTTTGAATATCGAGTCCTGCCTCTCCTCTGATAGTAAGTAGATCCCTCGTTGTGACTTTAGACAAATCCTCCCTAGTACTCATCAGATTTCTTGCTAGTCGAAACATAGTATCCCTCATGGTTCGGCTTGTCGCTTGTATTCCCTTAAAAGGATCTTGTGTGATGATCTGCTCAAACAACTGCCTCGGTTCATCATCTACTCGGTTATAAAGTTTACCCAACACCTTAACCCAGTACACTTCTAATTGATGGGATACTTTTTCGTTCAGTTCTTCCTGCCCAATGTCTGGGCGTAACTCTGCCAGTTTTTGCTTTAATTTATTAACATATTCTGTGAAATTATCCTTAGAATATAATGAATGGATGAATTCCTTATCTTCTAAATCAACGTATCTCTCATAGTTACCCCGCCAGTCTTGATCAAACTGATATTCGGCACCTAAGTTCCCCGTATCTTTCTTTAAGTCTTCTTCACGTGCTCCTAATTCTTCTTTTAACTCAGCTTCAGGCCGACCCGAAGTTTCATGCTCAGTTTTAACTATCACCTCACCTATTTCTTTAAGAAGTGAAGAACCTGGCAAACTTGCTTTTAAATTATTAAATTCCTGTTTTAGTTCATCAAAAGATAACTCTTTCTGTAACGACTTGGAAATAAGCGGATATACAAAAGGAAGCGCTTCTTCGGGAATTCTTTTTCCCACCTGATCGTCTAAATGTCGCAGTAAACGAATTGATTTTTCGGTGACTTTCTGTGACCCGAGAAGATTATTATCTATCTGACCCGCTAAGGCAGGTGTACGAAGGAACTTTATACCTTCAAAGACCTGCATAACGTTTTTTTTCAATTCTTTTTCTTTCAGTCCTTGAGTGACAGGTATATTTCCCTTTCCCCCTTGGGTGTTATTACGAAGTTGTTCTGCCTCAAGATCTTTTGAAAGAAAATGGGCAATCACGTCTTTCACCACGTCAGCCTTCTGCTGAGGAGCAGGAGCTTTATTGACTGACTCCCGCATCTGTTCTCGAGCCATATTAAAGTCATCCTGGCCCGGTCTTGGTGTTTCAGGTGGGGTTGCTACCATATGGAAAAATTGTACCATCTTTCAGGGAGAGAAGCGAATGCGAACTTGACAAAAAAGCCTATATAGTATCTAGTATTTTGTATTTGGTATTTGGTATAAAAAATACTTCGTCATTTTGGGGAGGAATGAAATGACGACTCCAGAATCGTTGTCAATGAATTAACTCCGATCCTGGATGCGTCCTGAGCAACGCCGAAGGACTTACCTGCCTGCCGGCAGGCAGGCCAGGATGACACAATAAGAGGAATATATTTTTAGGTTCTAGGTTCCGCGTTTCATGTTTCATGCTTTATGTTGTATTCTCTTCGCCGTTTCTCGGATTATGTACATGCTTATAGAAGTTTCTTTAAGGAATTTTGGAAAGTCGTCGCATTCAAGACAGGCGGAGCGGTTGAACCAGTAAGAAAAGATGTCAAATACTGCGAGTATTGGTAGAAACAGTATGAGAACGGGGTTAAACGGTCTTTTCTGAAGACTCTTCGGCTGTTGATCCATCTTCTTTCTTTGGAGAAATAACAAGCTGTCTTTCTCTGCCTTCCCCAACTGAGAAGGTCGTCAGATCTGGATAGGTTGTTGTAATATATTCGTGGACCATTTTTCTTTCATACGAAGACAAACCCCGGAAATACATCTCTTTCCCTTGGTCTTTGACTTTTTCAGCCAGCTGGGACGCGAGTTCGTGGAGTCTCTCTTTTTGTTTTTCCCTATAATCATTGACGTTTACTAAAAGACTGACAGATTCTCCCAGTGCTTTATAGAGAACCACTTCCAGTATTTTTTGAATCGCCCGTATTGTTTCTCCATGTCTTCCGATCACTGTCGGCGCTTCTTCCTCGGCTTTGATAATAATATGATATGCACCCTCATCCTCTTCTACTTCTACCTCAAACGTCGATATCATTTTAGAAAGGAGCGCTTCTGCTTCTTTCTTTATTGTGGCAACTTTATCCATATAAATAAAAAAATGTAATAATTATTTCTTGGCAGCTTTGAGCTGGCGATATTGCATTATACTAAATAGGGAGAAGATATTCCAATATAAAGACAGTCCTGCCGGAAGCGTGTATGAAAAATATCCGATCATCAGGGGGAAAATAAATTTCATCTGAGTATTCATCGCTTTTTGAAAATCATCTCCACTGTGTTTTTCTTTTTTATCTCCGTCTTTTTTAATGTCTTTATTTTCTACAACGGCTGGTGGTGCGCCCGGCATCATCGTAGTTTTTGCCTGCAAAAATTGAAGAACGGCCGTAATAACAGGAAGAGCGTAATAATACCAAACTCCGGCTTTGGCTGGAGAAAGAGCCAGATTTAAGCCCAAAAACCATGGATCAATCTTGTCTATGTGTAATGCTGGAGAATAGAGAACTTTATTGATCGATTCGATCATTTTAGCACCGCTTCCATTAGTTAAAACTAAAGAGAGAGTATTGTAAAGTGAGATAAAAATAGGAATTTGGATTATCATAAAAAGACACCCTGAAGCCGGATTGATCCCAAACTCTTTATAGAGTCTCATCTGTTCTTGTTGCAGTTTCTTAGGATCCTTCTTATGCTTCGCGGAGATTTTATCCATATGAGGCTTGACATCCTGC
>JAUSJK010000041.1 GCA_030647255.1 bacterium
CAACGATCACCTGCCCTATGACATACAAAAAGAAAAACAGACCCAATGTCACCTACGTCGAGTGCCACAGAGACTGGGAAAAAATGGGCCTACCTATCGTCAGTTCCGTAGGCCTCGTCAATGTTCCGGAACTGCAAAGACTTACCACTCTACAGCCGGGAATGGTATATGATAACACGCCCGATACCAATATTTACGACACTTCAACCAAACAAGACGGATTAAAACGGCCAAATGACTTTAATACTATCACGGTTCAAGTATCGGAAAAAGACAAACGGGTTGTTGCAGCGGATTCGAATATTCGTTTTATTACCGTCTCTGCACCAGTCACCGCCACTGTTTCTCCGCAAGAAGCTCTCGATATGTTTATTGCCAAGAAAGCTTCATTTTCATTTGTGAAGCCTGTCGGAAAAGGACAGGTAGAACCGAATAAGATTTATCCTGATAATAAAGTTATCGCTCAAGAGGCGACCGTCCAGGATTATGCCATCGTGTATCTCGAACAACCTCCCTCAACTATACAGACTGTGTTTGAGCCAATGTATCTGATTCGAGGAACCGCCAAGTTGGCCACGGGCTACACCGTTCAATTTATCCAAACAGTCGTAGCTAATCGCAATCTGCAGAGTAACGCTGGGCAGGCCCGCCTGCCATCGCCTGCGCGAAGCAATGGCGGGCAGGTAGCTGGCACTTCGACGAGCAGTGTGTCGAATGTGAATGACCGGGGACAGAAACAGGGAACATTTCAGTTTTTTGGCCCCACCGCTACTCCTACGTTTACCCCGACACCTACCCCGTGTCCCCCCGGATATATACTCAATGAAGGGTCGTGCATTCTCATCAAATGGGGAGCCGGTACTCCGAGCCCCACACCGAAAGCGACCAACACCCCAGGACCGCCGACAGAGGAACCGACTGATAGCCCTGCTATACCGACACCGGACAACTCACGGTGTCAAGATACCACCTGTGAGCACTGCTTCACTGATATCAGATCGGCATATGGAGCCACATTCGGATTCGAAGAGTACGATACCAAATGGTATATTATCCCTTCCCAAAGCGATATGAGCTCCCTTCAGCAAAGCCTTGACGACTTGAGATCTCAACTCGACAGCAATCCTTCCAATAACATTCGGGAGCAAATGGATCTGATCATGGAGTATTTGGGAGCGTTTACAAACACGAGCGGACTGTGTCCTATACGAGTTACAGGTCCCTCACCGTCGCTTTTTGTCTATGGAACAATGGGCATGAAGTTTCTTATCTCTCCTCAATTCAAGCTTACCTATTCCGATCCCGCCATTTCTGAAAAAAATACATGGCAAATAACTATGCCTCATCCATATCTTTACTATGAATATTCTGCGGTCCATTTCCAAAAACCCGATTCGGGATGGGTAATAGAAAGAAAAAATCTGGAAGCATTTTCTCAAACAATCTCTCAATCACTTGCTCTCACGAATGAAGAAACGGAAAGATTAGGAATAGAATTGACAAATGCGCTTAGCTACTCAAAAGATACTAATTTATTTATCGGGCTTATTCCTCAATCGGAAGTAAATGAAAAATTGCCTTTATCTATCTCTCCTCAGCCGGAAAACATATACCGCTATCATTTCTTCATCACTCCTCATATTCCCACAGTGGGTTCTACTCCCCGCCTCGACCCGATAGAGAGAGGAAAAACTACCGTAGTAGAACTCGGAGCAGTGTATGATAGATAAAGCAATGAAATCTAGAGATTATTATCCTCTTTTCCTTGGACTCATAGTTCTTCTTTATATCGGCTATGCGGTATTCAATTTGTTGAACTTTGATGTTACGAGATACTTCGGTTCTATTGACTATCAACCTCACTGGCAAAGCATAGCTAATCTTTTTTCTCTACTCCTAAAAAAAGGAGCATTTTTTTTATCAATGTTCAATGACCTTATTTTCCTTCCTCTTCTTGGCGTGGGATTAAGTTATGTGTTGGGAAAACAAATACTCGGAAAAAAAGGTATGCTTCTCTTTTTATCATTACTCTTTATCTACGGAATAAATAATGATTTTAACTCAGTAACCCATCTCATCCCCGCCCTGGGTTTCATACTTCTCTGTGTCGGCATCTATCATAAAAATAATAAAAAAATACTTTTTGGCGCTGTATTTCTTGTCGCATCTTTTATCTCAAATGTCGGACGCACACAAAGCACTTATATGGATACGTGCCGCGACATCTTCCCTCGGCTCGGTGACATAACACATATCGCCTCCGATCCTTATTCACAAAGTATCACGCTCAATCTCTTCCATTTTTTTCAGAGAATGAATTATTACATGGCCATTCCAATCCTCATTATTTTTTTTATCATATGCGTGTATTACCGTAAATCAAGAGGGGTGATCGTTTTTATTCCTCTTCTTATATATAGTTTGTTGAGTTATATAGCAGAGCTTTCGACTCCGTGTCATATCTCCAACAGTTTCACGTTTCCTTTTCTGATTCTTGCCTACGTGCTTACTTCTGGGTCGTTTTCTCACCGCTTTCGCCAGATTGGCATAGGGATACTCATATGGCTTATCATATCTTCCGGTCTCCCAGGAATCATACGTACTGTTTCCGAATCGCCTCTTTGGAAAAATGAAAACATCAAAAAAACATATCTTCCCCGAGCCGGAGTATATCTTCCCGAGAATATTGCGAAAGATTACCAAGATACAACAGACTATATTCTTTCTCATAGTTCTCCTCAGGATTATGTTCTGTCATACAGAAACGGTCCTTACAACCTACTTGCCGACAGGCCGACAACCCTCACTTCAGCACTCCTCGCTCATCCTCCAAAGCTTATCGTCATCAATACATACAACGCCCCGGATTTGCTATCGTCTCTCAGCGGTGTCTCTTCCGGATTTTTCACAGATGGAAGCCATGTATTTATAGAGGGATTCCGGACAAAAATAGAAGACTATATTGAAGATAATTACTCGGTGGTGAAAAAGAACAAGCTCGCCTGGATTTTGGCCAAAAGAACAAAACCTGATGTCAAAAAACTCTACGTACCTATACCAAAGGCAGTAGACTGGAATACGGAAAGAGAAGGACTCCTGCGAGACAGTTCTCTTTCTTCAAAGGAATCCATTGTTATGCGGGTCACTCAGGCAAAATCTTCCGTCCTCCTCTCCGCACCTGTATTTACAGCCGGCAATCAGATTCATATTCCCATAAAGGCAGACTTAGGAAATCTAAAGCAACTATCAAAATACACGTGGAATGTATTTTTTATAAACGCCGCAAAAAAAGTACTGGTAACCAAAAGAATATTTATTACCGGAGACTGGCAGGAGATCTGGGTCGACATACCTGAAACAAAAGAAGGAGAATCAATTGTGGCGATCGCCATCCAACCATCAGAGAATCTGGGATTTCTCCCGTGGGGAAATCTCTCGATGATTTCCCTCAAACTTCCCCAAACATTCATCCCCAACCCCAACCTACAATTAGAACAAGAGTAAATTTACTTTTTTGGATCCTTGTAATATTGCTCATATTTTTACTTTCTGGAAGTCTTTGTCAAAACTTAAAATATCAGCGTTATTATCTTGGGCTACACTAAAAAGATATATATCGACAAAGTCGATATTATTTTTTCGGTACAGAGATAAAGCGGAAAGAAATGATTGTCTATCTATAATGTCCAAATAAGACATTGTTACTATACTTTTAATAAACATTATTACTTCTTCCTTTTTAAGCTTGTAGTACTTTGTGAGCGCAAAGTGAATCTCAAAAATAGTTATTGGAAAGACTTGTATCTTTAGTTTTCCTTTTTTTGCATCTACTAAATACTCTCTTGCAATCTTTGTTTGTGAAGTAACATCATTCAGAAGAAATCGTAGAAAGAAATTTGCATCTGCGATATATTTTTTCATTTTCTTTTCCTTTTAGCTAAATGGTTTCCAAATTCTTCTCTTATTTCCTGTAAGGAAGACTTTGTGGTAGTACTTACAGCGCCTTCTAAAGAAAGTAGGTCAAGAATAGGTTCAACGATGATAGAGCCGTCTTTACCACCATACACAACAGCCTTTTTGGCCTTTTCCAAGCCTAATTTCTTACGCAGAGGCATAGGAATACTTATCTGTCCCTGACTGGTGATTGATACTGTATAAGTCATATTACATTAATATTATACTTATACATTACTTTTGTCAATAGTATAAATAGCTTATTCCTATTTATAAAGTTGGCTGTGCGTTCCTAAGAGTTCAAAGATAACTATCATTTTATCTTTTTCCATTCTTTCACTATACAGTGCCCTCCAGTCACCAGTAATATTGATGCTACGTAAACCAATATGCTTTCCTTTAAGTGAATGATTACGTAATGAAAGCGTGTGAGGGTTATTTAAAAATAACTCAAATCTTTTACGAAACTGTAAACGAATCTCGATTGGAGCTTTTTTTAATTGTTTAATGAATGTTTTGGATAAGTCTATCCTTTGATAGGACATGATTTATTCTTTGTTTATTCCATCAAGATATGACAGAGCATCTTGTGTGGTATTAAAAGAGACTATTTTCCCTTTTTTGATATCATCTCTCGATTTTTTAAGCATAGAGATAAAATATTTGGAAGGTTCTTCGGAGCGGGAGCTAAAGAAGACCGTTCTTGTCTTGATAAGATCTTTAAGGTAAGCATTAATAAGTGCGCTTAAACTGAATCCCAGCTCTCTCGCTACTTTCTGAGCTTTTGATTTGACCTCTTGCTCTGTTTTTATATTTATCACCGCTGTATTCATATATATGAAGTATATACTAAGTGTATACTGAATGTCAAACTATTTCTTATTGAAGCTCGACATAGTAGATTTTCTTCTTCTTATTTTAAACAACAGTACTGTGAGAATTATTTCAAATATAAGAATCACAACTACTCCATCTATAAGTCTTCTCCCCAAGAAACCAGGAATAGCCAAAAACCCCAAAAACATAAAACTTCCCATGCCAAATAAAAGAAATGAGGTAACGTCGTACATCTTCAATTTTTTCAGTAAATAATACACCCCGAAAAGACTCACAATAAAATATAAAGAATAGAGAAGGAGTGGTAATTTTTGGTTTGAGATGACAAACATACCAAGATACAGAGGGAATGTCACAACGCCCATGATCCATGATTTCCAACGGAACTCTCCCTCTTCCCGTATCTGTAGTGTTTTTGGTAGAAAATAAGCTAGAAGCACAAGAGCACCTATCATGAGAGCAAATACACCGAGATATATCGGATCCGCATGATAACTGTCTTTATTCGTAAATAGTCCTACTCCCGCAAGCAGTCCCAACCCGCTCAACAAGGCCAATTTCTTTCCGCCTACCCATCGTGTCTGTGACACAGTTGGAAAAAGAAAATAGACAAGTAATATGGGAAAAATCACGGAGTGAAGACTATGAAAAAAAGTGATGTAAGAAAACCAGGCAAAATTGATACCAAAAAAAATACCGTAATGATCGTACGTCGGGATAGGCACATGCTCTGCAAAAAGAAGTGTTTTGGCAACTATTCCTTCATTGAAAATCCCGTAGGCAATGCCAAGGATGATTAATCCGAACAGTCCCAGTTTCCATTTGATCGAAATTTCCCGGATAAGAAGAGCGATTGTCCCGTAAATGAGAAGAAAGACAAAAAAAACAAGCGGTTGAAAGAATATGATCGGAGGTGTATTACCAAAGAGTTCAATCGCAGGGGCAACGAATACAAGAAGTATTGCCGCTTTAGTTGAGGAGGAGATATTCTTAAGGCTCATATTTATTTCATTATAAACCTAAATTCATTTCAAAATAGCGAAATGATAGCGGCAATTCCGGACACGGCCATGAGAAAGACAGTTGTCCACCCTATGGCGGTCGTCACGGGATGATTAACTCTTTTCCCCATGATCTTTTTATTGCTGCTAATAAGAACGATGAAGACTAATACAATAGGAGCAATAAGTCCGTTGACAAGGGCCGAATAAATAAGCGCTTTGATAATATCGATTCCCGTGAAATTAATAAGAAGTCCTACAATAACGGATATGATGATCACTCCATAAAAACCTGGAGCTGACTTTAATTTTCTGTAAAGACCTTCTTTCCAAAAAAAACTTTCAGCGACCGCATATGAAGCCGACCCGGCCAGCACAGGTACGGCAAGTAACCCTGTGCCGATGATTCCTAATGCAAAAAGAAGAAATGTATATTCACCCGCCAATGGTCTCAAGGCCAACGCCGCATCAGACGCCGTCGCAATGTTCGTAATTCCGTTGGCAAAAAGAGTTCCCGCTGTCGTCGCGATGATAAAGAAAGTGATGATGTTTGAGATGAGCATGCCCGACCATACGTCTATCCTCATCTCCTTAATCTCATATGGGGTTGAACCTTCACGAAGCTTAATACTTGTCTTTCCTTTTAAAATCTCCTCTTCTATCTCGTGTGATGTTTGCCAGAAAAAAAGATAAGGAGATATGGTTGTTCCCAAAATTGCACAGATGAGAAACAATTCTTCTTTTCTAAAACTAAAAGACGGAACAATAGTATGATAAATTGCATCTTTCCAGTCTAGATGACTTAAAAAAGCGGCGATGACATAGGAAAAGAGTACAATCACCAGAATTTTCAGGTACTTTATGTACTGTTTATACGGTATGGCAATCTGCATAATAAGACTTATAACAGCCAGTCCCACAACAGCCAAAGAAAAAGGGAAACCGGGATATATAAGTTGGACCGCTTTGGCCATTGCGCCCAAATCCACTCCCAAGTTAAGCGCATTGGCAAGAAAAAGTAAAAAGGCGATCGAGTATATGACAGATCTGGGGAAGTGGATACGAATATTACCTGCCAACCCTCGACCTGTTTCTAAACCAATACGGGCGCACATTTCCTGCACCACAGACATCAGAGGAAATGTAAATAATGCCAACCAAAGAAACTTAAATCCAAACTGAGCACCTGCCTGTGAGTAGGTGGCGATACCCGAAGGGTCATCATCCGCCGCCCCCGTTACTAACCCGGGACCAAGAGTATCAAGATATCCTCTAACCACCTTTACCTGTTCTTGCGATGCTATTTCTTTATTTACTTTTTTCGTTGTGTTAGCTGCTTTATCAATCATAAGTGCCGGCGCCTCGACCGCATCTTTAAAAATATTTTTTTCCATATGTCCATTATATGATATGATATATTGCATGAAAATCTCTTCTGTAAAAGCTATCGAAATACTTGACTCCCGGGGCAAACCTACTGTGAGAACTTTTGTAACACTTGAAGACGGATCTGTCCACTCCGCCTCCGTTCCTTCAGGTGCCTCAACCGGTTCGCATGAAGCCATTGAGCTCCGCGACGGCGATCCGAAACGATATATGGGGCTTGGAGTAAAGAAAGCGGTGAATAATGTGAATGATAGCATCGCCAATGCAGTCAAAGGTCTGAAAGTCGAAAGTCCCAAGGAAATTGACCAGAAGATGATTGAAATGGATGGAACGGAGAATAAATCAAAATTAGGAGCGAATGCACTATTATCCGTTTCTATGGCAGTATCGCGGGCAGCCGCACACGCAACCAAAAAACCG
>JAUSJK010000047.1 GCA_030647255.1 bacterium
GCGATAAGAATAAAACCTAAAAATAAAACGTGGGCGAGATGTTTTCCGCCGACACGGATGATGTTCATACGGGCGGCGATATAAAAATCAATCAATAGAATAAATATAAGTGCGCCCATTAATAGTATATTTAATTTAAAAGCTGCGGGGAAGATATTAATACGGGGTTGAACATCATGTGCGACAACTGCGGGGTTTGACACTAACTGGTTTGGAATGGTTGTAGGTTTGATAATCGGGGGAGGAGTGATGGCGGAGGCAACCTGTCCCGACAAAGGTGTGCCAAACATCTGGACTACGAGTGTGGTTGGTTCGCCGTTGAGAGTACCGTTAACGACAGCCAAGCCGACTTCCGAATACTCTTTTCTTAAAATATTTTCTCTGTGTGTTTTAGAGTTCATCCAGGCGTCGACAACTCCATTGCTGAATAAAAAGTTACGGGCCAGATTTTCACCCGCGTATTCATATTGATACTTTGCATTGAGAATAAAATTCCAGGGAGTTGTCCCGTCGGGACCGTAGTGTGCCCAATAGCTGCGGGCGAACATATCATGAGCTTTTGCATCAGCTGCCTGGGCCAATTTTTCGTTGTAAGTCAGAGGAGCTAAACCATCTTTTTGTCTTTCATCATTTGTCAACGCAAATAGTTTTTGGGTGGTGATGTCTGTCGCAAATCCGAGCACATTGGGAAATGCATGGTTGATTTTTGTAAAAGCAAGGGCGGCAATTAAGATGAGTACGAGGTATGAGGAAAGAAAGCTCGTTTGGATACTTTTTGATTTAAAGTTGTTTGAAGAATTTGGAGTGAATAAATTTTTAAGATTATGCATGTTTTTTCATTTTAAGCAAAACCAGTCCGAGTGTCAAAAGGGAATGAGAAATAGAGGCGAAAGAGAGAGTTCCAATATCTGCAGTTTTTTTTGGAGATGAACCGGTGTAATGGGTTTTTTTTCCCAATATGTTTCCATCACTTTTTTGTGGAGACTCATTCGAAGCGATATTTTGTATACCTTCGGGAAGGGATGAAAAAGTAATAGGAGTATTAAAAGAAGTTACAGCAGAATTTTTTACTTGAATAGGTGTTAGTGAGGGAGAAAAAAGAATTGGCAGAGAATTCTTTGTGGGAGTCGGAGTGCGGGAAGGGGTGGGTGTTCGTGTTGGCGTAAGCGTAGGAGCAGATGTCGGATTAATACACGGATTATTAATTTCATTTTTAGAAGGCTCCTGAAGACAGAAATCATCTATAGAAAAGGAAATGCGGCCATATGTCTTATTTTGTTCTGACTGTCCATACTCAAAACTATCTATGAGTACTTTTTCGCTGTTGAGAAGACGGACAGAGTCTTCTGTATTGTTGAAAATAGAAGAGGTAAGGTCGACACTGGCATATTTTTTGGGAGGAATAGATAAAGAAACCGATCTCATTGAGGAACCGGCATTTTCTTCATCATCGATAAACCAGTTAAGAAGAGATACTTCAACATTATTGTCGTTATATATCTCTACCCATTCTTTTTCTCCCGAAAGGGTATTGACCATCACTTCAGAAATATATATGTTTTGAGGATTTATGTACGTTGTTGGTGTGGGACTGGGAATAGTAGTTGGCGTTTGAGTTGCTGTGGGTGTCGGCGGAGAAGTAGGAGTAGGAGATATAACTACAGTTGGAGTAGGGGAAGGAGTAAAAGTTGGCGT
The DNA here is from genome assembly GCA_030647255.1 of bacterium. Taxonomy (GTDB): domain Bacteria; phylum Patescibacteriota; class Microgenomatia; order UBA1406; family GWC2-37-13; genus JAUSJK01. Next base: position 1,696 of record JAUSJK010000047.1, read on the forward strand.
AAGAGTAGGTTCGCCGAGTGTTGGGGTAGGTGTGGGAGTTATCGGACAGGCAGACAGATTGGAAACGTTTTTAGTTTGTTGAGAGAGAACTGCAAAATCGAGCGATCCATCCGGACAACTGGCATAAAATTTGGAACTGGTAAAACTTCCCGAGTATGTGGCAATCTGTATCGTTTCACCCAGATCATTTTTAAGAAATACGGTGTCCCCTGTATTGTTAAGTATTCCCGTTGACGTCGCAATCGTAAAACCGAGAGATTCGATAAGAGGTGAAGGAATACTAATTTTGTTATTGACCAGATCAAGGAGAGAATAATGACTAATATCGACGGCCGCCTCATCGGGATTATATAATTCTATCCACTCAAAATCTCCCGATACGGGAGCGGGATAGATTTCATTTATACGGATAGAGGCAAATAGAGGATAAAGAGGAAAGAAAAGGAGAACTATAAAACATAGAGTCAATGCTTTCACCATTACTTACACTCTAGAAGGAACACAAACAATGGTCAATGGATTATAATCGACAAAATCTTTCGTCATCCTGGTAAGTCCTTCGGCGTTGCTCAGGACGCATCCAGGATCGTTGTTAAATATAATTAACCACGATTCTGGAGTCGTCACAGTGAGCTTGTCGAACTGTTCCTCCCCAGAATGACGGGGAAATATAATGTTTACTCTGAGTAGACGTGCAAATAAAGAGTGGAGAGATTAGAATCCTTATGTTTTAATTTTACATACGAAAGTGTGCAGCCAACTGCATAACTACCTCTGTATAGTTCACCGTCTGCAACAGCAGTAACACTGTTTGAAGAACCTGAAATATCTATCCCATTATGAAAACGGTAAATATTTCCGGCATAGGTATTTTTTACTGCCCATGTTTCTCCATACCCTTGATGAAATCCAATAGTTGGAACAATTGGCC
>JAUSJK010000068.1 GCA_030647255.1 bacterium
AAGGTGAGCCGTTGTATACAAAAAACAGAAAAGAATGGGAGAAATGGTTTCCCGTTGACTTTATCACGGAGTCATTCCCAGGCCAGTTTAAAAACTGGTTTTACGCACTTATTGCCATGTCAACGGTACTCGCGGACACAAATCCTTTCAAAACAGTATTGGGATTTGGCACAATGCTAGATGAAAATAGCAAACCATTTCATAAAAGTGTCGGTAATGCGATCGAATTTGTCGAGGGGGCAAATAAGTTTGGCGCCGATATTATTAGATGGATCTGCACCAGTCATAATCCTGCCGATAATATACTCTTTGGAGAGAACAAGGTCAACGATGCACGCAGAAGATTTTATCTTATTCTATGGAATACATATAAATATTTCCTTGAATATGCAAATCAAGACAACTTCAAAGTTCAAAGCTTAAAGTTCAAAATTGAAAATAAATCTTTACTAGATAAATGGATAATAAGTCGTTTCTTACAACTTACTCAGAAAGTAGAAATAAATCTCAAAAAATTTGACGCCAAAGATGCAGCGCTTGAGGTAGAATCATTTGTCAGCGATCTTTCCACATGGTATATCCGAAGATCTCGAGAAAGAGTCGGAGTCAACTCAGAAAATACGCAGGATAAAGAGTCCTTTTATTCTACCCTATATGCAATACTGACTCAATTAAGTATCGTTCTCTCCCCCTTCATGCCGTTTATCTCGGAAGAAATGTACACCACTCTCACTTCTAAAGAGTCAGTGCATCTTGCCGATTGGCCTAGTAGTACCAATCAAGTGGATGAAAAACTACTCCACGATATGAAAATCATTCGGGAAATAGCTGAAGCCGGTCACCGGGTCAGAAAAGAGAATAAACTCAAAGTACGACAACCGCTGGCGAATGTAAAAGTTTCTCTGGGAACAGACAAAAAATTCCTTCATAAAGAGTTTGGAAAAGAATACGAAAGTATTCTTGCATCAGAATTGAATGTAAAAAAAGTCGAGTTTAATTCTTCAAAAAAAGAATCACTTGAAGTGTCTTACGACACGACGCTTACACCCGAACTAGAGTTGGAAGGTGAGATGAGAGACCTCGTAAGAGAGATACAAACACATCGTAAGGAAAAAGGCCTTACTATGCAGGATACTATAACACTTACTATTCCCAATACATTTTCCTCCTTCAAAGATTTTATACAAAAAAAAGTCGGCGCAAATAACATTCTTCTTGGAGAAAAATTGGAGATTAAATAGATAGATTATTGAAGATATCATATGCTCACTTTACTTTTGCCTTCGCTGTTTTTGTATGTCTTTGGATTGTTTAATCTCCTTGGTATTCATCAATCTTTAATGGTGAACCAACTCGTCTTTGGTATTTTTGCCATTCTTGGATTTATAGGTATCAAACTCGTTGGACAGCGTTTTTTCCGAACAAACTCAAAGTTTTTTTATTGGTCATTTATCGCCTTACTTATCGTAACCTATATCATAGGACTCGAGGTAAAAGGGTCACGTCGTTGGATCGACCTTTATTTCTTCTCTTTCCAAGGTTCCGAATTTTTTAAAGTATTTTTTATTCTTTTTTTAGCCGATTATATCTCTCGTAATAAACGCCATTACTCCAATCCCATATTATTTCTCAAATGCATGGCATACTTTGCGCTTCCCGCTTTTATCATCTTCAAGCAACCTGACTTAGGTAACGCGATCGTATATGCGTGTATTTTTTTTGGTATCATCCTCGTCTCTCATATAAAGAAAAAGTATGTATTGTACACTATCATCTGCACTCTTCTTTTGCTTCCATTGAGCTGGTTTTTTTTGAAAGGCTACCAAAAGAACCGCATCTTAAGTTTCGTCAATCCTCACGTTGATAGTCAAGGAGCATCGTATAACATGAGGCAAGCACTTATTGCGGTAGGATCGGGCAAATTCCAAGGAAGGGGCTTGGGTTTAGGAACACAGTCTCGACTTTTTTTCTTGCCTGAAAATCATACTGACTTTGCTTATTCTTCACTTGTTGAGCAGTTTGGGTTTATAGGAGGACTCTCTTTAGTTGTTCTCTATGCAACAATGACAGTTCATCTTATTAGAAAAATCATTACGTTCTCATATCAGAGGGATACTGAAGGGTATTTTAAGTTTTTGTTTACCATCGGCTTCTTCTCTTATTTTATCTGTCAGTTATTTGTGAATATGGGGATGAATCTGGGACTTTTCCCTATCGCGGGTATCACCTTACCCCTTATTTCCTATGGAGGCTCATCACTTGTTACCTGGATGCTCGGCCTGGCTCTTTTGCCGTGAACGTGAGTCAAGAAAATCTAAGTGTCTTAGTGAAGAAGCTAGAGATCGCACTACGATAGGGGTCATTGTCAAAAACGGTAGTAGATGAATAGGAGAAGGAAAATCAGGTGAAAATGTACTTTCTAATGCAAGCACTCCTAGTGCACCTAATCCAATAATACAAAGCTCATTACGAAGCCCTTTTTTTTCACTTTCTTCAGCAAACTCAATAAAATTAGGATCTTGTAGCTGAGGCACAATCGAAGCAAGTACTTGATTAAAACCTCTCTTACTGCCCCCATTTATTAATAGTTCCCATTGTCTTCTATGAGGGTTATTATCTTTGGGTAATGTAAAGGAGGACAATAAGTTTCCATATATAAATGGAGCTTCTTGAAAGGCTTTTTCTAAATCCTCTCTTCTTTTATCTGGATCTCGTTTAGGATCAAGAATTGAAGCCAAACCAGGAATACTATTGCATGGTTTATATCCATAACCAATTTCGTTAAATAGCCGTTGTGGAGAAAAATCTCTCGCCAATAACTTGAGCTGTTCAATAGAAATACAATTTTCTAGACATCCGTATACATCTTGCCATAATAATCTATTAGTTGATTTTCCATCCTTTAATTCGTTGTTATACGTCATACCCGATGGAGAAACAGAATACAAACAAATAGGTTCTTTTGTAATAGGGTCCGCCTCTTGAATAGAGTATCCTAAAGTTTGTACACTGTCACTATTAGGAAAGTATTGTTGGTGTGGGAGTATAGTAAAAAGTTTTTCTTCATATCCATCTTGTGTCTGTACATAAGAAAGCAGTAATGGGCTTTCTGCCTGTCCTTCACCTTTCGATCCCCTTCTACATAAACTATTGCATACTTCCATTATCTTACCTGGCAGCATTTTGTACGGTATCTTTTGATATTCGGTGAGCAGTCTTAAAGGTGGTTGAGCTTCTTCAGGATTTTTCATAACCTATAGTATACCACAGCTCTCCCTAGATTCAACTACCCTTGAAGTTTACTGTTTTTCGGATATAATTGTACCTATGGCAAAGTTTGCTGTGGTAAAAACAGGCGGAAAGCAGTATCTCGTCAAGCAAAACGACGAGATAGTAGTCGACAAGGTACTGACTGAAGAAAAAAAAGACCTAGAGCTTGAAACATTGGCTACATTTGATAGTGAAGGAAGCGATCTTACCCTTGGTACTCCTCTACTCGAAAGTAAGGTAAAAGCAACAGTTGTCGGACATATGAAAGGGGACAAGATACGGGTAGCCAAATTCAAAGCCAAAGTACGCTTTCGCAGAGTCACCGGCTTCCGTCCCCAACTAAGCAAGTTGAAAATTGTTAGTATTTAAATCACATGGCACATACAAAAGCACAGAAAGCTGTCAGCGGCAATAGAGACTCCCAATCGAAAAGACTCGGAGTCAAAGTGTGGGGTGGACAAAAAGTAAGATCAGGCAATATTATCATCCGCCAAAGAGGATCGAGAGTTCGTGCGGGTGAGAATGTACTTCTATCGAAAGACTTCACACTTATGGCATTGAAGGATGGTATGGTGAAATTTTATGTACACGAAGGTAAACAATTCGTATCCGTGATCTAAGGAATATGAATGACGAAGTTCTCAAAGTAATTGAGCAAATCCAGAAAGAATCCAACTTCCTTGTGAAAGCGCGCTTGATACGCCAACTGAGACGGGATAATCAAATATCCGTGACTCAACTCGGCGTCCTTCTCAAAATGAAACCTGCCTATATCTGTCACATATACAGATTGAATAAGCTGCCCGATTTAGTCATCGATGGATATTATTCCAAACTGATTACGGTCAGCCACTTGTTTAGTATCGCCCGTCTCCCGACTTCCGAACAAATGGTCAGCGTATATGAAAAAGTTCTCCAGGAAAATTTAAGCGTTCTTCAAACAGAAGAACTTGTTCGGGAATATAAATATAATGTAAAATCACGGGGATCACATATACCCAAAGAGGAGTTGGTTTCATTCATCGAACGAATGAAGGCCAAATACCCCGAACTTACGACTAAAATTATTCAAACCCGCATAAAAGGCAAACTCATCTTTGAGATAAAAGGAAGTTTAAAGGAGTCAACTGAAATGCTACGCCGCATCATGAAAAAAACGAACGCATAAGTACACAGAACGATTATCTCGGATAGATTGAAGCTTGCCAGGTAATGGATTATTTATCGAGCCCATTTTGGTCGCCGGCAGATATCTGTAAAAGACTTGTCCTATGATACCGCTTATGGAAACCGGACCAAACTCTCTTGAATCGGACGACCGCGGCCGATTGTCTCCCATGACAAATATTTCCTCAGCCGGAATATTCAGAAC
>JAUSJK010000070.1 GCA_030647255.1 bacterium
GACAGATGAACTTGACAAGGTGAAGACTTTACAAGTCTCCAATGGAGCTATCCTTGTTACTCGTCCCCCCACAGGTGAGATACTCGCCATGGTTGGCTCTTCTGACTACTTTGCCTCTCCTTCAGGAGCATTCAATGTCACCACAGCTCTGAGGCAACCAGGGAGCAGTATTAAGCCGATTATGTACTCATTGGCGTTACAAAAAGGGTTTACCGCGGCAAGTATTATTGACGATTCTCCCATTACTTATAATATCCCAGGGACTGATCCATACAGGCCCGTAAATTATGACGGACGATTTCATGGGAGGGTTCCATTAAGACTGGCACTCGCGAATTCCTACAATATACCGGCGGTGAAAGTATTGAGCGCCGTAGGTGTGCAAAACTTCATTGAGCATGCCAGAAATATGGGTATTACAACCTGGAATAACCCATCTCGTTTTGGTCTTTCCTTGACTCTTGGCGGAGGGGAGGTAACGATGATAGATATGTCCAAAGCTTTTGGCGTATTCGCAACGGGAGGGTATAGAATCGATCCATCACCAATTTTAAAAATGATCAATGTTCATGATGATACTGTATATGAACTCAATCCGGTAAAAACATCCGTCGTAAGTGACGGTGTAAGTTATATCATCTCTGACATTTTATCCGATAATACTGCCCGCCAACAGGCATTTGGTCCAGGTTCGCAACTTGAGATACCTGGATACAAAGTCGCGGTCAAAACAGGAACCACAGATGATAAAAAAGATAACTGGACAATTGGTTATACATCCAACTTTCTTGTAACAGTATGGGTCGGTAACAATGATGGGACCCCCATGAATCCGTATCTGACCTCGGGCGTGACGGGAGCCGCTCCCATATGGAATAAAATGATGAGTTACCTTCTAACAACAGAGACGAATGAGCATAGTTGGTTTGAAAAACCCGAATCAGTCATGGAAAAATATTGCTATGGCCGAAAAGAGTATTTTCTTAACGGAACAGAAAACTCTGTTCCATGTGTTATTCGGAGAACTTTCCCATCACCGACACTGAAGGTAAACTGATTACTTTCACATCTTGACTTCTTTTTTTTATCGAGCTATTATTATCTGTATGGATACTGGTTTGTTTCCTCTGATTTTCAAACTCTCTTTTTTAGCAGTCGTTGCCACAAGTTTTGTCGTTATTGTGAACGCAGTTCTTTCGGCTAAGGCATTGGGGGGAGAGCTGGGGAAAGGTCTGAAGAAGATAGCCGCAGGCACAATAGCACACATTGTTTTGATTACTACCTTTTTTCTTTTGGAAAAAGGTAGTCAAGGACTTTTGACGGAAGAACAGATACGCCTCTTTTTTATGTCCACTGGCTTATTTGGATCAATTCTTTTGCTCGTTGGGTATCTGCAGATCTATAAAATAAGCAAACGCCTCAAACTGTTCTAATGTTTTTTTTATCTCCTCCGAGTACTTGCATTATCGACGCAAATTCTTCTAGGGATAATTGCTGTTTTGGATCAGTCCTCGCATTTTTTGCATCTGGATGAACTTCTACCATTATTCCCGCATATGGGTATAATAATCCTTCTTCAAATGTTTTAAATACCATTGGCACACTGCCCGCTATATGAGAAAGATCAAGTACCATTGGTATACCTGCCCACCGACTTACTCTCATACCAACTTCATGAAAAGGCTTGTTTCTGTATGGATTAGCAGGATCGGGAGGAATAGCCACTCCTCGATTGCAAAGAATCATTCTTTCACGGGGTAAGCCGCCACTTTCTACATGTTCAATAATTCCCTTCCAGTGGTCTTCACTATATGCAGTTTGATTTTTCATAAGTAATCTTATTTCAGGAGGACTATCTGATAATCTCTTTCCTATCTCTTTTTGAATAAAGTGATTTTGATTTCTTGATCCCAACCATAAAAGTAATTTCCGTGGATCTCCATCGTACTGTTCTATGCCATTAATAACTTGTGAAACATGTTCAGGTAAAAGAACTTCGGTTGCTGCAATTAGGCCCATTTTAGTGAGCTCTGCTAGCCACGGAATTCCTTCTTCATGTACTCCATCCCAGCCTGGTCTAGTTCGAGGTTTCCAAAGTGAAGCTCGCACAATCTCAACTCCCAGTTTTTGTAACTCTGTTCCTACTTCGAGAACCTGTTCTCTGCTTTCGGCAGCACAGGAGCCGGCGATGATAATATCTGAATACATTTGTCTTTCTCCCATATATTCCAAATAAACTTATAATTTTAACCCATTAAAAAACCCCGCCTGGTGCGGGGTTCGTTTTTCGTGAAAAGTATTTCTAGTCTTTTCTCAAACTAACTCCCGCCCCAGTAAAGGGTGTAAAAAAGTACCAAAAATAAGAGTTAGATAAGATTCGAACCATGATGAAGAGTGTAATATATATTTTTTGCAATGTCAAATTGTGTATGGTACTTCGTGTTTATATTCATTGGCTTTTGCCAGAGAAATAATTTTTTCTCCATTTTTAAACCCATATTTTTTAAGTTCTTTCAGAGAAAGATTTTTGTCATAATAAAGATATAAGACCTGATCCGCTTCTTCATAAGTGAAGCCAAACTGTCTCTCATCTGTCTGTCCTTCCCACAATCCGGCTGTAGGCTGGGTTTTAATAATTTCTTGGGGAACATTCAAGTACTTAGCTAACTCATATATCTGTGTTTTATAGAGGTGCCGAATGGGCTCTATATCGGAAGCCTCGTCACCGAAACGGGTGTAATAGCCGAGGAAGTGTTCCGACTTATTTTCCGTTCCGCAGACGAGCGCATTATATTTTTTTGCCTGGTCGAAAAGGACTATCATACGGGCACGGGCCATACTATTGCCAATTCTTATTTTTTGATCATGCTCATCATTACTTACTAAATGAAGAGCGTTTTTTATTGAATCGACGATAAGGCGGACAGAAATCGTTTGGAAGTTTTTTTTGGGAAGACAAGTTTTACTCAGAATAAGATCAATATTTTTTGAGTGCGAATCATAATAAGGAAGATGGAAGGCGAAAATACTGCCTACAGGAAGTGCTTCCTTTAGCAAATAGAAAGATAGGGTAGAATCAATACCGCCTGATAATCCAATAACGGCACGGTTTATTTTTTGCTCCTGGAATGTTTTTTTAAGAAAAGAAATAATTTTTTCTTTTTCTAAAGAAGGGTCAATGGCTGGAAGTATATTTCTCATAAGATGTAAATGAAAATAAAAGTTTAGATCGTCATCCTGGTAAGTCCTTCGGCTTTGCTCAGGACGCATCCAGGATCGTTGTTCATTAACTACGATTCTGGAGTCGTCATAGTGAGCTTGTCGAACTATTCCTCCCCAGAATGACGTCAAGACTTGGAATATAATTGGTGTTTTTTAATAAAATTTTCCACTTTTTCATTAACTAATTCCTTGATTGTTTTTCCTTCCTTGACTCTGGAACGTATCTGAGTTGATGAAACGTTAGTGATAATGCAATTTTTATCAAGGAGTTGCATTTTATGTTTTTTTGCAGAAGAGAAGATATATTTTTTCATATTTTCCTCAATAATTGATATATTTGTTTCCCGTGGGATGACGATAACTTCGTAATGAGTCACGATATCTTGCCACTTTTTCCATTTCGGAAATGTGACTAGTTGATCTGAGCCAATGATGAGTGTAAAACTGTCCTCGCTGAATTTTTTTTTAAATGCCTCCAATGTGTCGATTGTATAACTTATACCCTCCTTTCTAATTTCAAAATCGGATACTTTAATACCGTCTGTCTTCATCATCTGCGTCATGTGTAGACGGTGCTGAGGAAGGGATATGTCTTTATGAAGGGGGTGGCTGAAGCAAGGTACTAACCATACCTCGTCTAATCTCATTAATTCCTTCGCTTGTATGGCCATAAAATAATGGCCAATATGAGGGGGGTCGAAACTTCCGCCGAGGATACCGATGTTCATGGGATAAGATTATAGCAAGTTCTTACGCATTCTTGTCGGAGAGTTCCCAATAGATCTGGGCTAATTCGATGGCAACGACTGTTACGGCCGGAATAAATATGGCTACCGTAAGTCCTATTGTTGTCGATAAAAAGAAAAAGAAGGATCCCAGAAAGGGAATGATCGCGATAACCTTGCCTAAAATGAGGCGGGGTATAACCGGTTCATCGGGAATGACGTTCGCATCTCCTTGAGTAATGTATGTATTGCCTCCGATCCCGATAACGCGGTGCGAAATGACAATTTCCTTATTATTGAAGTTATAAAGATAGGCGATAATATCACCAACCTTGTATGAAGGATACTTGCGGATAATTGTCAGATCTCCTTGATGGATCCGGGGGCTCATAGAGTAGGAAACATTGTTAAGCAGTTTAATACCAATGAGCATATTACTGCTATGAAGGCGAGCAATGACACATCCTGCGACAAACACGATCACCATAGAGATATAAAGTGGACTTCGACGGATACGTTGAACGGTTTTTTCCCCTAAAAACTGCATATTTTTATTTTACCAAGTGCCACTGGTGATTACACTGTCCAGATATTTACGGCTATAGAATCCTTGTTTTGAGGGAGTAATGGTATCTTTTGTTTGTACGGCGATACGAAACGAACAGATTTGATTTTTCAGATCGTTGGTTGCACTGTTTAACATGAGAAAAAAAATCAGATCCTTGGGAGCCGTACCGAGAATTAAGTCCGATCGTTGATTGAGACTGGCAAGTTTTCCTTCATAGATAGTCTGCATATTCCTATCCGTAATCTTGAGATCAAGAGTGGTGCATAAAGGAGAGGGTGTGGGCAACTCTGTTTTTAAGTAGTAATAAGACTGAATTATACCGTCATTTTTCAAACGGATAGCGCCAACGTCAAAACCTTGGGGTTGAAAGCCGGTTGAATGAAAGAAAGAACTGGCGGGACTGTTATTCACTGAGTTGCGCAGTGATATGGAGAGAGTGGAAGCGTTGATCGTATTACCTCTTACTCTTGACTCTGCGCTCAAGTCTGCATCAGTAAAAAGAGCACTGCTCATAAAGAGATAAAACAGGATTAATATACCCAGTGCTGTTTTAACTTTCTTTTCTACCATTATGAAGTAATGAAAAGACTTCGTCGCCTATGATAATGAGTGCCGGTATAACGATAAATATAATCAATCCCGGCCCGCTGCTTATGAATCCGTTGGCGAGTCCTATCTTTGGAATAACATATACCACTTTTCCGATAATATGATTTTTGGTAACCGTATCGTTATCTTCGGTTCGATTTGCATCTCCCTTTGTAATAAAAACCTGTGACTCACCTTCTCCTGATAGTGAGTCGATCCGGTGAGTGACTTTTCTCGTATCAGAAGATTCAAATGTAACTACGTCTCTTTTATAGTATTCGTCCTGTTTTTTAACTACCACTAGATCGCCAATCATGATAGAAGGCTCCATAGATCCCGATTGGACAACATACCATGAATACCCTTGAAATAGACCCGCATTTTTTCCGAATGAAAGTATGGCGAGTATCACTGCAACTGCCAGAACTATCCACGATATGGCGTTGAGGAAAAATTTCATAAATGAAATAGTCTTTATCGTTTATAGTATGTTTAATTGAGTCTGATAGAGAAAAGATATATTAAGACACTATTTAATACTATAAGTAATGGGAGGTCTTAGACCTCCCATTACTGTACATTGTCCCAAAGTTTAGTTCGTCGGTGTCGGTCCGTTTATCTGTTGAATCAATCGGAAAATCATATCGAACTCCACGCTGTCGCTTTGGACTTCGTTGCCGTATGCATCTTCACTGGTAGCCCAGTCTACTCCCACTGTTCGCGATTCTCCCGGTGCCAGAATGATGGGTGTTAGACCATTCCATGTTCCTCCTATGGAGTTTTGCTGATTGGTTGCTAAAGTAGATGAAGCTTTGGTAATACCATCTAGTGAAACGTTGGCATTTATAACTCCTCCGAGCTCGCCGTTATTATCTGCTTCACAACTTGACTCGATTTCTTTTTCCTGGTCGTTGCAGCCGTTTTCCTTATTGGCTACACTTGAAAGTCGAACGAGTAATCGACCGGGAAGGGTTCCCGTATTATTGACCGTCCAGGTCTTGGTTCCGCTGATGTTACCGTTTTGCCCAAGGTTTTCAATTACGAAGGGCTCATTCACTTGACCGTTGGAGGACACGTTCATATCCAACGTACCGGCGGAAAACTTGTTAGTACTGACCGTTCTTCTGGCAGTCAGATATGCAGCTGTTCCGGCGATAGCTGCGGCACCTACTACTCCTATGACCACGATACTCAAAAGTATTCTTCTATTTTTATTCATGAATAGATGAAATTGATAATGATTTTGAGTATATATACATATTTAATAGGTGTCAAGTACGTACTTAATATACATTGCTACAAAGCCCCAAATACTTATAGTAATTGTTTAAAAACATATAAAAATAGCCTATATTCAAATTTATTATTTAATATCGTGAGGATAAGTAAAAATCTATGCTAAACATTATTTTCTCTTGCAAAGTAAAAAGAAGCATTATATAATCAGATCTTCGATATGAAAAATAATTTTGTCATTATTGCTCTCGTCCTTATTCACCCTGTCTAGGGCGGGAGAGTTGATGACAGAAAAATCTACCCCGCCGCAAGCGGGGTTTTTTAGTATTGGGATTTAATAGTTAACGTATCAAATGAAAATTACGGGTGCGCAGGCAGTCATGAAGTCACTCATCAATGAGGGAGTCGATGTCATATTCGGGTATCCGGGTGGGGCAATCATGCCCATTTATGATGCACTCTTTGATTATGGAAAAAAAATCCGTCACATATTGGTGCGCCATGAACAAGGAGCTTCACACGCCGCGGAAGGATATGCACGTATACTAGGGAAACCGGGCGTCTGTTTTGCCACTTCCGGCCCGGGCGCGACGAATTTGGTAACGGGTATTACAGATGCCATGCTCGACTCTGTTCCCATAGTCTGTATTACCGGGCAAGTATCGTTGTCTGTGCTGGGAACGGATGCGTTTCAGGAAACTGATATAGTCGGTGTCACAACTCCCATAACGAAATGGAATTACCAGGTTACCCATGCAGAAGAAATTCCCTTAGCGATAAGAAGAGCTTTTCATATCGCTCGTACGGGTCGGCCCGGTCCGACGTTAGTTGATATCACCAAAAATGCCCAGTTCGACACATTTGAATACTCGTATCCCAAAGATGTTGATTTACCCGGCTATAGAATTCCATCCGATCCTGATGAATTAAAAATCAAAAAAGCAGCCGAGTTAATAAACCAAGCCAAAAAACCATTACTTCTCGTGGGACACGGTATTCTTATATCTCGGGCAGAGAAAGAACTGCTAAAGTTGGCCGAAAAAGCAGGTATCCTGGTTGCGTCTACATTGCATGGGCTATCGGCTTTTCCTACTGGCCATCATCTATACACTGGTATGTTGGGTATGCACGGGAATTATGCCCCGAATCTTTTAACTAATAAAGCCGATGTTATTATCGCTGTTGGTATGAGGTTCGACGACAGGGTGACGGGTAGATTATCTGACTATGCGAAGCAAGCGAAGATTATTCATATCGACATCGATCCGGCCGAACTCAACAAAAATGTAAAAGTAGACGTAGATATAGTGGCGGATGCACAAAAAGGAATACGAGGTCTTTTAAAATATGTGAAGAAAAATAGTCATTCTCAATGGATAGAGGAGTTTAAAAAGCTGGAAAAAAAAGAATACGATATAGTCATTGTTCCCACCACTCATCCCAGAGAAGGAGAATTAAAAATGGCTGAAATCATCAGAATTTTGTCAGAAAAAACAAACGGAGAAGCGGTCATAGTGGCCGATGTGGGTCAACACCAGATGATAACCGCGAGGTACTACCGTTTTAAAAAGCCTCATAGTTTTATCACTTCCGGAGGCTTGGGAACGATGGGATTTGCTTTGCCTGCGGCTATGGGAGCCAAAGTGGCGGCGCCCACTCGGGAAGTGATCGCTGTTATCGGAGACGGAAGTTTCCAGATGACCATACAGGAACTGGCAACTATAGCACAGGAAAAATTACCCGTTAAGATAATTATTCTCAACAATAATTTTTTGGGGATGGTTCGCCAGTGGCAACAATTATTTTTCGATAGAAGATATTCGTTTGTTGATCTAAAAAATCCTGACTTTATACAAGTAGCCAAAGGTTTTTATATACCGGGGCATAAAGTTGAACGAAGAGAAGATATAGAAACAAGTATCGATACATTATTAAAAACAGAAGGTCCATATTTGTTAGAAGTTGTCGTGGAAAAGGAGGATAACGTATTTCCCATGATGCCGACAGGAGCATCGGTTGAGGAGATGCGCCTCGAATAAATTCTTATGAAATACAGATATACCATTACCATACAAACTGAAAATCATCCCGGTGTACTTTACCGAATTGCAGATCTTTTTTTAAGAAGAAAGTTAAATATTGAGACAATGCTTGTCTCAGGAAGTGAAAAAAAAGGCATTTCTGATTTTACCATCAGATTGGAACTGGAAGAAAGCATCATGGTCGTACTTTCCAAGCAGTTAGCCCGTATTGTTGAGGTAATCAACGTAGCGTATAAAGCAGATGATGGAGTAAAAAGAACACATGGTCCTTCGGACACCGCCGCGGCAATCGAAATTTCGGCCATTAAAAAAATACAACTTTTGGCTACATCCAAAAAAGGCGTCATTTCTCTGGCTCAAGGGATTCCCTCATTTCAGACTCCCGAATATATCGGCCAAGCGGCGAAAGAAGCGATAGATAATCACACTGCGGATAAGTACACACAGGGGTTTGGAATAGAACCTCTCCGCCGGGAAATAGTGAAGAAAGTCGAGAGAGACAATGGGATACAGGCAGAGGTCGATAACGTCATAGTCACGCATGGGGGAATTGAAGCTTTGATGGCTGTATTTCTCGGATTACTCAATATTGATGATGAAATCATTATTCTTTCTCCTGACTATGCGTCTCATATTACCCAAACTCGGATTGCCCGCCATGGTGGCAGGCCGGTATTCGTAGCATTAAAAGAAACTACGGAAGGATGGATACTTGATCCGGGAAAAATCGAACAGGCGATTACTTCAAATACAAAAGCGATATTGATTTCCAATCCTTGTAATCCGACAGGCAAAGTCTATACAAAAAAAGAATTAAAGGATATTGCCAAACTGGCGTTGAACTACAACCTGTTCATTATTACGGACGAGATGTACGAATATTTTATTTACAATGGCCATCCACATGTTAGTATCGGTAGTTTTCCCGAGGTGAAAGACAGAGTGATCTCTATTTTCGGTTTGTCCAAATCGTATGCGATGACGGGGTGGAGAATAGGCTATATGATTGCACCCAAAGACCTGGCTCATCATATTTTTAAAATTCATGACTCTCTCGTTACGTGTCCCACAGCCGTGTCTCAATATGCGGCACTGGCCGCCCTTCAAGGAAGCAAAAAATGTATCGATCATTTTCGTAACGAATTCAAACGGAGAAGACAAATCGTGGTAGATGCGTTGAAGCATACAGATAAAATGAACCTTGTTTTACCAGAAGGAGCTTATTATGCATTTTTGAAATTGAATAAAGAAGTAGATGATAACCAACTGGCGCTGGATCTTATCGAAGAGGCGAAGGTTGCAGTGGTACCGGGGTCAGCTTTTGGTTTGGGAGGAGCACATCATGTGAGAATTTCATTCGGCTGTGAGGAAGATGTATTGAAAGAAGGGATGAGAAGATTGGTCGCGTATGTCAATGAAAAATTATAATTTTTTTATCTAATATGGAAGTTACTGTTAGCACAATAGACAAGGCAGCTCACAATCTAAAACGAGTTATTCAAAAAACTCCTCTCCAGTTCTCCAAAAGGTTATCAAATACATATCACGCCAAAGTTTATATCAAACGGGAGGATTTACAAGAGGTAAGATCGTTTAAAATCAGGGGCGCATTCAATAAGATGAGTTCTTTGACTGAAGAAGAAAAAAAAAGAGGCGTCGTCTCTGCGAGTGCGGGCAACCATGCACAGGGAGTTGCCTGCAGTTCAAGCCTATTGAAAATAAAAGGAGTTATTTTTATGCCTATGATCACACCCAATCAGAAAATTGAGAAAGTAAAACATTTTGGAGGAGAAAATGTAACAGTTAAACTGATCGGAAATACGTTTGATGAGGCGAGTATGGCAGCGCAGAGCTACTGCAAGGAACATAACGCCGTATATGTCCATCCTTTCGATGACCCGTATACTATCTCAGGACAAGGTACAGTCGGAAAAGAAATATACGAAGAACTGGAAGGAAAAGTTGACTATGTTTTTGTTCCCATAGGCGGCGGAGGACTAATATCGGGAGTAAGTTCATATATGAAAGAAAAAAATCCATCTATAAAAGTGGTGGGAGTAGAGCCGCATGGTGCCCCTGGGATGAATGAATCTATTAAAAAAGGACAGGTAACTACGCTTGAGAAAATTGATACGTTTGTCGACGGAGCCGCCGTAAAAACAGTGGGACACATGACATTTAAAATATCCAAAAAAAGTGTCGATGAGATTATTGTAATTCCCGAAGGAAAAGTATGTACGACGATGATCGAACTTTATCAGAATGACGGAATTATCGCTGAACCGGCGGGTGCGCTTTCTGTTTCTGCACTCGATGAAGTAAAGGATAAAATAAAAAATAAAACAGTTGTCTGTGTATTAAGCGGAGGAAATAATGACATCTTGAGATATCCCGAAGTGATGGAAAAAAGTCTCATATACAGAGGATTAAAACACTATTTTATTATTGAGTTTGCCCAAAAGCCTGGGCAGCTGAAAAATTTTGTGAATAATGCGTTAGGTCCGACAGATGACATTGTGAGATTCGAATACATAAAAAAAACGAATAAAGAGAAAGGTCCTGCTCTCGTGGGGATAGAACTCAAAGATAAAAAAGATTTTGAGGTTTTAATCAATAGAATGAAGAAAATAAAACTGAACTTTAGGGTTATACAAAGTAGCGATTTGCTGTACGATCATATCGTATAATTTTATATGAAATATATTCATACGGACAAGGCGCCGAAGACAGTTGGACCCTATTCACAAGCGATTGAAGCTGAGGGATTAATATTTTGTTCAGGACAAATCGGACTTGACTCCAAGGGTAATTTATTTGAAGGAACTATTCCCCAGCTCAATCAAATAATGAGGAATATAGAGGAAGTCTTGAAAGCCGCCGGCAGTTCTCTTTCAAAGGTTATTAAAACGACGATATTTTTAAAAAACATATCTGAGTTTCAACAGGTAAACGAAGCCTACGGGACATATTTTTCCACACATAAACCGGCACGATCAACAGTTGAGGTGTCTAATTTGCCAAAAGGGGCATTGATAGAAATAGAAGCAATAGCTGTTAAATAACCCGTATTTATGAATAAATTACTTCTTTTTTGGAGAAATCTGCGTGAATCCTGTGAGGGGATGAAGCGCCTTGGGAATCATGACACTGCCGTCTTTTTGCTGATAATTTTCAAGTAGGGCGATGATGATGCGAGGAGAGGCGAGAGCGGTGTTATTCAATGAGAAACAATACTCCGTTTTCCCGTCTTTTTTTCTATATTTTATATTGAGTCGGCGTGTCTGAAAATCTCCCATAATGGAGTTTGACATGGTTTCTCCATACGCAGAGCGTGAGGGCATCCAGACCTCCACGTCATACTTTTTTACCTGAGGCTCTCCCATGTCTCCCGTGCACATCAATAGTTGTCTATAGGGTAGTCCTAACTCCTGCAATATTTCTTCGGAATTTTTTTGTAACTCTTCGTGCAATTGTATTGCTTCATCCATATTATTTTTTCCCAATATGACCTGTTCTACTTTCCAGAACTCATGAACTCGGTATAAACCTTTTGTATCTTTTCCGTATGATCCGGCTTCTTTTCGGAAGCAAGGCGAAATTGCGGCGAACTTTTTGGGCAACTCATTTTCATTCAATATTTCTCCGGAGTGATACGCAGTTACAGGAACTTCGGCTGTTCCGGCAAGGTAGGCGTCGTCGTCATTTAATTTATATACTTCCTGTTCACCCCAGGGAAACTGTCCTGTCCCAAAGAGAGTAAAACCTTTGACAATCGAAGGCGCAATAAGGGGCGTATATCCTTTTTGAGTGAGTTTTTTTAAAACGTGGAAAAGAAGCGCAACATGAAGGATAGCTCCTTCATTTTTTAAAAAATATCCTCTGAACCCGGATACTTTTGCACCTCTTTCGAAGTCCAGAATATCTAAAGACAATCCCAAATCAAGGTGAGATTTTGGTTCAAAATCAAAGGCGGTTTTCTTCCCCCACGTTTTCAGCTCTACGTTTCCAGAGGAGTCTTTGCCTATGGGTACATCCGCATGAGGAACGTTGGGAACATATGAGATGAGCGTATATAATTTTTGTTCGATTGTCGTCAGTTCTTCTTCGAGTCTTTTGAGTTCTTCTTTTATTTCTTTACCTCTTTTTTTTATTTCATCCGTAAATGTTTGTTTGGATTGAATATTTCTTTCTTCGCGTAGTTTTTGGATTGCATGGATGAGTTCAAGTCGCCGATCATCGGCAGCAATAATCGCCTCAATATCTATCTCTCTGTTTTTATTCTTGGCCGCTTCGATTACTTTATCTTTATTTTGTCTGATAAAGTCGATTGATAACATGATGTCATTGTAGCAAATTATTTTCTATTCGAGGAAGAATCCGTTTGAGTGCCCGCAGACGGTGGTTTACTTCTTCATGTTCCTCATGTGTCAACTCATCATAGAACTTGCCAAATCTGTCGACAATAAAAAGGGAGCGGAAAGGGTATCCTGGTATCGCTTTTGTGCTCGGGTTTTCTGAAATAGACCCATTTATTTTTTCTTCTTCAAATAAAAAAGTGTCAAAGATGGGGTTATAAAAACATAGACACATCTCAAGATACGCTTCTCTTTGTGAAGTGGGAACGTCATGAAGTTTTTTCAAAGTATAATCAATAAGTTCCTGATCTTCCGCTTCATACCCGAGCCAACGGCGTGATTTTACTCCGGGTTCGTTGTTCAAAGACTTGATGCAGATGCCTCCGTCGTCGGCTAAGGTTGGCAGTTGAGACAGGTTTGCATAGAACCGGGCTTTTTGTTGGGCATTTTGTTTGAACGTAGCTCCTGTTTCCTCAGGTTGGTCAACAATATGCATGTCGTCAAGAGAAAGAAGCTGAATGGCATTTTGAGTTAAAGGCTCAAGCCCCAGTTTGATTTCGTTGAGTTTGGCTTCGTTATGTGTGGCGATGAGAAGTTTCATAGTCAATTCATTGTAATAAAAGTTGATGATTTGGCAATTTGTATCGCTTTTTCAATTTCTTTGGCAGAAAGTATCTGTAACTTGAATAATCTTCTAAACTCTTCTTTCACATTTGTTCCTATAAGTTCCGGACCATCAGAATTGATAGTAAAAAGAACTTTATTACTTATTAATGTGCGAACAATTCTTTTCATATCTGTCCAGTTTTTTGCCGCTTTTGTCCGTATGTTGGACGTAGGACATAATTCCAAAACTATCTTTTCTTTGGCAATATATTTCAAAAGCTTAAGATCTTCAGTGGCTCTGACTCCATGACCAATGCGGTCAGGTTGAAGAAGTTTGACTACTTCCCATATTTCCTCGGGCGGTGTCACTTCGCCTGTGTGGATGGTTATCTTGAGCCCTCCTTTTTTAGCTGTCTCGACTGCATGAACAATGTCCGGTACACGAAATTCTTTCGTCATCGGTCCGGCAATATCAAGTCCGACGATGCCGTCATTTTTGAATTTGACTGCTTTTTTGGCAATGATTTCATTTTTCACTTTTGAAAATCGTCTGTCCATCATGAGTATAAGTCCGGCTTTTACCGGATATTCGAGGCAAGCTTTTTTCATACCGACTATGGCTCCAAATATGATTTTGTCCAAATCGTGTTCACCTTTCTTATTACGAAGCATGGGGTTAAACCGTATTTCGATTATCTGGATGTCTGCGTTTCTGTAGGCGTAACTGATGGCATTATGTACTGATTTTTCTACGGCGAAAGGAGAAGATTGGATAAGTTCGGTAAGATCAAAAAAGTGCAGATATTTATCGTATGTCGTATTTTTTTTAATAGTGACAGAGTTAATAAATTTCCAGTAATCTTTTTCGGGCAGTCGTATACCTTGTTCGTGTGCCAGTTCCCAGAGAAAGTGCGGCGTAGACGCGGATCCGAGGTGAAGGTGTAAATCGACTAAATCATGAAGAATTGCATCTATCTCCATAACTAATTATACTGGTAGGAAAAAAAATTACATCATGAAAAACTATTGAAAGTATGTGATTAATGGTATAATGGGGTATGGCTGACGAAAACAAATCTAATCAAACTGTTGTAAACACTAATACGCATATCGGTAGTAGTTATGCTCAAGTAGTGGGAATAACTGTTTCAGACGATAGTACTATAACTTTGGATTTTGTATTTGTACACCCAAGAGAAAAGACAAAAGGAGAGATTATTTCAAGAGTTACATTGCCTCGAAAAGTAGGAGAGGAGCTCGCAAATCTCATACAGATGACAGTGAAATTACATGATAAAAAAAAGAAAGGAGAAAAAAATGACTAGTTTTAATTTTGTACAAACTAATTCTGAATTTTCAATATACGATTTTGGTAGTATTTCTGCAAAAGACGTAATCTTTGAATCACCTATAAATACTCATGAGGATATTCCTGAATTTCAGTTCGCTCCTTTAGACGAAGTTAAGAAAGACCTATTAGATTCAGGACATTCTTCTGAAGAAGTAGAAGAAGTTATTGCTGGTCTTTCTGAACTACCTGAATATGCCAAAAGTAGAAGAATTGCCAAGAGCAAAAAAACAAATTAAGAAATTACGTCTACAAGAGAAATACGATAAACAAAAATCTTTCTTCATCACTAACCCTTCACATCCGTCTTTAGATTTCTGTATGTGGGATCATAAACAAAGATTAAGTTCATTCAAGGTAGATAAACAGTATAGAGCTATGGTAGTTAAAAAAGGCGATAATTACACTATTATATCGGTTAAAGATTTTCACAGAAAACAGCCTAAAAAATGAAAAAAGTTTTCACATAAATACAGAAGCTTCAAGAATGGCCAAAAATAGTAGTAATAAGCATCCTTCGCCCAGTCAATAGATCGTTTAATATCTTTTTATTGTGGAAATGGTCGAGTATAAACCATTATGATTTATAGACCAAGTGAAGAGGAAATGTCCTGCATAGATTTAAGAATTATTTCTATAAAATCTTCGAGTTTTATACCCAGTTTTTCTTCACACATTTTGATCTGATCTCGGTCAATGGCCGCAGCAAATGCCTTTGCATTCATTTTTTTCATGACGGACTCGGGGGTGACTGAGGAAAGTTTTTTCTCGGGCCTCACAAGTGCCGTGGCAACAATGAGACCAGTTAACTCATCACATGTATAAAGAGCCCATTCCATGTTGTTGTTCGGAGGATTATGTCCGTTGTGGGCATAGTTATGGGAGAGAATAGCTTTGATGATTTTTTCATCCCCGCCGGCTTCTTTGATCCAACCCACTGTTTTATGTGTATGCTCTTCGATATTAGTACGGCATTCTTCCCAGTCGGCATCATGAAGAAGTCCGGCCAAACCCCAGAGCTCTTCATCTTCGTTAAAATATTTTGCCAATCCTTTCATGGCGGCTTCCACGGCCAAACAATGCTTGACGAGATTCTTGTTCTGGATATGAGAGGTGACTATATTGAGGGCTGTGTCTCGAGATATCATAATATATTATCAAATGTCATCCCGAACTAGTTTCGGGATCCTAGTAAGGTCAGCATGACATAACCCCTTTTTTCTACTATCTACTGACTACCGATTCTCCGCTAAAAGCGGATGAGCCTTTGGCTCAAACTGATTCAACCGATTATAACTGATTTCAACCGTTCTCCGGTTTCATTGTGGGAAAAAAGATGACGTCTTTGATTGTATGTTGATCCGTAAGTAGAGCGACAAAACGATCGATACCTAGTCCCCATCCTGCGGTAGGCGGCATACCATACTCGAGAGCCCGTATATAATCTTCATCGAGAACCTGATAGTCATCGGCACCTTTTTTTCCCATCTCCATCTCTTCCTCCCATCGTTTTTTTTGGTCTTGAGGATCGTTCAGTTCGTTATATGCGTTAATCAGTTCTTCACCGGCGACAAGAAGTTGAAAACTCGCTGATTTTGTCGAATCGCTTTCTATTCGTTTGGCCAACGGTTTCATATCCACGGGATAGTCGGTAATAAACAATGGCCCCTCCAGGTTGGGACGAACGTGTTTTTTATAGGCGATATCGAGCAAATTACGATAACCGATAATACTATTATCATCGAGAAGTCCTTTTTCTTTTAGGGCAGTCTTTAATTGTGTTTCCGTAGTAACTTTGTCTATATCGATACCGGTATGTTGTTGAATAAGGTCTTTGTAGGTAATGCGTTTCCAAGGAGAACTAAAATCATATACTTTTTCTTTAAACGTAATTTTTAAGTCACCTTTTATTTCTTCGATTACATATTTAAACATTTCTTCGGTAAATTTCATCAATGTTTCATAATCAGCATAAGCCCAGTAGAACTCAAGCATGGAAAATTCAGGATTATGAGCGCGACTCATCCCCTCGTTTCTAAAATCCCTCCCCATTTCATAGACTTTTTCGAAGCCTCCAACGATAAGTCTTTTTAGATACAGTTCATTTGAGATCCGTAGATATAAGTTGATATCGTGTGCATTATGATGAGTGGTAAAAGGCTTGGCGCTGGCTCCTCCATATAATGGTTGTAGAATTGGAGTTTCGACCTCAAGGAATCCATTTTTATCAAGAAAAGTGCGGAGAAGAGTGACTACTTTTGATCGAGTAAGAAAAATATTTTTTACCTCAGGATTGACGAGTAAGTCTACATAGCGTTGTCTATATCTTTCTTCCACGTCTTTGAGTCCGTGCCATTTTTCGGGAAGGGGATGGAGGGATTTAGAGAGAAACCGGAGTTCCTTAACTAAAAGGGATATTTCCCCTTTGATTGTTTTGGTAACGGTTCCTTTTGCCCAGACATAATCACCGACATCGATAAGTTCCACCAGATCAAAATATTTTGGATCGATGTTGTCAACCTTACACATGAGCTGGATTTTTTCTGTTTCATCCTTGATATCTGCAAAAACCAGTTTTCCGTGTCCGCGGACAGAGTATATTTTTCCAACCACTTCTGCTTCCTTTTCCATCTGTTGTCTTACTTCGGCAATGGTATTTTTCTTCCCAGAAAAAGAAGGATAGGGGTTGTGTCCGAGCTTTTTCAGTTTCTCCAGTTTTTTCATTCTTTCCTCTCTGAGCATGTCGATAGTTTTCATATCAATATTTTTTCTATTATACAGTAATTGGATGTCATTCTGGGGAATCTCGCAAAGCGAGATGACTCCAGAATCCGTATTTAATTCATTGACAACGATCCTGGATGCGTTCTTCGGACTTACCAGGATGACGATAACGAAATCATTAATTCTGACATTTTTTCTAACTCAGATAACTTAATTCTTTCTTCTTTTGAGTGGGCATTTTCTACCCCATCACCCAGATTGATGCATGTAAGTCCTTTTTCATAAAAAATATTAGCGTCCGATACTCCCCAGGCAATAGTTTCCCGTGAGACAATGGACAGCGTCCTCATTTTTTTTTCCACAGAATGGATTTCATCTATGACGTGACGATTCGTATATAGGTAGCCCGAGTTTTCCCTCACAAATTCAAATGTGTATCTTCCGTTGAAAGGTTTAATGGACTTTTTAACATGAGTTTCAATGAGACTACGGAAACGGATAAGACTTTTTTCATTAAGGCTTCGTATTTCCCCCATGAGCTCGATGTCGCCCAAGATGCTATTGCGAACGTATCCCCCCTTAACAATACCAATATTAAAAAGAGTATCTTTGTTTAAAAATCCTTGAGGTTGAAACTCTAAGAAGTGTCTTAATAGTGTTAAGGTATTGATCCCATCATCCGGCTGAGACGCATGTGCTTCTTTTCCGATAAGTTTTATATTAATTCTTTCATAATAGGGGGAACCCATAACGATAGTTCCGACCGGCATCACAGAATCAAAACAATATCCCGTTTTGGATTTGAGCAGTGAATAATCAAAATTAATCGCTCCATAATTGCCAATTTCTTCAGATCGGGTAAAAATAAATTCCAAGGGTCGGTGAGTGTTTTTTTGAGAATGTAATAATTCTATGGTATGGATCATGCAGGCAAGTGAAGCCTTGTTATCCCCGCCTAAGATAGTAGTTCCGTCAGAGGTTATATACTCGCCTTTGATAATAGGCTTTATATTTCTTCCGGGTTCAACCGTATCCATATGAGCAGAAAAAAATCGTGGTTCACCTTTTCCTTTTATATATACATATATGTTCCTGTAAGAATCTTCCTTTATTATGTCAGCCGTATCTTTCAGCCGGTTGAGTATCCATTGAGCCACTCCATTCTCTTCTCCGGTAGGAGAGTCGATAGAAACAAGAGTCATAAATATATCGAGAAGTTGAGAGGTGTTCATAAATGTATGCCTAAATTTTCATAATATTCTCTTGCTGCTCTCATCGGTATTGTGTCTATAAGAGGAAAAGTGGGATACGGATAAGTCATACGATGACGATAATCTAATTGGAGAACCTGTTCGACTTTATTAAGGTTTCCATCTCCCATTAGTGTGCAGGGAATTTTTTGTGCTTCTTCTCCATTGGGAATTTTGAACAAGCTGTCGATTACGAATATTTCCTGTCCAGGTATAAATATCTCTCCAAAATCAGGTCGTCTGCGGTAGGTACATGCACTGTCGTTATAATGTTCCGATGTTTCGGCGCATGTGCAGGTGAGAGCCGAGATTATGGGTACGTCATGAAACCTAGTTGGTTTCAATCCGACTTTTTCA
>JAUSJK010000075.1 GCA_030647255.1 bacterium
TGTTGCCAGAACCAAGTGAATACCAGTAGCACGGGCCATCTGAGCTATGCGGGTGATCATATCTTCCGCATCCCCCGGAGCAAACATCATAATGTCGGCGAGCTCATCGATAATAAAAAGGATGTACGGTTTTTTTTCTACACCTTCTTTTTCGTTGTAGCTTTCCAGATTGCGTGCGCCGATAGACGAAAATACCTTATATCTGTTTTCCATTTCCTTCACTGTCCACTTAAGCGCTTTTAAAATTGCTTCGGGTTCGACAATCACGGGTGTCAGAAGATGAGGAATGTCGTTATACGTCGTAAGCTCCACCCGTTTTGGATCAACAAGAATCAACCGAACATCTTCAGGCTTTGTTCGAAAAAGAATCGTCGATATCCAAGCGTTTAAAATAACGGACTTACCCGAACCCGTAGTACCCGCAATGAGTACGTGCGGCATCTTGCTGATACTGGCCGCTTGGGGTTTGCCCGAGACATCCAATCCCAAAGGAACAAGAAGAGGATCGGGGTTATTGGCAAAAAGATCAGATGTCAGCATCTGTTTAAGTGTTACTATCTGAGGTTTGATGTTTGGTATCTCAATGCCCACGAGCGACCGGCCGGGAATAGGCGCTTCTATTCTCACTTGCCCTGTTGGAGCAGCCAAAGCGAGTGCTAGATCATTGCCAAGGGAGGTAATTTTGGAAAGCTTTGTACCCATGGTTATCTCAATCGTGTACTGCGTGACAGTCGGGCCATAGTTTACTTCACTGACACGAGCTCGTATGCCAAAACTGTCAAGGGTTTTTTCTATCACATCAGCATTTTTACTTATATCTCCCCTATCTGCTTCTTTTTGAGTTGCCTCAGCAAGAAGAGTCATGGGCGGATACACCCAGGTAGATGACGTATTGAAACTAAGAGGCTTGATAAATATGTCGTTGTCCGCCGCAGTTTCCTTGAGGGCTGGAGAAGTAGCGGTAGTTGAAGAAGCCGGCATGGGCACAACGGGTGAAAGAGAAAGAGGCAGTTTTTGCTTCGGCTTCGCATCAATCATTTTATCGATAATAAATGTGCCTTCTTTTTTCTTATCTCCCAGTTTCAAAAGTGGCCTACTGTCTTTTGCATCCTTAGAAAAGAAACTCGCAAATATATATTTTTTGCCGAATACAAATATTCCTTTGATGATATCTATTACAAAAAGAAGAAAAATATCGATTGAGGTGTCAAGAAATAAAATCAATCCCACTACAAATGTAACTGTGAGAATGATCACTGTGCCCGCCACAGTAAAATCTCGGCTTAAATTTTCAAAAATAAGTTTACCCCAACTGCCCGACTGAAGTATACCTATAAGCGAGACGAACACAAACATCATGCCCACGGTCATATTAGGCTTGATTACTTTAAGCTTTTTAGAATTGAAAAAATGTCCTGAAAAAAGAATAATAAGTAATGGAATAAAAATGGAAAGCCCGCCAAAATGATCTATGAGAAACCTATTTATTACTGCAAGTATTTTTCCTTCACCTTCAGGAGAAAAAAGATTAAAAAATGAGATACCAGCTATGATTCCTGCTCCCGCCAAAAGCAGTCCGAAGATATTAAAAAGTGTTTTACTGTTTATCTTGACTTTTAAAAAAGGAAGTTTAAAAAGCGATTTTCTCCGTCCCATATCATTTCATTGTAAAGGGCACTGATGAGAATATCAAATATGAAATAAAGAAACTGTAAAGTAAAAGAAAGGAGCAGGTGTCAGAGTGGAAGGGCTCTCGACCCCACGACACTAAAGCTTTGCGGGGCACAGCAGCGCTGGCGGCTTGTCCCGAGGAGTTGAGCGAAGCGAAACGAAGTGGGAGAAGGAAAACTCTGACAGAATCTGAAGAAAAACTATAAAGTACCAAATAGATTTTACTTTGCAGGTTCTTTGGGTCCCTTAATCATACGCAGATTGATACGACCTTGTCTATCTATCTCGACTACTTCTACTTCTACCTCTTGTCCGACAGTCACCACCTCATTGGCGTCTCTCACAAACCCTGCGCCCATCTTCGACACATGTACGAGCCCTTCTTTTCCTGGAAGTACTTCAACAAATGCTCCAAAAGGAAGAATACGTTTGACGGGTCCTGTGAACGTCTCTCCTGGCCTCAATTCTCTGGTTATATTTTCTATATGTTGAGCCGCGGCTTCTACTTTTACTCTATCCAGCCCGCTGATCGTCACTTTTCCATCATCACCCACATTGATTTCCGTCTGTGTTTTAGCAATAAGATTTCGTATATTTTTTCCGCCCGGTCCGATGATCTCTCCGATTTTATCCTGTGGAGGAGAAAGTACGATCACTTTAGGTGCATAGCGTGAAACCTCTTTTTGAGGTTTGCTGATGACTTTATTCATCGCATCAAGAATCTCCAGTCTGGCTTTTTTTCCTTGAACAAAAATATCCCGGATCATCTTCTCCGTCAGACCCGCATTTTTAACATCAAGTTGGATCGCAGTGATGCCTTCAGAAGTACCTGCGATTTTAAAATCCATTTCTCCGGCAAAATCCTCAAGTCCGACGATGTCTGTCATAACTGCATAGTCTGTATCTGATTTCACCACAATTCCCATGGCGACCCCAGCAACCGGCGCTTTTAATGGAACTCCCGCATCCATCAGAGCAAGAGATGAGCCGCAGATTGATCCCATAGACGAAGACCCATTTTCCGAAAGTATCTCCGACACCACCCGTACGGCATAAGGAAATTCATCCTGTGAAGGAAGAACAGGTTCAACACCTTTTTCCGCCAGTGCCCCATGTCCTATAGCCCGTCGGCTCGGTGTACCCATTCTCCCGACCTGACCATATGAATATGGAGCGTCCGAATAATGGTGAATGTATCGTTTCGCTTCTTTTCCCTCAGGACCTTCAATCAACTGTTCCAATGTGGTCGCTCCCAAAGTTACCACAGACAAAACCTGTGTTTGTCCTCTTTGAAATAATGCTGAACCGTGTGTACGGGGAAGTACTGAAATTTCGACATATAGGTCACGAACCTGATCAAGTCTTCGTCCGTCCGGTCTTTGTTTTTTTTCCAATAGATTTTTTTTGATCTTAGCGTAGTTATATTTGGTAAATGCCGCCATTATCTGCTTTTTATCGTACTTCTTTTCTACATCTTCGTATATCTTGGCAACAAGAGCGTTTATAGAAACAGCCTCACTACCGGCCATTTGAGCCGATTCCTTGAGAGCTTCGTCGACTTCCTTGGCATACGTTTTTTTAATAAGGTTTAGTATCTCCGTATACTCTTCTTCCGCTGGAACTACGTCCTTAGTCTTGCCTATTTTCTCCCTCAAACCATTAATGAATCCGATCAGTTTTACATTTTCTTTTTTGGCAAATTCTATCCCTTCCTGAATGATGTTGTCTGCCAGCATTTGCGCTTTGGTCTCGATCATGATTACTTTTTCCTGTGTTGAAGATACGACCAGATCAAGAAGAGAGATATCTTGTTCTCCTTCATCAGGATTCAAAATGAGCCCGTCTTTCTCATCACCGTTTGATTTGACATAGCCCACACGCGTTGTGCCTATGGGACCGTTCCAAGGAAGACTGGAAACATGGAGAGCCGCCGAAGTGGCCACTGCCGCTAAAACATCGGGTGAATTTACACCATCCACTGATAGCAACGTTATGACTACTTGTACTTGTTTTTTATATGCTTTGGGAAAAAGAGGACGTATGGATCTGTCGATAAGTCTCCCTATAAGAACCGCTTCATCGGATGGCCTTCCTTCTCTTTTAACCCATCTTGATCCTTTGATAAGGCCGCCTGCATAGAGTTTTTCCGCATACTCAACCGAGAGAGGAAAATAGTCAATCGCAGGATTCTCAGGACCAATAGCAACGGTCACAAGCACCGCTGTGTCTCCCATTGTCGCATATACGGAGGTATCGACAGCCTGTGCAAATTTTCCGAACTGAAGAGTGAGTTTCTGTCCGTTAATTTCAATTGATTCTTCGGTGATGTTCATTTTCATAGGAAGTTTATTTCTTGAGGCTCAGTTTACCTGTCAGCTGTTTATGCCTTTTTCCATCAAGCTTCTGAAGATAGTTAAGTATTCTTCTTCTTTTTGCGATAACTTTCAATAGACCACGACGCGAATGGTTATCTTTTTTGTTTTCTTCAAGATGACCACTTAACCTTGTGATTTTTTGTGTAAGGAGCGCAACCTGTACCTCGGGTGAACCCGTATCGCCTTTTTTTTGGGCAAACTCTTCTATTATTTTCTGTTTATCATCGGGTAACTGAACCATGATGTAAGATTATAATGGATAAGGTTGAGAGTTTCAACACATTTTATATATGTCCTCACCAAAGCCCTTTCGGATAAAAAAGACCCTTTATGCTATCGTCTGTCTTATTCTTTCCGTAATAACTATAGTATACGTATCACCTTCCCTCCCTTTTATGCTTTTTTTTTCTTTACTTATTTCCACGACAGTATTTTTAATTACCTCATTATTTGTAAGACGAGTACATTCAATTATTCTGACTGTAGGTGTAAGCATTTTTCTGATTACTTCGTACCTGGTCGGCTTTCAAATCCTAAACACGATCCTCCTTATTTCAGGTATAATTGGATTTATCGTTTTATTTAAATCACCACATTCTTAATTCATATGAAAGACACATTTTATATCACTACAACTATTCCCTACGTCAATGCAGAGCCTCACATTGGATTTGCTCTGGAGGTCGTCCAGGCAGATACGATCGCCAGATTTAATAGATCAAAAGGAAAAGAGGTTATATTTAATACAGGAACAGACGAGCACGGACTGAAAATTTATCAAAAAGCTCAAGAGGAAGGAAAAGATCCTCAGAAATATTGTGATGAATTCGCAGAAAAATTTAAAAAACTAAAAACGGTCCTCAATCTGAGCTATACCAATTTTATTAGAACTACCGATGATTATCATAAAAAAGCGGCCCAGGAGTTTTGGAACCGATGTAATAAAAATGGTGACATATATAAGAAGATGTACAAAATGAAGTACTGCATCGGGTGTGAATTGGAAAAAACAGATTCCGATCTAGTTGATGGAAAATGTCCGCTGCATCCAACCAAGGAATTGCTCTCCGTAGATGAGGAGAACTATTTTTTTAGATTCTCTCGATATACAGATAAACTACTTGCTCTTTATAAAAATAATCCGGATTTTATAGTTCCTGATTACCGACTAAAAGAAATACAAAGCTTCGTAGAAAAGGGTCTCCAGGATTTCAGTATTTCGAGGTTAAAAAGTAAATTAACATGGGGCGTAGACGTACCTGGAGATCCAAATCACGTGATGTATGTGTGGTTCGATGCTCTTGTAAATTATATTTCAACGTTAAGCTGGCCACAAAAGGAAAATATATTCAAAGACTATTGGCCGGGAATGCAAATTGCTGGTAAAGATAATTTAAGACAGCAATCTGCCATATGGCAAGCCATGCTTATGTCAGCCGGACTTCCTCCTACAAGACAAATACTAATCCACGGATTTATTACTGCAGAAGGTAAAAAAATAAGTAAAAGTTTGGGCAATGTCATCAGCCCTGTTGATTTGGTTATAAAGTATGGAACAGATGCCGTCAGATATTATTTGCTCCGAGAAATTCCTCCGTTTGATGATGGCGACTTTTCGTTTGCTCGAATGGAAGAACTGTATAACACGGACCTCGCCAATGAACTCGGCAACCTGATTATGAGATTGACGACTCTTGCAGAAAAAGATGAACTAATTATCGGTGCCCCTTCTGTCGAAAAAGATACTCAACTTGACGCGATGTTTGAAAACTTTCAGTTTAATCTGGTTTTGGAACATATCGGCAAACGGATCAAAAAATTAAATAAAACTATTGATGAGTTTGCTCCCTGGAAAAAAACAAAAGACGAGAGAAAAGATTTTCTTGTACAAAGTTTACAGGAACTTCATCATATTGGTCAAAAACTCGAGCCTTGTA
Source organism: bacterium (assembly GCA_030647255.1). Taxonomy (GTDB): domain Bacteria; phylum Patescibacteriota; class Microgenomatia; order UBA1406; family GWC2-37-13; genus JAUSJK01. The sequence continues at coordinate 5,984 of JAUSJK010000075.1, forward strand.
TCCCTCATACTGCCAAAGTCATACTAGCGTCTAGCGTTGGAACTATACACAAAATTAAGCCTTTATTCAAAAAACATTCTTAATATGAGGGTTTTATTTTTTTTCTTTACCCTTTTCCTTTTCATTTTTGCCGTCAGTGGTCTTGTGGCGTATTTTTTTATATTCCAAAACCTCCCCGATCCTCATCTATTAAAAGACTATAAATCCGTGGCTCTCTCCACCCACATCTATGACCGTAACGGACAACTTCTCTATGAAATCTTCAGAGACCAAAATAGAACTCCTATCACCCTCAAAGACCTTCCCTCCTACGTCTACCAGGCAACCATTGCCGTTGAGGATAAAGACTTCTATCGTCATCAAGGAGTCTCCCTTACCTCAGGAGTCTTGAGAGCCATGCGGGAGATAGTCTTCAATAGATCTTTCCAGGGA
>JAUSJK010000076.1 GCA_030647255.1 bacterium
AAACCTCGGGATCCCCAGAATGACGTATAATCAACGATATAAAATAAGTTAAAAATTAACTATTAATTTATGAGAATTAGAAAGGCAAAATTTATAAAAAAAATCGTTATTTTTTTATTGTCCCTTCTTATTGTTGTGGGAGTAGTCGGGTATTTTGCTTTGTATCTTCCTTATACTCGTATCCGTGCCAAAGGAATGATACTTGTAGCCTCGGCAAAGGAGATGAAGTCTGTCTTTTCTCAAAATAATATTGATCTTCTTAATGATAAATATGTCGACTTTACTAAAAAATATAAAGACTTCGAAACGGAAGCAGAAACTGTGTATTGGCTTGCTTTTATTCCCCATGTTAAAGATTTCAAAAGCGGCGTTGAGGCAGGTAACTACCTTATTGATGCCGGAAGAGAATCGTTAACAGCGATTACTCCTTATGCTGATTTGATAGGGTTTAAAAAAGGCAGCACTTCTTTTGTCGAGCGTTCCGCGGAAGACAGGTTGCAGACAGCCGTTGCTACTCTTGATAAAGTTCTCTCCAAAATAGATAGAGTTTCAGAGGATATCAAGCAAGCCGAAGCTCGTATTCAGTCGATAGATCCGAAGCGGTATCCGGAAAAAATAGGCACGTATGAAGTGAGAGGCACTATTCAAAAAATGACAGAGGAGTTTCATGGTATATCTTCGTTATTCGTTGATGCGAAACCCCTCTTAAAAAATCTACCCGTCATGTTAGGAAAAGATAAGGAAAAAACATATCTTTTACTTTTCCAAAATGATAAGGAAAGAAGAGCTACAGGAGGATTCCTGACTGCATATGCCGTATTTAAAATTAAAGACGGAAAAATACATATAGACCGTTCGGCCGATATTTACTCTCTCGATAACTCAATTTCTGTTCATCCTCCTGCACCTCGAGAAATACTTACTTTTCATAAAGGTGTGACGCAGTTTTATATCAGAGACAGCAACTTATCGCCTGATTTTCCCAAGTCCATCGAACTTTTTAATTCTCTTTATCAGAAAAGCGGAGAGAAAGTCAATTACGACGGTATTGTCGCTCTTGATTCTAAAATTCTCGTCGACATGTTGACTATATTCGGCGATACAGAAGCGGATGGGGTGCGATTCTCCTCAAAAATTGACAAACGATGTGACTGTCCCCAGGTGCTCTATCAACTTTTTGACATGGTGGACAGGCCAGTCGGATATATAAGAGAAAATAGAAAAGGTATTTTGGGAGAACTCATGTATCAATTATTTTATAAAGCCTTGGGTTTTTCGCCTTCCCGTTATTGGGGTACGTTGGCACAGACCATGTTTAAAAATCTCGATGAGAAACACATACTTCTTTACTTCAAAGACCCCGACTTACAGCAGTCTGTCGAGAAGCTCAACTATGCGGGACGAATTAAAGAATATAAAGGAGATTATCTTCACATAAACAATGTTAACTTTGCCGGAGCTAAATCAAATCTATTCGTCTCCGAAAGGATAAACTCTGTCACTACTTTTGAGGGAAACGTAAAACGGGACGTGAGGATAGAGTTTAGGAATCCATATCCTCCTTCCGACTGTAATTTGGAAAGAGGAGGACTCTGTCTCAATGCAACATTAAGAAACTGGATCCGTGTATATGTGCCTCAGGGTTCAAAACTGATTGAGTTTAAAGGGGTGAGCAAGCAAAGCACGTATGATGAGCTCGGGAAGACCGTCTTTGAAGGATTTTTGACAGTTGATCCAATGGGAAAAGCCGACGCATCAGTTCGATATACACTGCCTTCTACTATTACAAAAGACAACTATAGTCTTCTTATTCAGAAACAGGCAGGAACGGATGGGCAACAACTTAAAGTACAGGTAGATGGGGCAAAAAAATTTGATGGGATATTCGCGATTGATAAGGAAATAAGAATGTGAGCATACACACAGAAGCGATCGTGCTTAAAAGAAAAAGATTACCTTCAAAAGATATTTTGGTGACACTTTTTACAAATGAAGAAGGCAAAGTAGTAGCAATGGCCAAAGGAGCCAAGAAGATCACGAGTACACGTTCTCCACGTATACAGACAGGTAACCTTATAAAAGTAATGCTGGATACTCACTCGGACTGGAGATATATTCAAGGTGCGGAGCTTATATCAGGATTTTCACGTATCAAAGAAAGTACTTCTCGGATAGCCTATCTCTATACTGTTTTTTATATTCTCGATAAACTTCTTCCAGAAATGCAAAAGGAAATTGACATATACCGGGCCACCAGAGTTTTTTTAATTCGTTTAGCCCGTGAAGAAGTAATAAGTGAAGCATATGTGGCAGAATATATAGGTAATCTAATGTCGCATCTCGGATTCAGTAAACCGGAGGGAAGTTATAAAGAAGTAATCGCCTCAGTTGAGACCACGATCGGTGAAAAAATACCTGTCGATATATTATAATCTTCACTATGGATGACATTATTGCATTGGCCAAAAGAAGGGGATTTATCTACCCTTCATCACTTATTTATGGGGGACTCGCCAATACGTGGGACTTTGGCCATTACGGAACACTTTTAAAAAATAATGTTCGCGATTGGTGGTGGAAAAGATTTGTGATCGGTCGGGACGATATGGTTTCAATAGACGCTTCTATTTTTCTCAACCCCAAGGCTTGGGAGGCGTCAGGACACGTCGAGAATTTCACGGATGTGCTCATAGACTGTAAAATCTGTCACACAAGGACAAGAGCGGATCACCTGATCGAAGATAAGCTTAAGATACAAGCAGAGGGTCTGCCTTTGGAGAAGTTGAACAAACTTATAGCAGACAACAAAATAAAATGTCCCAAGTGCGGCAACTTCGACTGGACGCCGGCGCGCAAATTCAACCTTCTTTTTGAAACGAAAATAGGCATTGTGGAAGAAAGCCAGTCAACAGCGTATCTCCGGGGAGAGATTGCACAAGGTATATTTCTCAACTTCAAAAATATCATCGATACTATGCGAGTACGTATACCATTCGGTATTGCCCAACAGGGAAAAGTTTTTCGAAATGAGATAACGCTCGGTCAGTTTGTGCATCGAAGCCTCGAATTTGATCTTATGGAGTTTGAGTATTTTATCAAAGAATCAGAGTGGCAAAAGACATACGAATACTGGAGAGAAGGAATGTGGAAATGGGCGAAAGATCTGGGGATTAGAGAAACACGTTTGAGATGGAGAGAACACGAGGAGCATGAAAGATCTCATTATTCCAAAAGAACGATGGATGTGGAGTATGAATATCCTTTTGGATTTAAAGAGATGTTCGGACTTGCCTATCGGACGGATTTCGATCTCAAAAATCATAGCGAAAAATCAGGTAAAGATTTACGTGTGATGGACCCACACACGGGCGACAAATATATTCCTCATGTCATTGAACCAACGTTTGGGCTTTCTCGTTTGATCGGTATACTTTTATATGATGCCTACAAAGTGGATACAGTTAATGGGAAAGATCGGGTCGTGTTGAAGCTTCATCCTATTATTGCGCCAGTTAAGGCGGCCGTATTTCCTTTACAAAAGGACGAAGTGCTTCATGGAATAGCTAAAAAACTCCATGATGAATTAAAACAGTCTATGGTATCGGAGTTTGACGATTCGGGAAATATCGGAAAAATGTATCGGAGACAGGACGAAATCGGCACTCCATATTGTATCACGGTCGACTACCAGACGAAAGAAGACTCTACTGTTACGGTGCGTGAGAGAGATACCACTTCTCAACAAAGACTGCCGCTTTCTGAGGTAAAAGCATATATAATGAATAAAATAGGATCATTTTATTAATTCTTTATCTAATCATGAAAAATCAACAGGTTATCATAGGCATTATGGTTGCGGTAGTGCTCCTCGGAGTTGGTATAGGAGTGATGGGTACACGGAATAAAAAAACAAATATATCGCCTATAAAAGAAGTGAAGAAAGAGGAGGTTATACCGACAGTCGATGCCTCGGTAAAAGTCGAATTGACACCTCTGTCAGGGAACAAAGAAGTAGTGCTTCGTATAGATGGTATTCTTCAAGGGACGTCCACGATTGAGTACACTCTGTCATATTTGACAAGAGAGCAAGCATCACAGGGAGTCATTGGAACAATTAAGCCCACAGCAGATGAAAAATCGTACGAAAAAAGGATAACTCTTGGTACGTGTTCATCGGGTACGTGCATATATCACAATGTTCAGGGAGCCATAAGTGTCGCTCTTAAATTTACCGGCACATACGGGGAAAAGATATTCGAAAAAGATTTTACGTTAGAATAATTAATTTTACTCCATATAGGGAGGAGGTGTGTGTAGATGCCAAATATTCAATCCGCGAAGAAAATAGTCAGACAAGATAAAAAAAGAAAAAGTAGAAACGACTCCTATTTTGGCGCTATCAAAGGGATGATGAAGTCACTTCTCAAAAGCAAAGGTAAAGGTAAAAAAGACGAAGTAAAAAAAACGTACTCAATGATAGATAAAGCCGCAAAAAGGAAAGTCATTCATAAAAATAAAGCTGCTCGTCTTAAATCCCGAGTTAGTAGGTTAGCAAGGTAATACAATGAAATATAAGATCAATTTATTACCGCCGAAAGATCAGAATGTCGTAGATAAGGCAATATACTTTTCTTTTTATTATCTGCGGTATATTTTAGTCATAACCCAAATTATAGTTATTGGGGTCTTCTTTTTTAGGTTTACAATTGATCAGGAGATAATTGACTTAAAAGATAATTTACGTCAAAAACAAGAGATTATAGCCATATCGGATCCGCTTCTCAAAGATGTGGGAGTGCTTGAAGAAAAAATCAAAAACGTTAAAGTGTTATTTGCCGAACAAGACTCAGCGCAAGCAATGTTCGAGTATTTTTTGACCATTTTTCCCGCATCCATGAACCTTATGTCAATGGACGAAGGAAATGGTACGATTAATATCAGTGGATCAACTCCGGATCCGACGATTATCAAGAAATTCTATAATCGTTTACTTGCGGAAAAGAAGTTTCGTAAAGTACTGCTGAAAGACGTGCGTAAAAGTGAAGGTGGATTTATTTTTTCATTCTCTCTTACCAATTTCGCTCTTGGAACAAAATGAATAGAACCGATCTCGTCGAAAAATTAATGAATAAAAAAGTAAAGGATTACTCCTTTACGGTTCTCTTTTTTGTTATTTTTGCTTTTTTCGCAATTTTTGTCATCAAGCCTAATTTGAGTACTGCTTTTAGTCTTCAGAAAGAACTTTTGGAACTTAGAGCCCTTGATAAAAATTATGAACAAGGAATATTGAATATCGTAAATTTTCAGTCTCTCCTTGAGACAAAAAGAGAAGACTTTTTTCTGCTGGATGATGCGATCCCTCCTCATCCTTTCATTTCCCAACTGATAGGTGATATAGACAGACTCTCGTCGTCCTCAGGAATTGTAGTCAAAAAAATAAATATACAGGATATCAATCTAAAAGAAACCGTAGTCGATAAGAAATTACGACAGATCAGTTTAAATTTGGAACTGGAGGCTGATTTTCCCAAAACGCACGAGTTTTTCAAAGCAATTATCAACCAAAGACGAATCAAAGCAGTAAAGAAAATTGCTATAACAAAATCGTCCAAGGAAGCCAGCGGAAGCAGTACATTGAAAATACAGTTTGATGTAGACTCATATTATCTATGAAACAGAAAGAATTACTGGTGTTTTCCATCGTCGTTTTTCTTACGGTTATTGCTTGGATGATCATAGATATTTATCATGTGAGAAATAGCTCACTGATAAATAAAGAGTTTACTCCTATTCCAGTGCGTAGTTATACTATTGATAGTTCCATATTGAACATTCTCAAAGGGAAAGTTAAGTAGTTTTTGACCTCTATGTCGTATAGCAATCTGTATCTCCAATCGAAATCAAAAGTACCGCTGATATATATTGTTATCGCGGCATTGACTACGGTTGGCTTGGCGGCAACAGTTTTTTTTTCCGGGTCTCGTCCATCGAAGGCATCTAAGAGATCTATTATTCAGAAAGAAATAGTCAATGTCTACCCTCACCAGGTAGGTATTTTTTGGCAAACGGAAAAAACCAATGGGGGAGATGTGGGGTGGGTGGCATACACAAAGAAAGGGGTATCTGAAGAAAAAATAGCTCTCGACGAAAGGGACTTTACGGAGAAAAGAAGCCCTCATAAGTTTCATTATGTGATTTTAAAAGAGCTTGACGAGAGTACAGACTATGAGTATAAGATTATCAGTAATAATGAGGTGATCCGCGCTCCTGATGGTCAACCTTTCCATTTTAAAACGCCTCCAAACAAAGGGGCCATACTTAGCTCAAAACCCGCATACGGGACATTGATCAAATCCAACGGAGATCCGGCTCACAACATCATTGTTTTTATGCGTTTTAAAAACGCGTACTCTTTTTTTGATATCACAAAAGAGAAGGGAGATTGGCTTATTCCTGTGCAGTATGTGGTCAATACAAACACAGGACTTCCTCAACCCATCAGTGAAAATGAAAAAGTCACGTTGAAGATGATTTCTGAAGAGGAAGAGAATGTAACTTCGACCGTAGACACGATCGTAAAGAAACTTTCGCCACTTCCCCAGACGCTTATATTTGGTCAGAATTACACGTTGGTTGACGATAATGTTTTATCTGTATCAGATACGAGAGCCTTAAAGCGTGCTGATATTGATGTTCTTTTTCCAAAAGAAAGATCTCTGATACCTGGAAATAGACCATTATTGAAAGGGTTTGGAATCCCGGGAAAGAAAGTTATGTTGGTAATAGGTGGGGGGCAAAATCAAACCATAGAAACATCTGTTGATGAAAAGGGGCAGTGGAGCGCCGAAGTAATCAAAAAACTTCCCGTGGGAAATTATACACTTACATTTACCACTGAGGATGCGGAGGGAAAAAACAAAGTGATAGTTCGCACTTTCAGTATCGCCAAAGAAGGAGAACAGGTTCTCGGATCAGCCACTCCTGAAGCAACTCTTACTCCCACTCTTCCCGTGGGCACTTCGACACCGACGCCAACACTAGGTACATTGCCCACGGCGACGTTGGCACCCGTTCCGCCTCTGACAAGCGCTACTCCTGTTCCGCCAACGACGGGTATTAATAGTATTCCTTTGGCTATAATTAGTTTTTCTCTTGTTGTGGTTGGCCTAGGTTTTTTAGTTGTTTTTTAAGTGGTATTCCATATAGAATGAAGATATGGATCTTATCCAGTTTCTCGTTTCTGTGAACAAAATAAGTGTGTTGGCCTTTGTGGGGACTTTTGGATTCCTGCTCTATGAATTTAAGTTGATTCAAAAAGATAGACAGTCCAAAGCAAAACCGAATATACCGAAGTTTGATGCTGCCAAAAAGGTTGACCTCTTATATATGCAGAATGCAACTGTGGTCACAGATGAGCCTAAGATCAAAACTGCCATCTCACATAAAGTATTAATTGGTGTGCTGATCGTAATGCTCCTTCTTTTTGGAGGAATATCTATCATTGGAGGTCTTATAACGCAAAAAACTGCTCCTGCCGATACTCAATCGCAGGTGATAGTCCAAGAGGTAAAGTCCAAAGGTGTCAAACTGTATGACACAACGTTTAAGGAATTATCATCGGCTGAGATTGCGAAACTGAAACAGGGAGACGTGGTAAATATTACTGTCGAAAGCATAAGAGACGCGAAGATTGATAGTGCTAGGATACGAGTAAACGAAAATGAATGGAAAAGTGACGCTATCACGGTCAAATTTAATCCTACTTATTACCTATTCTATAAAGAATATACGATTGCAACGAACGAGAGTATATTAAAAATTGAAGCTCAGCTGCATTCTTCGTCTGATGGATGGCTGGGAGACTAAACTGAATGAAACGAATAAAAACAACTCTACTATTGGGAATGGTTGGCTTTCTTCTTGTGGCGACTCTTTACATAAGTATGCAGTTACAACAAGAACAGAGTCCTTCGTCCTCGACAGTTATTCGACAAACAAAGGCTTCATCAGTTACATATAGACGAACTGTTAATATTAATGCTGCAGAACCGACTGAAGAGGTAACCCCTGTGCTTTCACCGTCACCAGAAATTTCCTTATCACCTACCATCTCATTCACTCCTCCCCCAGGATCGATTACAGGAACACTATTGGCTCAAGCAACATCTCCTATACCCAGCGGATCGATAACACCGACGGAAATCATTTTGGCGAAAGCCAACCTTTCAACGACACTGTCTGCTACAAGTTCCGCGACAGTAGTAGCCGATCAAAAAACGAAAGAACTTCCTCAATCGGGCTGGGCGCAGATGACGACTCTCTTATTTATTACTGCCTCTGCGTTCATTTTGTTTTCATTTATATTCTGAAGAAGATTAGGAAATGCCGGCTTCAATGGTGGAATACAATTGTTGAGGATCGAGACAGGCAGTACCGATGAGAACTCCATGAATTTCCGAATGTCTCATATACTCTTTGCAGTTTTCTTCGTTGACGCTTCCCCCATAGATAAATAGCTGGTTTTCCCCCATTTTCATCTGTTTTTTTTGAGACACAACTGTCGCTATATCTTCATTTTTTCCTGTACCAATAGCTTGAATTGGCTCATAGGCGATTATCGGAGCATTCGTTATGATAGGATCGTCTAACCCCCGAACGCAAAGAATTGGTTGTATATGGTACTGCAATGATATGTCTACCTTTCGTTGAATAAGATCATTTTTTTCTCCGAGATTATTTCTTCGCTCACTGTGTCCGACAATGGCATATTGAGCCAGTCCGTTGAGTGACGAAGCGGTCACTTCACCCGTATAACTGCCTTTTTCAAACTGAGATACATCTTGGGATCCTACATGGATAAAATGAGACTGTAATTTTTCCTTGACGAGAGATAAAAATGGTAAGGGTGGACAGACAACGATGCGAAGCTCGTCTGTCCCCAGTTTTGTTTTAAGCAGACTGTTATTTTCAATATTGTGAAGAAGTACACCGCACCACTCCGCCGCTTCGAGAAAATTCTTATTTGCTTTCCAGTTGGCGATGATATATTTCATATGATTTGCTACCATTATACTCTATGTCAAGTACTCTCCTCAACGATTTAAATGAAAAACAAATAGAGGCAGTCAAACATACCACGGGTCCATCAGTAATTCTCGCCGGAGCGGGATCGGGGAAAACCAAAGTGCTCGTATCAAAAGTGGTTCATTTAATCCAAGACAAATCCGTAGTGGCCAACTCCATTGTTATGATTACGTTTACAAATAAAGCCGCGTCAGAGATGAAAGAAAGAATCGCGAGAGCTTTCGTCAAAAATAAAAAAATACAACTCGGATATGTGGGAACTTTTCATGCATTTTGCTGCCGCATATTGCGGATAGACGGGCATAATTTAGGGATAGATAGAAACTTTGCTATATACGACGATAATGATCAACAGGAACTTGTCAAATGGGTGTTAAAAAAAATGGATACAAAAAAATATACACCTTCGTACTTTCTCTATCGTATTTCCGCGGCTAAAAATCAATTGATTACACCGAATACATACCTCGAGTTTTTTTCCGATTACAACGCGGCTCAAGTGGCCGACGTCTACGATCAATATCAGAAACTATTAGAAAAAAATAAAGCACTCGACTTTGATGACCTTTTGATGAAAGCGACGACATTATTTACACGTTTTCCCGCTGTGTTGGACGAATACCAAGAAAAGTATAAATATCTTTTAGTTGATGAGTTTCAGGATACGAATTATGCCCAATATGTTTTGACGAAGCAGTTGGGAGCCAAATATAAAAATGTCACTGTCGTCGGGGATTTTTCTCAAAGTATTTATTCATGGAGAGGAGCGGACATACGCAATCTCGAGAAATTCCAGGAAGATTTTCCCGATTCCCAAGTATTTTATCTCGAACAGAACTATCGTTCGACCCAGTCGATTCTCAATTTTGCCTATGAAGTGATATCAAAAAATCAGACTCACCCCGTACTTCAGCTCTTCACCACAAACTCAGAGGGGGAGAAAATATATACACATGAGGCAGACAATGAAGAAGATGAGTCAATTTTTGTCTCATCGGAAATCCAAAGACTTCAGGAAGACAATCTTTACTCGTCATTTGCTGTGTTATATAGAACTAACGCCCAGTCACGGGCGATCGAAGAGTCCTTTTTACATTTTGGTATTCCTTACGTCTTGATCGGAGGAGTGCGATTCTATGACAGGAAAGAAATAAAAGATATTTTGTCATATTTACGTCTGATTATTAATCCGGATGACGAGATCGCGATAGAAAGAATTAAAAAACTGGGAAAAAGAAAATGGGACCGATTTAAACATTTTTTTGCGGAAATCCACTCGACGAAAGATGAATTGACAACAGTCCAGATCATGGATAAGGTATTTACAGAAACGAGCTATCTAGATCTGTATAATCCGGATCTGGAAGAGGATTATGCTCGTCTCGAAAATATCAAAGAGCTCAAGTCCGTCGCAATCAATTTTCCCGTTTTGACAGAGTTTCTCGAACAGGTAGCCCTCGTTGAGTCCGAATATTTTCAGGGAGAAAGAAAAGGGAATTCCAACGAAGGGGTGAGACTCATGACATTACATCAAGCAAAGGGACTCGAGTTTCCGTATGTATTTATCGTCGGTCTTGAGGAAGGTCTCTTGCCTCACTCTCGTTCGATCAATGATATGTTCCAGCTAGAAGAGGAGAGACGACTTTTTTATGTGGGTATCACCCGTGCCAAAAAAAAACTCTACATCACGTTTGCCCGACGCCGATTTATCTTCGGCCGCCGTACCGATGGTGCCAAGTCGAGGTTTTTAGGTGGGGGAGAAGAGGCGGATTATTAGAAGAACACAAATCGCGAAGATTATAAACAGATTACGCAGATATATGTAGGGAGCGGTTTTCAACTGTTCCCTTTTTAAAACGTAGTAGTAGTGACAGGTCGCGACCTGTCACTACAGATAATAATATATTTGTAGGGGACACATGTGCGTTCCAGATATTATTACTAGATAGTTCTCTCCCGATTTAACATCGAGATCGAACCGTAATTATGTATGGTTCGAGTGACGAGCGAGAACTCTCAAATTAAGAAGATGGAGAAGTAGAGGTTTTACCCTCCAATTTCTTTACACCTTCTATAAATCTTTCATATTGAGCATTTTTAAATTTTGTTTGTTCCTCTTCATTAAGGCTTAGGGGCATCCACGCAAAGGCTAAAATTTTACCTTTATCATTTCCTGTATATAATAATTCACCGCCAAGATTTAAACGAAATGTTAATCTATTAAAGTGGAACTCTGTTTTATCGTTCAATAGATTGGGAAATGATGATTCACTTGGAGAGATTTCTCTTTTTCGTAGATATTTATTCTTAGATAGATTCAATTTTCTTAAAATTTCTTCTGGAAGATGTAACTCTTCTTGTAATGCTCGCTTTAGTGTTTCACTCGGTTGTTCCCTTGGTTTCATTTTTTCAGTGAGTGAATGTTGTTTCTCCCTTCTGTCAACTATTCTTCCATTCGTCCAAGATTGTGCTATCTCTACTAGTTTATATTCTTTATCATCTCTATCTATGCCATATAAATCAATCGATGCTTTTCTTACCTGACGTAGCAATTCCTTTTTGCCTTTGGATTTGTGTAAATACAATTTACTTTCTCCTTCTTGAATTTCTTCATACAGTTTCTCGATTCCTTTTGCACTTCCTGTATCCCATCTCTCAAGGGTTGCAAGACCAAGATACGAGATAAGTAGTTCCTTAAGAGATTTTACATCAGGAACTGGAAGGAGGCTTTTTCTTTCGGGCATTATTTTTTGTATAATGATGTAAACTTTTTAGTAGACACTATGCAAGATAAAACAGGCAGGACGTTGTCATTTTCCCAATTTATATCAAAAGTGTTTAACAGATATATCAGTATACTACTGGAGTTTGAGGTTTTTCTACTTCATTTGGTAAGTTACATTCCTTCTCATCATATTCGCCGATTTTGCTATCGAGTTACAGGCGTCACTATGGGCAAAGGATCGACAATTCACACGGGTGCGACGTTTTATGACCCTCGATATGTGACACTTGGAGATGACACGATAGTAGGGGAGAATGCGGTGCTTGATGGTCGATCGCCTCTGACGATCGGCAGTCATGTAGATATTGCTTCAGAGGTAATGATATATAACTCAGAACACGATATAGAGAGCGACACATTTGCTCCGAGAGACGGAAAGGTGGTCATAGAGGACTATGTTTTCATCGGCCCGCGGGCGATCATTCTTCCTGGTATCACTATCGGAAAAGGTGCCGTTGTCGGAGCCGGAGCGGTGGTGACGAAAGATGTGCCACCTTTTGCAATCGTCGGAGGCGTCCCCGCCAAAATCATCGGCGAGCGTAAAAATAAAAATCTTCACTACAAACTCGGAAGAGCAAGATGGTTTAGATAAATTTCATATGAAACAAAAGCTGGTGATTTTGAGAGGGGCGCCGGCGAGTGGAAAGACAACTATCTGCAAAAAATTACGCAACATCGAGGAGAATATCGTGTGGCTTTCAGTAGATCAGATAAAACCCATTTTTTCAGACTTCAAAAATGAGACATTGGAAAACGCCAACAGTGCATGTCTTGTGATGCTCAATTATTTACTCGATCATGGGTATTCTGTTATCTATGACGGTATTTTTAAGAACCCCGCTCATGTCAAACAGGCCGAGGATGTGGCGCAAAAGAAGCATATTCCTTTTGTCGTATATCAGCTCGAGTGCTCGTTAAAAACACTCCAAGAAAGAGAAAAAACGAGAGAAGGAGTTAAGGAGGGGTTGTGGAAACCTATGGGAGATGACCTTGTCGAGAACTTATGCAAAACTATAGAAGAGAATCCAATAGAGGAAGCGGTCAAGTTGGACACAGAAAATACATCGTTAGATGAGTGTGTTGAAATTATTAAAAGGAATTTTGGGCTTAATAGACATTTAATGTTGGTATTTTTACCCGTTCTAATACTTCTCTAAGATTATTTATTTCATGATTAGATATCTATTTAGGAGACTATTGGGTCTTATTCTTCATTATTTTTTGCGATGAACAAGGTTCTTAAATAGTTAAGTTGTTATTTCGCTTGCAATTTCGGTCTAAAGTATCGACTTTCCCAACACATTATGTCCATTTAGCCGAATTTTGAGTAATTTATTAACTTTTTCTTCTTGAACATAAAATAAGAGAAGCTGCAATTGCGAAAACAATTGTAGCTATGATTTCCCACGTGATTAACGCGTAATTCGTCTCTTGAACTTCTTATTTATTTCTGAAAAGTAATGCAAAAAAGGCTGGAATGCTATTTTGTTTTTTTGACCTAAAGTTATTGTATACATTGGATTGTTTTAATAGTCTAATGAAGTATTTGCTCAACCCATGTAAAATCTTTTCCTTTTGTAAATCCGGTATCCTGAAAGATTTTTAAGGATTGTATATTTGTAGATTCCACTTGGGCATAGACATATGTTGCTCCTTTTTCTTTAAGTAATCTAATACTTTCAGTTATAAGTAACTGTGCGATGCCAATATGACGGTAGGCTTCAGTAACATATATATTTGTTATCAGTCCAATTCCTGTAGGTGGATGGAACATTGAGAAGGCATAACCTCTAAGATCTTCGCCACTTTCAGCTATAAGGAGTATATCGTCTCTATTTTTTATTACCCATTTTTCAAGCTCTCCTTTTGTCCAGAATATAGTATTTTCACTTACCTGAAAACCTTTTTCATTTGAGCCAGTGTTAAGAAGATTCTTTATATCTCCTATTTTCATCAATCTTATAATTAATGCAGTTTTCTTTTGAATTGCCATTTAAAAATTATACCAAGAAGTTTAAACAGAACATTGTTAATATCTATTTTTAACCCCGGAGGTTGAACAAGCTTTCCTGATAAGGATAGATAAAGTTCTAGACTTGAATAGATAAATAATTCTTCTATTTTTTACAGCCTTCACAGGTAAAACTAATAGGAATATTTCCTATATTCGCAGCATACTCTAAAGATTCTGGATCAAGTCCAATTTTATATATTTTTCCTGACTTTGTGAATATTGTCGGACTTGTTCCATAGCCTCCCTCAACAAGTGGATTACTTATTATTTTAAATTCGTTTATAGTTTCCCAAAGAAGATGAGTTTTTGGGACATGATTCATTTTATCTCTAAACTCAATGTAATTAGATGTGACTTTTACATAACTAGTCAGGGTTATATAAATCCCAACGGTGTATAAGACCAATATTATTGGGAAAAACAGCTTTAATACTACGGATAACTTTTGTTTTGAAATAAATGCTCCGATATATCCGATAAATATTGATCCTAAAGAATAGTTAATAAACTTAAATCCAGCATCCCATACTTTGCAACTAAACTCTCTATCACAATAAAATAAAGTAAATAACGGATTAAATAATATTGGTAAAAATAAAATATAAATCAAAGAGAGAATTATTCGTAGCCAATATTTTTTTAATATAGAAAATGGGTTATCCAAGGCCATTTTTTAATTATATTCAATAAAAACACAAAAACCACCAACATTTCTACGATTACGTTTTTCAGATGAGGTGCATACTCCGCCTAAACCTCCAAGTATAATTTCTTGATCATTAAAGATAATATCTCGCTTCAATGTTCCAAGATAACCAATAACCTTATCATTTTCCAAGGCGACAATATTCACAGCCGCTTTGTTGTTGTAGAATCTGTCATCATTCTCGGCTATTTCTTGAGGAGTTTCACCTCTAAATTTACTAAAACAGAGATGTTTTAAATCTTTAATTTGCTTCTCGATATCTTCCGGCACCTTTTCAAATCGTTTTATACTATAAGAAATTTCCATACCTGAAGTATATCAAAGTAGCATCAATTCTTGCCCTATTAACAACGATTCTGGACAAGCCAGAATGACGGGGATGAGAGTTCTCACTGCGTCAGGTACAAGACTAAACCTGACTTTGTTTGAACCATAAGATTTATATTCACGTTCAACCTCGGAGGTTGAATAGACTTTTCTGATAAGCTAGAAATGAAAAATGAAAATTTCTAGTCTGCCGTGCCGACTAAATATACCGCTTGCCATGGCCTATAGACGGAAAGAAAATCTTCACCAAAAATAGTTTCGCTACCCCGGATGACTTTATAGCTGAACTTTGATTTGCCTCCCCAGGCAGGGTAATCAATCTGTTTAACAACGCCTTTCTTCATCGTCGGATCGTCTTGGTATAAAGGCTCAGGCGGAGGCGATTGATCATAGAGTACAGGAGTAGTCAATTCGACTCTTCGCCCGTCTTTTTTTCCATAAAATCGAAAGTAAAGCAGGTTATTTTCTGCATCGATCTGTGTTTGGATTAAAATATGACCCCGAGTGTCATTTTTAATCTTCAGATCGATAGTAGGAGTAAAGATAGTCGCATCAAATCCCGGTTTCGAATCATTTTCATAATAAAGTACCCGATATGCATGCGCATGTCGTTCTACGATGGGTATACCCGTATTTAAAGCGGCTCGAAAGAGAGTGGTGGAGACTTGGCAGACGCCACCTCCGTCTCCGAGCACCGTCCGGCCGTTTTTGATAATATACGCCGGTTTGTATCCAGAAAGAGACGAAATGTCGCCTATTGTATCATCAAACGAAAACACTTTATCTTTGGGTATAAGTACTCCGTTAAATTTTGAAGCGGCAATAGTAATATTGTGAATTCTTTCAGGTATAGAATGAGAAAAGTTGGAAACGCCTTCGCCAATAAGTTCTTCGATGCCGTATATATTAGAATTTTTAAGTGTGATTTCCGGATCGACAAGAGAGTGCGTCAGAACGACAGTGCGATCAGCAACTTTCTTGTTATTTTCCATGATGGTTTTATCAACGTCTTCCATAAATTTCGTGGAGTTGATTTTGATTCCTTTTTTATCTTCTCTAAAACTGACTACTTTACTATTTTCGAATGAGAAAAGAGCATTTTTTGCCGGTTTATTATAGTTATCTTCCGTATCCGAAATAAAGTCATTGAGAGAAGTTTTATCGTAGACAATCCGCGTCTCAAATGTATATGAAGCGAAGTTAAAAAGAGCTGATATTTTTTGATAAAAACGAGAGGACATATGTGAGCTGCGTCCCACAAGATAGGCTCGATCCGTCACTTCTTCTCCGTCGGAATGTACTCTCAGTTTGCTGGCGGAGAATGTCGCAATCGGAATGTTTTCATAGACCACTTTTAGATTAAAATTCTTGAGCATGTCACCTTTTTTCTTATAAAAATCGGTGATTTCTTTCTTTGTTTTTCTTCCCACAGAGACATTATCAACGTATACGTTTGGATACAGACGATCTGCCAGTGACTCCTCCTGTGTACTGATGTAGTTAAGTAAGCCTATAGAAGCTAAAAAAAGAACAATGACGACAAGAAGAACAAACCGAACAAAAAAGATGTGTTTATCTTCGCTTTCTGCTATCATAAACTGTATGGCTGATGATAAACTCCAAAATAATTCAGGCACCACTCCTGTTTTTGAAAGTGTACCCGCAGATCCATCTTATTCTACGCCCCAGCCGGTTGATTTACAACCTGAAGAAGTGCCCTCCGAAGTCGTCACACCCGAAGACGCCTTTGCGAGCACTCCTTCCGATTTGCCGCCGGATGATTCTTCCCCCATATATGAAGATAACAGAATGAAATATGTGTTTATCGTGGGTGGAATAGTGATATTTATTTTGATATTTTTCTTTATTTTCAAGGCGCTCCTCGGGGGAGGTGGCCCCAAAAAGGATGTGAAATTGACGTATTGGGGTTTGTGGGAAGACAAAGAAATATTTGATCCCCTTATAGCCGATTATCAAACCAAAAATCCCCACGTAAAAATAGACTACGTGAAGATGGCTCCGAAAGAATATAGAGAGAGATTGTTGGCCCGAAGCCAGAATAAACAGGGTCCTGATATTTTCCGGTTCCACAATACCTGGCTTCCAGAGATAAAGGATGTCGTGGCACAACTTCCCAGTTCAATCATGAGTAATGATGAATTTGAAAAAACTTTTTACCCCATTCACGCAAAGGATTTAAAGATAGGCAAATATTATTATGGTATACCCCTCGAAGTCGACGGATTAGTGCTTTTTTATAATGATTCATTATTTAAAAAAGCAGGCATAAGTAAAGCGCCGGCCAGCTGGGAAGAAGTCATAAACGATGTGGGCAATCTGACGGTGAAAGGTCCGGACGGCAAACTCATCACGTCGGGCATAGCTCTTGGAACTTCTTCCGAAAATATCGAACATTTCTCCAATATCTTTGGTGTGATTTTACTCCAGAATGGGGGAGATCTAAAGAAGCTCAATGAAAAGTCTGCAGCTGAAGCGTTGCAGTTTTATAGACAGTTTGCAGAGGATAGTAAGATTTCGACCTGGGATTCCTCTATGCCCAACTCCGTCACCGCATTTGCACAGGAAAAAGTAGCCATGATCATTGCTCCATCTTGGGAAGCTCTTACCGTCAAGGCTATGAATCCGGAAATACTGCTGAAAATCGCACCTATTCCTTTTGGACCGGGTGTGACAAAAAACGTGTCTCTGGCCGATTATTGGGTAGAAGGTGTTTCGAAACAAAGTGATAACCAACTGGAAGCTTGGAAGTTTCTCAAATTTCTTTCCGAAAAAGAAAATATGACCAAGCTCTACGAAATTGAGAGTAAAACGCGCAGATTTGGAGAACCATATTCACGGGTTGACCTCGCAAGCAAGATAGTGCAGAATGAGTATATCGGAGTAGTGATACGCCAGGCTCAGTCAGACTCATATTATTCTTTGCCCCTGGTCACGCGTACGTATGACAACGGACTGAACGACGAGATAGTGAAATATATTGAGAATGCGATCAATTCAACAGAACAAGGTGTGTCATATTCGGAAGCGTTACAAACAGCCAAGCTGGGTATTGATCAGGTGTTAGCCAAATACCAGCTTCAATGATTTCTACAACAAAAGTATGAAATTTGCTCTTCCTTTTTTTAATAAAAAACAAAAACAATCATATTACTTTGGTATATTTCTCAAAGAGACAGAAGTAATAGGCTTTGCTATAGAAAAAAAGGACACGGGGATGACCATCGTTTTGCAGGAGAAACAACCGTTGCAAAATGGGTGGGACCATGTGGTAGAAGAGGTCGATGAACTTTTGTTCAGGATCGAAAACAAACTCGATGCGCATTTTACGGAAGTAATTTTCTTTATATATTCTCATTTTCTCGATGAGACAACGCAAGAAATAAAGAAAATATATCTGCACTCTATTAAATCAATAGTAAAAGAGCTCGAACTCAAACCTTTAGGGTATATAGAATGTTATGAAGCGGTGGCTTCGTATCTTAGTAAAAGAGACGAAATACCTTTTACGGGAATTTTAGTCGAGCTTGATGCTCATAATATAGGAGTTTTTTTCTACAGCGCTAATAATAAAATCTTTCAAAAAGTTATTGGCCGTACGGACTCCATCACGGAAGATTTGGAAATGGTTCTTTCTCAGGGGAAAGAAGGCTCAATACTTCCTTCCAAAATAATTCTGTATGATTCCGAAGATCTACATACTCATTCTTCTCAAATTGTGTCGCACAAGTGGAATGAGAATTTATTTATGCATTATCCAAAGGTTGAGATACTTAAGCCTCATGAACTGTACGAAGGGCTAGTATCGATTTTCGAGAAGCAAATTGAAGGTAAGGAAGAAACTATGCCGGCGGAAGCTATTCCACAGCAAATCGAGCAAAATCCGCCACAAGAGGTGCTGGGATTTGTTGTAGGCCGTGATATCGCCATGCAGGAACCGCCAACGGATAAAAAAGTTTCACCCAACGCTCCATTCCAATCATACGTAGAAAATATAAAAAAACTCATCCCGACATTGCCAAAGTTCAATTTGATCACAGGAGGAAAAGGAAAGTATCCCTTTATTTTGATTGGAGCTCTTCTTATTGTCGGATCTCTAGTTGCAACTGAGTATTTTTTCCATAAAGCAAAATTGGTAGTTTTTTTCCCGTCTACAATTCTGTCAGAAAAAATTGCGATCAACGGTGATTCTCCTCGAGAACTGAATATAAAAGTGGCTACTTTATCCGCAGATTTTTCGGAGAGAGAAGCAGTGTCGGGTAAAAAAGACATCGGGGAAAAAGCAAAAGGTGAAGTTACTTTGCATAATTTTGACAGCAAGGAAAAAATAGTTAGTAAAAATACAACAATTGAAACGAACAGCCTTTCATTTGTATTGAATGAGGACGTAAAAGTTGCTTCTTCGTCACTGGCTGCCGATGGATCTGCCAGGCTTCCCGGTAAAGCAAAAGTTGCCGTTACGGCTTCGGGTATAGGGGAGGGTTTCAATATAGATAAAGGAAAACGGTTTACGATAGAAGGACTTTCAAGCATAGACTATTTTGCCATCAATGAAAATGCTTTTATAGGAGGAACGAAAAAACAAATACGTACCGTTGCGAAACAAGATATACAGGATTTGAAGACAAAGATTTTGGAAAAAGCCAAGAGTGATGTCGAGAAACAGCTCAGCGAAAAAACGGGTCAAAATGAAAAGATAATTTCGTCCCTTACGGAAGTGACTCTCGACGAGGTCAAGTCTTCCAAGGAAATCGGAGAAGAAGCAGATTCGGTAGAAGTCAGTGCTTCAGCCAAGACAACGTACTATTCTATTCTAAATAATGACACCATTTCTCTCTTGCGATCCAGATTTGCTTCGAAGATTGAAAGCGGACAAAAACTTGACGAAAAGAAATTGACATACGAAGTAAAACAAGCAGAAAGAGACAAAAAAGGCGTTCTTCATCTGACCATTGAAGCAAAAGGGTATTCAATCAAAGACGTCAAGGCAGATGAAATTATAAAAAAAATTACGTTTCAAAATAAGAAAAATATGGACGTCGTCTTAAAAAATGAGATTGGAGCTTCGGGTTATGAACTTACCTTGAAACCATCGGTAGTTCCATTCAACCAGTGGTTGCCATTTGTGGCGAAGAATATCGACGTACAGATATCTACACTAGAGTAACTTATGGCATTATATACATACATCAAAGAGAGACAATCTTTGAAGAAAAAAATGGCGTATCAACTTTCGTATATGTCTCTTATCATAGGGTCTTTGTTACTCTTTTGGTCTTTTTATCCGATTATTTCGTTTGAAATCTATTCCAGATTATTTATCCAACGAGATGTGACGAGTCCCATACCCAAATCGCAGTTGGTGAGTTCTCTCCAGGCGGCACAGAGCGTCTTGGGAAGTTCGACTGTATTTTCAAGCAATCTTCGAGATTTTGTTCCCGCCGCTCTCTGGTTTCCTTCAAAGCCTCAAACTGTCTCTGCGGCGGAGCTACCAGTAAAAGAATATGCCATATCTATACCGAGACTGAATATTAACGGCGCAAAAGTGACAGTGGGTGGCGATGACCTTACTAAAAGTCTCATTCATTACCTTCCGACTTCTCTTCCAGGAGAATATGGGAATGTGGCTATTTTTGGCCACTCTACATTGCCCCAGCTTTATAATGTAAAAGACTATAAAACAATCTTTACCTATCTACCCTCTCTAAATAAAGGAGATAAAATTCTTATGAGTGTGAATAACTTAAATTACGAATATGAGATATATGATATGTTTGTGGTAGATCCGGAGCAAATATCTGTTCTAGAACAAAAATATGACGCAGCATATCTCACCTTAGTAACCTGTGTTCCACCTGGGACATATTGGAAAAGGCTAGTAGTTCGTGCGAAATTGACACAATTACCGGGAAAATTATAGTATTAAAAACCTATAAGATGTGATAAAATTGTCCGCATGAAGCAGCCGATTTTCCATTTTATCTTCTTTCTCATAGACCTGATAATAAAAATAGGGGAAATCACTCGATTTCTGCTCACGAAAATAGCTTTGATGCCCATGAATTTTTTTCTCATGCTGTTTTCTCAATTAGAAATGCTTACTTCTCTTTTTTCCGATGGAATTAAAAAAGTATGGAGATACGGCCGGCAGCTTCGCTTTATAAGACCTATAAAAAAGAAAAAAACCAGAAAATTAAAGAAGAAAAAGAAGAAATATCTTGATATTAAACTTGTACTCTCAGTATTTCATTTTCCTGATCTTTCTTTGTTCAAGAAAGTGTACGCTAATATCAATAAGCTGCGTTCTGCCTTGCATAAAACGATTATTTTCTTTACTCGCGTCTCTCTTCCTTCTTTTCATTTTATTTCTGTACGGATAAAGTTTATCATTATTGGGTGTGCGTTGACGATTGCTATCATTTTTTTTCAACAGTCGTATGTGTTTATCAAAAGTCTGCCTTCTCCTACCAATATAGGAAAGGTCAACTATCCTCTCTCCACCCACATCTATGACCGTAACGGACAACTTCTCTATGAAATCTTCAGAGACCAGAATAGAACTCCTATCACTCTCAAAGACCTTCCCTCCTACGTCTACCAGGCAACCATTGCCGTTGAGGATAAAGACTTCTATCGTCATCAAGGAGTCTCCCTTACCTCAGGAGTCTTGAGAGCCATGCGGGAGATAGTCTTCAATAGATCTTTCCAGGGA
>JAUSJK010000078.1 GCA_030647255.1 bacterium
GCTATGACGTCAATTGCTTATAATACGCCCATTGTTACCGCTAATCTTAGAGATTATCCTTCTCCGTTCTTTCATTGCATGACTCATAAAAATATCGTTTATAAAAAAAGCGGGAAAGATATAATGATAAACGTTGGTGTCGTTAGGGCAAATTATTCCTATATTACGAATAAGTTTAATAACAGAAGTTGATTTCTTCTTATTTACTCACTATCTTATCGATTATTTTTCTCCCTAGTTGACATGTTCAGGAATGGAAAAAAGCACTTTTATCAGTTAAGGTAGTTTTTTTGCAAATGGTTGTTTTTCCACTTGTGAAAGCCTCTCTTAAAATCACTAATTTTTGTTTTATTCCTTAAATATTAAGTTAATAAGAATAAAACTCTGGAGTAAACAACGTCATCGTTACCTTGACTGGAGAAAGGCAAGCACTACTGTGACAATCAATGCCGGCTTCTTTCAATATTTCATACGTAATATTTTTATTCTCAACAATATCTGCACTGTCCCGCTTGAATATATCCACACAAGTAAATACTGAAGGCCTTTTAGTTTTAAAAGCCCGACAACATTGGTTAGTATTTCCTTTAGGTAACTCTTCAGATTTTTCATCTACCTGATAATTCGCACACTCTTGAGCGACTGATTGAGGAGTTGAAGCACCGCACCAATAATAAGTTTCTTGACAGACTATATTATTTTTGACAAGATAGGAAGTATTTTGTACACCTGAATCAGCACCAACCCAATATTTCCATATTGCCGATGGAGAGGAGGGCGTTGATGTAAGATCAACCGTGAAAGGATACGGTTCATCTACCTTTGTTATTTCATTGAGAAATCTATCATCTTGTTCCGCTGTCAGCTCCCATCCATAAGTTTCTAAATCAAACCTTTTCTTTGGTACATATTTAAGTACTGTTTTGATTGGAGTACTTGATATTTTTGAGATAGTATTCGGTTGTATTGAGATTGAAGGAGGACTGGTCTGACTTGACGGAATAGAAGGAGCCATTTTTTGATATTGAATACCCAAATAAAATCCTATTATAGGAAAAATAATAAAAAAAATACCCGCGAGTATTTTAGATAACGGAGTGACAGTTGTTGCCCACACGGGTAGTTTCATACTTAAGATAATACTGTTTTATCTAAAAAAAGTAAATGTTTATAAAAAAATTCAACGATGGTTTTAACGAAAAACATCGACTTCCTTAGATCAGAAGAACTCACAAAGACTTAAATGTTCTATGTTACATGTTCAATGTTTCGTGTCTTCATTTGAAGTCTGTGCCGAAGGTGATGACCACATCGGCAGTTTCTTTGTCGTCGAGTTCGGCTATCTTAGGAGAGACAACGTTGTCTTTGAGATCGGTTTTGACCATTTCGCTAATTCCAGTCTGATTTTTCTTTACTTGTATGACGGTGGTGGTAAAGTCATAATTGTCCGCATTGTCCGTGAGAATTTCCTCGTACCCTTTTTCTTTGAGAATATTTTTGACAACAGTGGCTTTGCCGGCTATTCCTGAACCGTTGAGGACTTTTATTTTGAGATCTTTTCTAGCGATAGAGGGACTAGGCGTGGGAGTTGCCGGGATAGGACTGGGAACAGTCGTCGGCGTAGGCGTGGCCTTCATAGGAAGGGTAATAAATTTTTGCACATTAAGAGATGAGAGGACTATAAAAAGAAGAAAAGAAAGCAAGAAAGATGACAGGAATATAAAAACTTCCTTTTTAGGAAGATTGGCTTTGGGTAAAGATAAGAGCGAAGCAGAGCTCGTGGAATTTTTTTTAAGAACGGAGAATTGTTTATGTTCCAGAGAAAAAATGAAAGCTCCGACACAGACGTCGTATTCCAATATTGGCAAAGGTTTTGCCCCCGGCACCAAAAGAATCTTCAGGTATTCCTGATAGAACTGAGGAATGATACGTTTGAGAGGATTTGTCCATACGCCTGTATTTTTAGTAAACGTATCCTGGCGTATTGTATCGGAATCTTTTCCCGATAGGATAAGACGATTTAATTTGACTTCTTTTTCAAATTCTCCAACCTGCTTTTTCAATACGTCTTCCAAGGATTTATTATCGTTGACAAGAGAATAAAAACGGGGCGTTTCCAAAGGTCCATATGAATCGAATCGATATGCTACGAGTTCAGAATCCTCGAAATTGACATATAAGATCTGCTCCTTTTTTTCTTTACGGAGCGTTTTTTCAAACATCGTAAAGTAAGCAATTGTGTCGGGTATGACTGAAGTCGCACGAAGCCCGAGAAGAGATATGGCATCTTGATAGCCTTTCCATTTACTTTTTTCCAATACGGCAATGGTTATCTCCCGTTGATTCTCTTTCTGAATCGAAAGATAATCGGATATATAACTGTCGATTTCTTCGGATAAACTGGAGCGTATTTTTTCTTTCACAAAAGAATCTACGGCTCCGGGGACTACATCCATCGGTACTTCGGTTCTTAAAATATAAAATGCGGTCTGAGGTAATACAACGTATAGTTCTTTGTCTTTTCCATTTTGTGATAACGACGTAGTTGCTTCCTTGATAGCTGAGGCGAGAAGGTCTATATTTGTTACGTTTCCTTGATCGTCGATGAATGTGACATTGTGTCGTTTCTGATATGAAGAGACTTCATACTGACCCATTAAGGATTTTTTAAGGAGAAGTAATTTGAGTTTACTTTTATCTATATAAATATATATCATCAGTTCAATTATAATGGAGAACCGCCAAAGTACACAAGCATTTTTAAATTGATAAAATGTACACAGTATGGAAAATCAAATAGACGAAGTAAAAAAGAAAATAGATATAGTCGAGTTTATTGGTGCTCACATCGAATTAAAAAAAGCCGGCAGAAATTTTAGAGCCATATGTCCGTTTCATCAAGAGAAGAGTCCTTCTTTCATTGTCTCTCCGGACAGGCAAATTTGGCACTGTTTCGGTTCCTGCGGAGAGGGGGGAGACGTCATCAAGTTTCATATGAAATGGGAGAACATTCCATTTGGCGAAGCATTTAAAGAACTGGCTCAAAAGGCCGGAGTGGCTCTTAAAGAAGACACCACGGAAGACGAAGAATGGAAGAAAAAGGCAAAACTTATGTCATTAAATCAACTCGCAGCGCAATACTTCGAGTATATACTTCATAGTACGTCATACGGTGAGAAAGCCAGAAAATATCTTGATATGAGAGGAATTCATTCTCAGATAATTAAAAAATTTCAGTTGGGCTACTCGCTTTCTTCATGGAACTCGCTTCTCAATTTTCTTAAAAAAAAGAAGTTTACCGTATATGAAATATTTGAAGCGGGTCTCATCGTCAAAAGTGACAACGGGACATATTATGATCGATTTCGAGGAAGACTGATGTTTCCTATAAAAGACATAAGAGGAAATATAGTGGGTTTTTCAGGACGAATGCTCAAGGAAGATACACAAGGAATGAAGTATGTAAATAGTCCTGAAACACCTATCTATCACAAAAGAGAGTCACTTTTTGGTATACATCTTGCCAAAGAGGGAATACGGAAGTTAAACAATGTTATTTTGGTGGAAGGAGAATTTGATATGATCACCCCATATCAGCATGGAATAGAAAATATCGTCGCTATTAAAGGATCAGCGGTGACGAAAGAACAGTTGCTTTTGTTGAAACGGTATACAGGAAGAATTACGCTGGCGCTTGATGGTGATGAGGCCGGAGAAGAGGCGGCCAAAAGAGCGATTCAAGAGACAGAACAGTTGGAACTCGAAACATTTGTATGTGTGTTTGATTACGCCAAAGATCCGGACGAGGCGGTTAAAAAAGATCTCATCTTATTTAAGAAACTCATTGCCAAGCCTGAACCGATCTATGACTTTCTTATTTCTCTGTCTGAAAAGAAGCATGGGACAGAGGATGCATTTGCGAGAAAAACAATCGGAGATGAGATTGCCCCTTTTATTTCCCGTATAGCCAACCCGATCGTTAAATCTTTCTATATAAAAAAACTAAGTGATTTGCTTGAAGTAAAAGAGGAGGCGATAGAAGACCTTATTAAAAAATCGTCGTATGAAAAACGCAAACGTTGGCGATCACAGTTTACAAAGACACAACAGGAAGAGTCTCCGCAACGAGAATATGTACTTCAAAAGTATCTCATCGGAGTAATGTTTCAGAATGAGTCTCCTTACTCCATTGCAGAAGAATTATTTAACATTTTGAGCGTGGAAGACCTTACTATTCCTTCACTTAAGAAGCTCTGTGCTTTATTTCTTGAATATAAACAGAAAAATCATGTATTCAACCTGGAAGTATTTGTCGCTACATTGCCAGCTGAACTTAAAGCGGTTCTTAATGAATTATATTTATTTGCATCGACGGATGCTATTGGAGAAGTAAGCATACGACGTCTTGCTTATGAAATTAAAAAATATTCCCTTAAATTGAAGATAACCCGCACGGTAAAAAGCGACGACACTCCTTCGTCTTCTCTTCACGATTGGGCAACAGAATTGAAAGAGGTAGAAAAAAAGATGAGTTCATTGTAGAATGAGCACATGAAGCAGCGGTTTCCTAAAACATACAAGGATCTTATCAAACAAGGAGAGGAAGATGGATTTTTGGTGCAGGAAGACATTCTTCTTGTCTATCCTGAGCCTGAAAAGCACGTAAATGAGATTGATGAATTTTTTGATATTGCATTTAAAAAAGGAATAGACATATTTGAAACTATCTCGACTAGAGAAGAATCAGACGCAAATAAATCTACGGAACAGATAGAAAAAGAGCTTGAACAGCTTGTCAGCTTAAAACACGGCGAGTCTCTTGATCCGATCAAGAAATATCTAAAAGAGATAGGTAAAACTCCTTTGCTCACTTTTAATGAAGAGATTGAGTTGGCCAAAAGATATGAGAAAAATGACGCGGCAGCCAAAGAAAAGCTCATTCGTGCCAATCTGAGATTGGTTGTATCTATAGCCAAGAAATATTTAGGCAGAAGACTGTCATTTTTAGATCTCATCCAGGAAGGGAACAAAGGGCTTATACGAGGAGTCGAGAAGTACGATTGGAGGAGAGGCTATAAGTTCTCCACATACGCCACGTGGTGGATACGCCAGGCAATCACACGAGCGATTGCAGATCAGTCGAGAACAATTCGTATTCCTGTCCACATGGTTGACCAAATAAACCGATTTTATAAAACGCAAAGGAGATTAACTCAAAAACTAGGCAGAGAACCTGTGGTGAAGGAAGTTGCTAAAGAGATGGAACTGAGAACGGACGAGGTAGAAAATTTAATGAAGATCTCACAGCAACCCAAATCCCTTTCTACTCCTGTAGGAGACGACAAAGAAGCCACTTTGGAACAGTTTGTTGCAGACCAATCACAGCCAACATTGTATGATAAAGTTTCCCGAGAACTTCTGAAAGACGCTCTGCAAAAAGTACTAGAGACACTCTCTCCCCGGGAACGCAAAGTTTTAATGATGAGATTTGGGCTGGAAGATGGAAAACAAAAAACTCTGGAAGAAGTAGGTAAAGAGTTCAAGGTTACCCGTGAACGAATACGGCAGATTGAAGCGAAAGCGATACGAAAATTAAAGCATCCGACAAGAGCAAGGAAACTTAAAGATTTCTTAGAATAATATCTTCTACAATTCTTACTTTGGTTTTGCATGTTATTTAGAGCCTCATAAGGCTAATATATTAGTAATTTGTGGATTATAATCCATAGACTTTAATCAATCAGTATGGTAACTTACACTCGTATGACAGGTGCTACTTTATATAAACGTTTAGGAGAAAAAATAATCACCGAACGAAAGAAGAAAAAATTGTCCCAGGAAGATTTAGCGCTTCTTTCTGACATTGACCGAACTTATCTCGCGAGAATTGAAGAAGGTAAGGCGAATCCAAGTCTCAGGATTTTACATAAGATAGCGCGCAAACTGAAATTGCAGACGTATGAGCTTTTAACAGAGGCATAATCCTCTTGAATCAGAAGTAAAAAAAGAGTATTTTGAGTATCATGAGAGAAAAACGAGCCCATGTACAGCAAGTCCTCAACGTGTGGGCTATTATTCTTATACTCTGGAGTTTATACAGAGTAAAATTCAGGACGGATCTTCCCATTTGGTTCGATGAATTTATAGCCAAACCGTCCATATTCCTAATACCCCTGTGGTATTTTGTGACTAAAATTGAGAAGAAAGAGTTTTTCTCAGCCGTGTCTTTCCGAATGAAGAATATAGGTCATGATGTAATTTTGGGACTCGCGATTGGTCTTATTTTTTTTGCCAGTGGTTTTTTTGGAGTCGTCGTAAAACATAATGAGCTTTCTACAATTCTTAGCCGGATAACTCCCGGAACAATTCTTTTTTTTGGAGCCTTGTCACTGGCAACAGGTATAACGGAAGAAATACTATCCCGAGGTTTTGTTCTCAAAGAGTTATATGACGATTCCAAGAATATCCTTTCTTCTTGTTTCCTGGCGTCTATGTTGTTCTTTTTTCTTCATGTGCCGATATTGTTTACGAGTGACAAAATCATCGGATATCTTCTTATACGAGTTATGGTGACAGATCTTATTTTAAGTTTTACCTCGTCGTTTATCTTTATCGAAAGGAAAAATATAGTGACACCGATATTGATCCATGCTTTCTATAACTTCAGCATCTATTTCTTCATGTAACTTACTTAGATTCGTAGATCCAGAAGATATCTTCTGTACGGATTCGTATGTGTTTCACTTTCGTTTCATCTATGCCTGTATCTTTAAATTCTTCCGGGTAGCCAATAAATACCGTTCTTTTCTTCATCGGGTCAAACGAAAAATTAAATATAAATTTATCGAACTTTTCGACTTGTCCGAACCCGTATCCGTCTGGACCCGTCAATTTTGCCTGGTTTTGGTAGTGAGCGGGGTCATAGTTCATAAAATAGAGGAAGTAGACATAAGGCTGTCCATGTTTTCGCGTGATGACAAACTGATCATATTGTGAATAGTTGTCTTGAACATAACTTACAAGCTCCTTATAACCGCACTGCCATGCTCTGACGACTGCTGCGCGCTTTGGATAGTGAAGAAAATAAATATCCCAGTTGAGTCCGGCAAAGAAAAGGTATACTCCTCCTAAAATGACTATAGAAACGGGAAGTATATATTTTTTGTGAGGAAGTGAATCGAATAAGTGGAATGCTCCATATCCAACAAGTAATACGATGGGAAAAATAAGAAAATATGACCGTATGATAGACATGTCTTGCCAGGTGAACGCGTTAGGGAGAGGTGAAAGGAGAAGTATGAATACGATCAAATAACGGAATGGCTCTTTTCTTTTAAAAATAAAATACAGACCGATAAAAATTCCTATGTATTCAAGGGGTGTAATAAGACCCATATTTTCGTATCCAAATCTCAGGTTGGTATCCCCATGGATGACAAAAAATTCGGGAGAAATTTGCGCAAAATATCTGTGCGATACATCTCTTACTCCTTCAACAACTTTATTATGAATAATTCTAAAGTTGTGTTCGGTGAGATATTCATTAATACGTAACTGGAAGCCTTGATTATTGAGAAAAAATAAGCTGGTGACCCGATTGGCTCCATAATAGGCGTCTATACCAAAAGGGAGTAAAACACATACGATAACAAGTACGGCTTTAAGAATAAGGTTTTTCGTTGAGTGAGAACGAAAATTTTTTAAAGCCACGAGTGCTACAGCTGCAATAAAGAAAAGTAAAAATAAGCGCCCGCTATGATAAGATGAGGCGGTCAAAAGCGAAGAGACGCAGGTAAAAGCAAAATACTTGAGTCTACCTGTCTTCGCATACCGGACGAGAAAATAAAAAGCCAAAAGAGCAAATAGAGCTCCCGGCACGCCTTCATGAGCATGTCTTGATAATATGTATATCCAAGGAGAAATGGAGATAAAAAGAGCGCTCAGGAGAGCGATTCTTTTATCATTAAATAGTTCCTTTGCTAACAGGAAAGTAAGCGGAATAAATGAGATGCCGATGATGACGTTGAGTAATCGGGTTGAAGTATCGTTGAGACCCAATACGGCCACTATAGGGACAGTTAGGTATGTATACACAGGTAGCTTAAAATCATCAAATGACCGAAAACGTAAAGGGAGAAATTTGCCGTATTCGTCTTTACCCGTTTTCCATATGGAAAACGCGTTGTATGAAAAAGCAACTTCGTCCGCATTTAAACAAGGGGGGACTTTATTGATATAAAACAGATGAAAAAAAACTGCAATAAGCATCACTCCTAGTAGTAAGACTGAGGCAACTTTTTTATTCATAAAATAATTTTAAAATTTCATGGTCTGAGCATAATGTGTTTTTTTGTTTTCGTATATTTTCAATGTATTTTAGAGCATCAATAAAACCTAATACAAAATTAATTTCTCCTTTAATGACATAATATAACAAATTAAACGGGAGAAGCAAATAATGAGAATACACAAGATTTGCATCAGATATGTTTTTCCATATACAGATAAATTGATTACGGAACGCAATGCGCTTAATGCTATTTTGATCAAAATAGGTACCGATAGTTGATTCATGTTCGTGAGTCACCTGTATTTCCTGGTCAAAAAAAATAGCATATCCTTTTTTCCAGGCTCTGTAGGACAGGTCGATATCCTCCCAATAAAAAGGTTTAAATATGGGGTCGAATCCGCCAAGCTCCTCAAATAATTTTTTACTGACTATAGCTGAGCCTCCTTCAAACCAGGCGGTAACTCCCGAGGTCATAAGTGAAGCTTTTTTATGAAATAACAAGCCTCTTTTCCAAAACAGAACATTCTTTCCAACGATCTCACCATTTTTTTCTTTCTGGGAAAGTGTCACTGCAAAAAGTTTGGAATCCTTTTTTAGGTGTTCAACAGCGTTCATGAAATTTGTATTATTGAGCTTTACATCCGTATTAAGAAGAAATACATATTCATGATGAGCTTGAGAGACTCCCTTGTTTACACTACTTCCAAATCCGAGATTTATTTTATTCTCGATGAGTGTTACCGCGGGGAATTTTTTCATCTCATTTTGTAATGACTCAGGAGGATAGTCGTTGACGACAATGATCTCATGACCTTCAAGATAGGGAAGGTTATGCTCAAGATTTCGTATGAGCATCTCTTTATTTTTGTATGACGGAATTACTATCGATATTTTCATAAATGGGATTAAGATTTATTATTAATTATTTTCATTACATTTTGTTTAAAATGTTCATAGTTGAAAACCTTTTCTACATATGAAGAGGCTTTTTCCATAATCTTTTCTTGAAGATTAGTATTCTGAAGCACAGAATCCATTTTTTCAAAAAGTTCTTCCTGCGAAGAAAACAAAAATCCGTTCTCTCCATCTTGAATGATTTCTTTTGGTCCCCCGGCTCGGTAGCAAAAGACGATTGATTTCTCCGCCATGGCCTCAAGTGGGGTAATTCCTAGGTGTTCTACCATCTCAGGATACAGTTCTTCGTCTACACCTATGCCGGCAAAGTGCCAGTAAACGATGGATTTTTGATAGAGTTCAACGATCTCTTTTGTAGAAATATTAGTACGAAAAATGATATTTGTGTCATCGTGGGCGAGCCGCTGTAGCGTTATAAAATATTCTTTATCTTCATCTTTCAGTCCTCCGGCCAGTATGAGTTTAAAATCTTCGTACATTTGGTTTTTTTGTTTCAATACCTTGAACCACTCTATGATTTTATCTTGTCTTTTTGAATGAAGCTGGGGAAAAAATCTGCCGACGGATAGAATTATTTTATCTTTCCGAACGGGAGTAGGAGAAATGACGAGCTGATCGATGTAGGGATACAAAACCTCTGCTTCTATCCCTGAAGCGAGTAGGTGTTTTTGGGTAAACTGTGAGTTGCAAATATATGTATAATTATATGTCTTAATTTTATTTATCATTCCTAAAGGATAGATTTTCCGATCGGGGTACATAAAGAACACAATGTTTTTTGCTGCATTAGAAAAAAAATAACTCCCATCAGTCACATATATAAATACATCGAAATCTCTTAGTGCACGAATTTTAGAAAGTACGGAAGAATGGGGGATTACGTCAGAGATGAAGGAAAGTTGTTGGAATGAAAGACCAAGCTGGGTAGATATTTTGTCCGCCACATTTTCTTTCCAGAATACAGAAACATCATATCCTTCCTCTTCAAGCACTTTCATTACAGAAAGAATATGCTTCTCACCGCCACCCATCACGTCAAGGTAAGGATCATAGAGTGCTGCCCGTTTTCTTTTCATATAGATAAAGGTAGGTGATCGTCTTGGAAAATGCTTGGTAAATACTCTCAATTATACCAACCTCACCGTCGAGAAATCCCAGATGTACAAACATCCTTCTATAGAGCTCTCCCATAAACTTTCTTAAAAAAGTAAGATGAGACACATTTTTACCGGCTTTCAGGAGAAGATCGGACTCAATATCCTCAAATACAGTGGTTTTGATGACGGTTTTTTCAATGTCTCCTTTGGAAAAGTGAAGAATAGGAGACATGAGGTATCCCATTTTGCCTGTAAATTGTGGGGTAGAATGAATCACTTTAGGCCAGGAAATAAAATTATTTTTTTTGAAAAGCCTTATCTGATGATTTGGCCACCATCCTCCATGCTTTAGCCATATTTCTTTCCCAAATATTTCTTTTCTCGGAATTTTAAAATGCGTGAAGGTTGCACTAACGATTATTTTTTTTATTTCCTGTGCTAACTCTGATGTTATTCTCTCATCTGCATCAAGTATCAAAATCCATTCAGAATCGATCTGACTTATAGCCTCTTCTCGGGCAAGCTCTACATACGCAACGAAGGGTATATTTAGAAGAGTTGATCCTAAATTTTTTCCTATTTCATCAGTTTTATCTGTACTTTTAATATCGGCAATATAAATACTTTTAGTGAGGGTTTGTGCTGAAATGATGACGTCTTTGATCTGTTCTTCCTCATTATGGGCAAAGATTAAGACAGAAATTTTATTCATAGATCAGTAAGAATTAAAACATGTATATCTATAATCTCTTCCTAGAATTTCTTCGAATGACTTGAGCTGTTGTCGATTCAACCCCTGTGTGTCGGTAAATAAGCTTTCTGGTTTTTTGAGTATACGTTTTTGAACGAGAAGATCCCCGAATTTTTTCTCTTCAATAAATGTCGATACTTTATCTTCCGTATATACAGTTATCTCTTTCGATATAGGCGGGATTGCGCCAAGAGGTTCGATGATGAGATATCGAAGGGGCACATGTTGTTCATCGTAGGGAAGCAGGTTACTGTTCAGATACTGCTTCTGACCCGACCAGTAGGGCAGGTATCCATACTGTTTTTGCCCATAAGCTGTGTAGAGATATGACCATAGAGTATTTACAAATAAAGGATTAGTTACTGCGCATATGCTGAATTTATTTCCATTGGCATTCTTGTATGTATAGTCCATGAGTTTTTTTTCCTGGGCGTAGGTCATGTTCTGTAGTGCGAAAAGGGAAGTATTATTGAAATTGTCTTTTTTGTATAGATTAAGATTTGAGAGTATAAAAATTACAATAAGTAACACGCCAATAGGCAGTGTTTTTTTTATGTAGAGAAGAGATCCGGCAATATAAGCAAAAAGAAGCGTCGTTCCTCCATGGATAAGAGCTGTAATCCAATAAGTATTATGTACCCCTGATTTAAATGCAAACAAAGGAACAATTGAGAGAATCCAGAATAGCAAAAAAGTCGAGCTTTTTTTTGAACGAGATTCTTTATAAATAATAAATACTCCTACGACGAGAAACAAAAAAGCAATGAAGTTGTTAAATGAAAAGAAAGAATAGTATAGATGAAGAGATATCTTTTGAAGGAGACTTCCCAATCTCTCCATAATATCTGCTGTATTTGTATCACGACTGAGAAAAAGTAAAAAACTTCTTGTTTGATTAAAATTCCATCGTATTTCCGCTAGTGAGTGAGGAATAAAAGGAAGCGCAAAAAATAATAAGGTAATGGTCTTCTCCTTTAGGCTTAATTCTATTTCAAAATAAGTTAAGAATACGGGCAGGAGGAGTACGAGGTATAAAAGAAAAAAATTGGCATGAAAACTGGCTCCTAAAAATAACATACTCACATATAGACCCCAGGTCTTTTTCCTTAGCAGAAAAACCGCAAGTCCAAAGAAAAAAAGAAGCACAAATATAGGCATGAGAGAAGGATTAGAAAGAAACTTAGAGTAACTTGCTTGTTCGTACGATATTGCCCATAATAAAGAAGATAGAAGAGCAATAGTCTTTTTATTAAACAATATTAAACTAAACCAATAGATAATGAAGATGCCCGACATATTCACCAATGAAAGAAAAAATAAAACCGGGTTAGGATCCATTTTGGCCAGAAAGTATACGGGAGCTAAAATATAATAGTATAAAACACCGTGGAACACACCGGGAATATCTGTCTCAGGTCCGACGAGCTTAATATCTCCTTTGTGTATGATGTCAAATATGCGTTGGGCGTCTCTGGCTTGATCATACCCGAATATGAAGTTATCCCAAAGTTTAAATGTACGCAGCCAAAGTCCGATGATAAAAATCAAAATAAGAAGAAGGAACTCTCTTGTTTTTATAAATTTAAGTACGGTCGTTATCATAAAGTTCTATTTTTATAGAGAATAACCTCTGTGTTATTAGGAAATTTTTTATATTGTAGTCTTACCGCATCGTGGGCAATATTTTCCCGTATCCATTTTTCCCGTCTTTCCTTAAAATCATCATATTCCAGTATAAACCAGCATGAACCGTTTACGAACTCCTTTTTTGGTTCGGGAATATTATTAGCAATTCTCTTAGAGAGGAAAAGATAATCATATGTGTAGGGTATAACCGGAGGGGTGTATACTTTTACGCAGTATGCTGACGAGTCCTTCTCAATACTATGAATATAGTCAACCGTCTGTATCTGAACGACCAGATCTTTCTCCTTGACAGGTTTACCAATATCTGGAAGAAACATATTCAGTCCAATAAAAAAGAGACAGATGAAAATGACTACTTTTAAGAAGAGGAAAAAATTATGAGCGGTCTCTCTTCTTGGAATAATAGCGAAGAAAATCGCAATCACAAATATAAATATATACTGAATTCCCTCATAGTAATTTCCCCAGAAATTGTCTTTATAGAGTGTGGAAAAAAGGAAAAGTAGCAAAAGAAGCATCAATAGGAACTTAATCGCATTCTTATAGATTTTTCCTTTATTCATGATTACCAAAAGAACCGACAACACAACAAAGAATGTTATAGCAAAAAATAAGAAATCATTAGGAAAAAGACTTCTATAATAACCATAAAACATCATTATTCTATCTTTGAGTACGTCAATATACGGCTTAGGATTATAGAGTTTTGGCTTGAACAAAAAATTGATCAATGTTCTTGTTTGTGAAAAATTATGTTTCAGCTCAAAAAACATTCGTGGAATAAATACTATACCAAGACTTGAAAGAAATAATATACCGTTGGGTATCTTGAACAATTGTAGACGTAGGTTTTTAAACAAAGGGATAAGAATAAAATATGAGGGAACAAGAAAAAGTCCGAATGCAAACTCAAACTCTGCCACCATTCCCAAACTTAGTCCTAAGAATATAAATATAAACCATTTGTCTGTTTTCTTTTCCAGAAGGAGAAAATTAACGATTAAGAAAAGAAGCAGAAAGGGAAGAACCATAATGTTGTTGCCCACGAATATGGAAGTGAAAATAAAATAACCAGATACACTAATCAAGAGAGTAATGATGAATGATGTTAAAAGATCAAAATATTTTTTGAGAATAAAAAAAAGTCCAACGAATGACGCCAGGTGAAAAAAGAAACTAAAATAGTAGAATCCTATAGGTAAACCTTTAAATAGCACGAACGGAAGAGTAAGAAGGTAGTACCACCAGGCACCGTGGAAGATGCCGTCTATACCGGTCGTCGGACCTATAAATGTCGGGTTTTTGTACAGTACTATCTCCGCGGCTTTCAAAAAGTCTCTTCCTTGGTCATAGGTAAACCCGACAGTTTGAAAATAAATAGGCTTTAGTCTAAAATAGCAGAACAGGATGAAGATGAGCGCAATAATACCCATCCTTATATATTTATGAAGAGTTTGGTTCTGCATATAAAAAAGAACTGGCCACTGTATATTTTAATAGTCGCCAGCATATTCCTCTTTTTCTTTCATTTAGATTATAACACAATCACCAGTTGGGACGAGGGATGGTACGCATCTATAGCGAGAGATATTGTAAGATCGGGTGATTTCATGAATTTAAACTGGAATGGAAAGCCTTTCTACGACCATCCTCCAATGGGATTCTGGCTCATGGCAATAACCTATAAATTTTTTGGTATCAATGAATTTTCAACGCGTTTTCCTTCTGCTATCCTTGGGGTTTTAAGCATGATTCTTGTCTATAAGGTAGGAGAGGCGATATCTAAAAGTAAAGCCGTTGGTTTCTCAAGCGCCTTAATTTTGATGACGTCAGTTTGGTATCTTATCCGGGTAAGATCGGGGAATTTGGATTCGCCTTTTATTTTCTTTTATATATTAACTATTTGTCTTTCATTAAAAAGCGAGAAGGATTTCAGGTGGTTTCCTGTAACTATGCTCAGTTTTGGAGCTTTGGTTATGACCAAAACCCTCATTGGTATTTCAGCTGGACCAATAATTTTTCTTCTTATTTGGAGACAGCTTCTGAGCGCTAAAAAAAATATAGGCTATTTTATTGCCGGAATTGCCGGGTTTTGGCTGGTTGTCTATCCTTGGTATCACTATCATATTCAAATGTATCCCGATTTCATAGAGCATCATTTTTTTAATATAGGGATGAGGGATAAAACATTGGCATCTTATTTCCAGCTTTCTTGGGAGCAGCCATTATTTTATATTCATATGGGTGTGAGAAAGTGGTATAAAATGTGGTTATTATTGGCGGCCTATTTAATAATCCGTCTGTCATTCCTTAAGAAATATATTTTTATATTATTACTTTGGAATATAGCCGTACTTTATCCATTTTTGACGTCTACAAAAACGGAGTTATGGCATCTCATTCCCGTCTATCTTCCTTTGTCATTTATTATTAGCATCGGACTCTTAGATTTATTTACCTTAGGGACGAAAATATTAACGCATATTCCTTACTTTAAAAAAATAAAGCTCACCCTACTTCCTGAAATAAGTCTGGTAATAGTCATCTTGATCATCGCATTTTTCCAAATGAAAACTTTTTATAAAGAAGTATATCCGGCGTCCAAATATATTCCTGACGATGTAGAAATATCTAAAGAAGCGGGGAGATTTAATGAGAATGTGTATCTTGACGATGATTATACCCCTTTGGCAGTATTTTATGCAGATAGACAGATTACGAACGTAGGTACTCTGCCAGATGACAGAAGAACATTGGAAAAACTGATTCAATCAGACGAGAAAAATTATGTTGTTATTGCCCGCAACTGGGCAGTGGAAGATTTAAAGAAAAAAAATATTCCGTTTAAACTCTTAAAAAGAAATAACACATTCTCAATTTTGACAAAGTCTTCTCTATGAAATATCTCTATGCTCTTCTTCTTATAGTATTGTGCGTCTACTCGTATGTTTTGATTGACCCTAATATTACGTTTATCAATGATCCTTTCTGGCCTGTGCTACAAGAAAAATTTACGTATGTTGGCTATTATATGAGAGAGACTTCCTGGCGGATTTATTTGATTTCTGTTATTCTTCTATTCGCTTTTCATTTCTGGTTTATAAGAAGCAAAAAAAAACATAATGCTCTTTCTATTTCTCTCATCGTCGCTATCTGTCTGGTATTGGCATATCCTTTTTTATCTCATGACTTTTTCAATTACATGTTCGATGCAAAGATTCTTACTTATTATCACCAAAATCCTTATTTGTTTAGAGCTTTAGATTTTCCAGGTGATCAATGGTTGCGATTTATGCATTGGACACATAGAACGTATCCCTATGGACCAGCCTTTTTGATTATAAGCAGTATTCCTTCATTTTTTTCTTTCGGAAAATTTATTGTAAGCTTCTTTCTTTTTAAAAGTATGTTTATAGGATTTTATATTGGAGCAGTTTTTTTTCTAAAAAAAATTGACAATAAAAAGGCCCTTATATTTGCTACTCATCCTTTAGTCATTCTTGAGGGACTTATTTCTTCACATAATGATCTTATCGCTGTTTCTTTAGGGATAATTGGTATATATTACTTACTGCAAAAAAACAATAAAATTTCAACATTGCTGTTTCTTTTATCCGGTGGAATAAAATATATTACTTTGCCTCTTCTTATTTTGATGAGAAAGAATACATTATTCTATAGGGGAGCTTTTATGTCGGTACTTTTACTTTTAATATATCTTTCTATCCGTGAAGAGGTTCAGCCGTGGTATTTTCTTAATGTGCTTATATTTTTGCCTTTTTTTTCGGAATTTATTTCTGACCTGAAGCTTTTCTTTTTTGGACTGTTGATGTCATATTATCCTTATATCCGACTGGGAGGATGGGATACGGCAGAAAAAGTGGGTCTGAAGCATACAATCATATTTGTCTTTTTTGTGTTGAATATAGTCTATCTTTTGTATAAAAAATCAAGGATACAATTTTTGACCAGATGAAATTTTGTGCGAAGGGGCATGTATTTGAGTCCAAATTTCAACCTGCTCGATCGTTGATATTTTAGATGTAAAGATGAACCGGGTCCTCCCGTAGATTGAGCATTTTTATGCCATATAACAATATTCGGGTTGTAGAAGAGTGGTACATCTTTTATTTTCGCTCTTTCGCAGTAATCGGCGTCCTCGTAATAGAGAAAATACGACTCATCCCACAGTCCCACCGTTTTGATTACTTTTGTATCCAGGCACATAAGACAGCCATTGACAAATGAGGTGGGCATGAATGAGTCAAACTGTCTCTTATCTACTTCGTCTACACCGATGTGGGGAGTAAGAGCATGATTTTGGTCAATATTCCCTCCCGCATACCAGATAACACTTCCTTTGTCTTTATCCTCATATCGTGTCTTGTGATACTCATATCCGGAAGCATAATATATTTTTCCTGCGACTATCGATGATGGATGTTCTTGTAAACTTCTTAGTACTTCTTTCACAAAATTATTTTTAAGTATAGTATCGCAGTTCATGATGCTAAACGTAGTGTAACCATCATAGATAGCTTTTTTTAATCCGGTATTTATGCCGTGTGCATATCCTTTATTTTCCACAGAAAATGTCTTAATATCGAGGCCGTTGTAATTGATAGGTTGAGGATGTGGTGTCGCATCAGCGATATATATGACCACATTTTTGTCTGTTTGTGCGTTGATACTCTCAAAAAAATCCTGTAAGATAGTATAGTTTTTATATATAACTGTTATGATTGCAAGTGTATGAGGCATATCCTGGATTATATCAAAAAGTATCCCTTACTTCTTTTTCTGATTATTACTGGCTTCTTCGTTCACATGCTTATTATTCTCCCGAGCGGTACGTTTATCTGCACAAAAGTGGCCTGCGGATATCAATTTTGGGGTGTCCATGGGCACGATTCCATATGGCATCTAGCCATTGTAAATGTCTCGTTCAACACGTTTCCTTTTCAGGCTCCGACATATGCGGGAGTAGAGCTCTCGGGATATAATTATTTGCTAGACTTGGTGATATTTCTACTTTCTAAATCGGGACTATCTTCTTTATTTATCTACTTTAAGTTGTTGCCAATAATGTGGTTTGTTTTATTTACGGCTTTACTCATTGCGTTGGGGAGAAAAATAAAAGATTCTCCATTATTTGTAACAATCTTTCTATTTATAAGTTACTTTGCCGGATCTTTTTCATATATCCTGACCATCATACATGACGGAACATTGAAAGGGTCGTCTACGCTTCTTCCCCTCCATGCGATGCATAGTATGTCGAATTTACCTTATGCATTTTCACTTCTTATATTTCTCTCACTTCTAATACTTGTGAAGGATAAGAAAGTGAGCGTAGGCAAGGTGATTCTCATGGCGGTTTTGATATTTTTTAATCTGGGAATGAAGTTTTATGCCGGAGCAGTAAGTAGTTTTTTGGTTGGGATATATTTGATCACAATATTTTCAGAGATCGGAATCAAAAAGTTTCTCACGTATACCTTGATTGTTGTTTCGGGAGCTTTTTTTGGGATACTACTTTTTTATGATCCATTCAATTCTTTTAAAACAGGATCAATTTTCGCATTTGTTCCTCTGGCACTTATTCATCCGATTACAGAAGATCCCGGTATGTTTTATCTTCAGAGCATGACAGACGCCAGATATTTCCTCAATACCGTTGGTATAGGTCCGCGACTCATAGGAATAGAAATATTAAATATTTTTCTCTTCCTCTTTTTTTATTTGGGAATACGATTTTTTGGATTTATTTATATTGTCTATCTCTTTTTCAAAAGAAAGTTGACGAAATATGATACGATATTAATTCTTACCACAATCTTCTCATTTACCCTTACTGCGACACTTGTTCAGAAAGCAGAGTGGTGGAACACGATACAATTTTTCTTTTACGGTCTTTTTATTTTAACCATATATGTATCCCGAGGAGTTGAAGAATTAATTACAAAGAAAAGTATAATCTCGGTATTTATTGCGTTATGTTTGCTTCTTTCATCACTTCCGGCGTCGTTTGATGTGATGAGACTATTTGCTTCATTTCCCGGAGCGGCATATGTATCTAAAATAGAGATGGGAGCTCTGGAATTTTTAAAGAATCAGCCGGATGGAGTTGTTCTAGCGCCTCTTTATAATAAATCGTGGAAAAAATTTGACGAGACAAATCCGTTATATCGATATGAAGATACTTCTTACATACCTGCATTTTCTCAAAAGCCCGTCTACTTGGCCGACATTCTTCAACTTCGTCTGACGGGAGTAAATTATGAGAAAAGATTGGAACGTCTGCAGAAATTTGACTGTAGCATACTCAAAGAGGTTGACTACATATATGAGATACGACATATTGAAAACGAAGGAAGGTTTGTTGCCTGTGCACCTCACAAAATGAAAAAAATCTTTAACGGAGAAGAAGTGTTTATTTATGCTATCAGCCACTAATCTTAATTTGACTCTTCATTACCTATCTTTGACCTTTTTATTAATATGATTGAGCTTATTAATATGATCAATGTAAAAGGAATGTACAGAAGGAAGAATTTAGGCTTATTTTGTATATGAAAAGATAGGGCATTAAAGACATCATCTATCCCATATACTCCTCTAAATCCAACCATAAATTTAGTCTTCGGATAGGAAGTTGTTATATATTCACTATCGAGAGGTTCATCATAGCCGGTCTTAAATCTGCCTAGTCCCATATACCTGCCAGGAATAAATAGTGCCTCCTGGAGGGCGATTTCATTATATCCATGTTCTTTATATATCTCCAGAATAAGCTTTTTTTCAGATACTGGTTTTTTAAGAAACACTGTTACATATTCTCTTACGGTGGGAAATGCGTAATCGCTTACTTTTGTTTCAGAAAGAATTTTTCCTTGAGGATTTTTGAAACGCAATACGGTCGTATCAGGGAACGTGATCTGTTTTCTTCTAATCGCCAGGTCAACAGTAGTTATTGTGTTGGGTTTAGGATTTTCTATATATATAGAAAGTGGTTTACCAGTCAAGGCAATTTCTTTTTGACTTTCTTCCAAATTAGGACTCGGCAAGGGGATGAAGCGTGATTTGAATGTAAAATCTGCCAATAAAAGAAGTAAGTATAAGAAAAAAATGAGTTTTGTTACTTTGACCAAATCCCATTTTAATTTTCCTATGGTCTCATGTAGTCGGTTGAGAATGGGCAAAGTTATAAATTCGTTAAGTAGGCTACCTATTGCTAGAATTTGTAAAAACCCCGCAAAGGAGGTGAGTATGAGCCCTATTAAATTAGGAGAAAAATAGGCCTGTATAAATGTTTTATAATCTATGACTGAGCCTAGTCGATTGCCAAGGGTTGGAAGAAATACACCGGCTAAAAGGTCACTGTCTGTGATGAATCTCTTCATAAAAAGAACAAAAGGTATAAAAAGCATCCAGCTGTAGGCGGGTTTATGTAAAGATATAAGTGCTAGGAATGGGAGAATCCAGATGCTAAATTGTGGAAATAAAAGAGCTGCATCTTCAGTAATGTAGACAATAAATATAACTATAGCGATAAGATAAATCGTATATATTCCTTTGAACTTCTCCTGATTTAAAAAGTAAAAGAAAAGAATAGCAAAGTAAGCAAATAAAAATAAAGAAACTCCGTTAAGTTGAAAGTTAAAAATAGCTGTTGACTCGATAGAGTTAAGGAAAAATTGTTTGATAAGTTGAGTATCGCTTCCCCATGATTGTCCCAAGAGAATATAAAAGACACCCGCACATAAAGAATAGACAAGAAATGACTTTATATTTTTGGAAAATGAAATCAATGCAAACGGTATAAAAAGCATTGGTACCTGTTTGGTTATTCCTCCTAGCACGAAAAAGAATAAACAAAGTAATTTTGGCACAATGGATTTATTATGTTCATCCGAGGTAGATTTTAGCCAAAAATATGTTCCTGCCATGAGAAACGAGAGCATCGCAAAATCTGACTGAAACATAGCGTAGGGAATTAGAATGAGAAAGGGAGTAACAGCCCAAAATAACATGAGTGCTTTGGAATTTTTGAGACGAAGTAAAGAGCCTGTTTTAATAAGAAAGATAACGAAAAGGATGTCGTAAAATACCTGAGAGAGTTTGATTGCTACCATTTGGTAGAGTGGTACGCCCCACTGGAAAAGCCCATCCATATAGGTATAGGAGTCTTTAAAAGGCTTAGTATCAAAGATATACTTGATCTCGAGAATCTTTACTTTCTCAAGAATAAGAAGCCAGAAGGCAGCAATTTGATAATATATCTTTCCATACAGTTGTATCTGGAATCCATGTCGACTCAGAGCCAAAAATCCATCCGACATATTACCCGTATCAGCGACTGATTTAATGATGGCCAGGATATTAAAAAAATCGTATGAATAATTGAGAAGAAAAACAGCGACGAGTCGAATAAAGATGCCAAGAAGTAGTAATCCTATCAATACCGATTTATTTTTCATGTAAGTTTATTAATGATTCGTATTTTAATCTTTTCTATGCCTGATATCAAATTAAACTTTAAGAGCCAAAAATTAGTCTCTCTTAGTCCTTGTGAAAAAAATCCTCTGGACGTCTGCGCGATATTCTCTGCCGGTACGTGTGGAAATTTTTTCAGTTCAAGATAATATGAGTACACAATAAAATAATACATCATTTGCAAGAATGCTAAGACAAATGCTAATGTGCCATGTTTATATCCCTCCCCTGCAAAAAAACGACTGATAAATTCGGATAGAGCTTTATTAATAGTTTCCTTGAGTTCCAGAGTTTTACCTTCACTGACTATCTGTGTTGCTTCGGCTTTCGCATACCTCACGGCTTTTTCCAAGTATTGGTCAAGCGTGTCGTAGTTGTAATGGGTAAGGGAAAATTCTTCTTTTGTCTCAAATGTATATGCTTTGCCTTCTACAATAGGTTGGGGATGGATATGTGCTGGCCATATAACTGTTTCTTTTTTGAAGAAACGGATCTGTGGATCAGGCCACCATCTGGAGTGATTGATCCATTTGCCAAACATAATATTTTTTCTTGGAAAGATGAAGTAGTCATACAGGTCGAGTTTATCTTTGATAATCTCAACTGCTTTTTGTGGGAACAGTTCATCAGGATCGATATAAAGAATATGTGTGCCACTGGCTTTTTTCTTTAAATCTTCTTTTACCATGTCGGCAAAAGGAATATCGGGCGGGAGTTCAATGAGCTTTATTTTTCGATTATTTGATAAAGATTTTTTTAAAGAATCTTCTACCTGAATACAGCCGAGTATTATTTCATCAGCGAGTGAGCTGATAGATGACAGACATTCTTCCAAATGGGGAGGATTATCTTTAATGACGATAACCGCTGA
The DNA here is from genome assembly GCA_030647255.1 of bacterium. Lineage (GTDB taxonomy): Bacteria > Patescibacteriota > Microgenomatia > UBA1406 > GWC2-37-13 > JAUSJK01. Next base: position 22,068 of record JAUSJK010000078.1, read on the forward strand.
TACTTTAGTCATAAGTAAAAATATGTTTTATTTCTTTCATTATATTCACGGAGAAGAGAAAATGTAAAGAAAGAATATATAATGAGCCGCCAACTACAATAGAAGCGATAAATGCGTAGAGAGACCAGTTTAAGAAGATAAGAATACCTATTATTCCTGCTCCCATGATACACGAGGAGACAATGGGTTTATATATATTGGGAATAAAGCGAAACGTAATGAGTTTTTTGGCCTCAAATACAACGATGAAAAAAGTAAGAGACAGAAGCAGTTGATTCATAGGAAAACCAGGTCGTCCAAAAAAATGTGTCAGAAAGGGAGTCAGTATCCACGTGGCCGTAGTCCAGGCGATCATGAGGTAGAGTGAAATTTTCACTTTGCCAATAGCATTAAATAAATTTATAAAAGGTGTTGAATAAGAAGAAAATAGCGAAGCCGCGGCAAAAATATAGAACAAAGGAAGTGCCGGTTCCCACTTAGCATATTTTGGGATAAGAGAGACAAACGTTCCCATAAGCAACATCATACCTATGATAGTCGGAGCTAATATGAGGGTTTGATAATGAAGTATTTTTTCGACAATTTTAGACGCAAATCCTTTGTCGTTTTGAGTGCGGGATAATACTGGAAAAAGTACCCGGCTTATATTGTCCATAATGATACGTATAGGTGCCTCGGCCCATTTCTTAGCCCATCCTATATACCCAACTCCTTCAAATCCCAATACTTTCCCGAGATAAAGAATAATAAAATCATCTTTTATCAAGGCGAGAAACGAGTTTGCCTGAATAGGCAGACCGAAGGATAATAATTCTTTTAAACTTTTTGTAGATATGCCAAGTGAAGGACGCCAGAAGGCTATACTATAGATAGTTACGAGACCAACGACAGACCGAAGAAGGACGGCGATGGTAAAGGAATTGAGTTTAAACCCAAGAAGTGCAAAAACAATGATGGTAATATAAAAAATGGTATTCTCTACAACTTGAACAAAGACTATTTTCTGAAACTTGACATTTCTTTCAAGGAGAATAGAAGGAATTGTTTTTAATGATGATATAAAAAAGCCGGCGAGGAGGGCCCAGAATAAGAATTGTCCTTCACGGGGAAGCTTATAGAAACTCATGATGAAAGGCGTAAGAAGGAATCCTATGACAATAGCACTCACAATCAATAATTGCTGTACTGTGAAGGTCGTTTTAATATCGTCGTCTGTTATTTCCTTTTTTTGAATTAAAGAGGCTCCTAAACCAATGTCTGAAAAATAATTAAGAACGGAAAGAAAAGAGAGAGTTGTTATATAAATACCGAATATCTGAGGAGAAAGAAGAATGGTAACGACGAGATTGGCGGCAAGGCCGAGAAATGCTGCGTAGCCGCTTTGAAAGAAAAGACTCAGTGTGCTTGTGACAGTTCTTTTTTTTAAGGAAGCTCCTTCAAATGTGGTGTTCATATTGATATAATTGTGACAGCTCAACACTATGGGAAAAAAAAGGTGGATTATAGAGATTTTATTTCTCCTCATTATAACAGTTCCCTCTTTCTGGATACTTCTGAATAATCATTATTTTTCTATGCATGATGACCAGCATATCGCAAGGTTGTTTTTGCTCGATCAGGGTATCCGGCAAGGATATTGGTTTCCCCGATGGGTAGATACACTCGGGTTCGGGTACGGATATCCGCTTTTTAATTTTTATCCGCCTCTTATTTACTATATCGCCGAACTGTTTCACCTGGCCGGATTTTCTTTTATATGGTCTATTAAGATGCTCGTCATATTCGGATATGTAGCCGGAAGTTTGGGTATATATGGATTTGTAAAATCCGTCTTGAACAAGTCGTCGGCCATATTGGGTGCAGCACTTTATACTTATTTTTTTTACCATTCCATAACTTCATACGTGAGGGGAGCGCTGGCTGAGTTTTTTGCTATTACTGTCCTGGCTTATGTATTTTGGCAGCTTTATAGACTCTGGAAAAATCCAAATGTGTTCAATGCGATTCTTTTTGGGATAGTCTACGGATTACTCATCCTCACCCATCCTTTGATTGCATTTCCTGCTCTTATATTCATCGGCATTGCTACCATGGTCTATTTTTTCTTTACTCTAAAGCGCAGAATTCTATTTGTCTTATATGTAGGACTAGGTATGTGTATATCCTTCGTATTGAGTGCTTTCTTCTGGATACCTTCAATGTTCGAGAGGCGTTTCACGCTGATCGACAGAATTTTAACAGGAGAACTGGCCGATTATAAACTGCACTATATCTATCCCCAGCAACTGTGGTATTCTCCTTGGGGATATGGTGGCTCGACTCCCGGCCTGGGTGACGGAATAACCTTTCAATTGGGAAAGCTTCATATCGTGTTTGTTTTTATTGCTTGCGTAGCAGCAATTGTTTATTTTCTGAAAAGGAAAAAAGTGGATCTTCCTTTACAGTTTTTTATATTAAATTTCTTTTTATTTAGTGTCTCTATCTCTCTTTCTCTCGGTTATTCATCATTTGTTTGGGACAATATCCATTATCTTGCCTATATTCAATTTCCTTGGAGAATGCTGACGTTTACCAATATATTTATCGCACTTGTCGGTACTTCAGGGGTATATTTTATCGGACAGTTAATTACACCTCAGTACAAACGTAATGTAGTCGTCCTTGTTCTCTCAATTGTACTTTCTCTTGTCGTTGTGTATAGATACTCTCCTTATTTTCGGCCGCAACAACTTATTTCTACATCTGACGAACAGAGGACAGCATATGATGAGATTGCTTGGAGAGTTAGTTCTACCTCATATGAGTTTGTTCCCAAAGAGGCATCGACAAAAAAAACCGCATATGGCACAACGACTTTGGCCATTGAAAGAAAAGACATTCCCAAAAGTTCTTTTGAAATCCCTTTCGGGAAAGCAACTGTCAAAGAGCATAAAATTCTTTTCGGTCTCAAGGAATACGAAGTCGATGTTGCCGGACAGGCCCTTTTTCAACTAAATACGTATTATTTTCCGGGTTGGAAAGTGTATATCGATGGCGTCGAGACAAATGTGGGTTATACAAATAGACTTCATCTAATGCAGGTTCCTCTGAGTTCGGGAAGACACACTCTTGTGTTTGTTTTTTCCAATACTCCAGTAAGAAACATAGCCGACGGAATTTCAGTTATGGGATTCTTGGGTATAATTTTATTTCTTGGAGTTCGGTATTTTTTCAGAAATTCATAGCTCCCTAAATTAAGGCTTTGTATATAGCATAAGACTCAATTGTTCCCATTGATTCAGGGTTATTAGGGCATATTTTCTATTATGTAGGTAGAGATTGGATGGCTTACCAAGATGATTAAGTTGAGTATAATCTTTTTTCAAAATGGCCATGATATAGTTGTCAATAACTGAGTTTTTTCTCAATCCTGTATCTATTACAAACTCAGGTGGTTTGTTTGCAAACGTATTCATTATTTCGCTTCGATACGCAGGAATAGTATATACCCAGTCATAATACTCAAGTATGCGAGTTGCTATATCAATGTCGGCTACCCAGTGGACAACGGTGTCGTTGGGTATAGCCGCTAATCTATCATTGGGATCTTTTAGTATCTTTATTGCTCTTCCGTATGTTTCAGAGTAAGAATAGTTTATATAGTTTTCAGTGATTACATCTTTCTTTTCTCGGAGTGCATTCGGAGTAAAAAAATAGATAAATACGATAACAATGATTATCGTTAAATAGAAAATTTTTCCCATATACCACTGGCTCATTTTTGTTTTTTTTATAGACAGATAATAGATTGTCAGAATTGTGACAAATAGTAGACTAGCAAACCAAGGAAGAAGATGAAAGCTGCCAAACTCCCGATTGGCTACGCGAGAGTTAGAAAGAGATAATATAACCATAATCCCGATCCATGCAGTCAACCTTTTTATCCTTATGACGAAATAGGTTAAAAATAAAAATAAGAAAGTAAAAAAAGTAATAATAAGTTGGGAAGGAGTGTAAGGAGGTATAAAAGAGTAGAATGGAAGTAGAAATAATCCGAATAAAGAAGGCTTTTCTCCGGAAGCTGGGAAAAAATATTTTGCATTATATATTATTGTTTCCTTGATAAAATCAGTTGGTGAAATGTACAAAAAAAGAAATAAACTAAATATGACGAAGGGAAAAAGAATACAGATTAATTTTTGCCACTCTTTCCGAAAAGCGTAAACCATCATTATATTCAGAAATAGAATAAGCGGCCATAAGGGTAATAGAGAAAACATTGCCGTGAAAGTACTTATAGAGAATAGAAGTAAACTTATCTTGCTCACTTTTTCTTTGAAAAGGAAGATTTTAATGAAAATACCAATGAGATATAAAGTAGGATATACCGCAAGGGTCTCTCCTAGCAATTTGTATCCAGAATACCAGTATTTACTTATCTCAAAAATCAGAGAAAATAAAAGTATTATCGGACCGAATGTTACAAAATATAGAATATTCCAAACAGCTCCATATATAAAAATTGCTTCTCTCTGGCGGGCGATATAAATATATAAATTTTTAGGAGAACTCACCTTCTCTACTAGTGCGCTAAAAATATAATTTAAGGGTTGATGGTTGAACTGCATATCTGTGTAAGGAATTTTTCCTTTCAAGATAAAATGTCCTCCTATCATGTGCGCAGTTTCATCTCCAAAACGATCTGATTGGGAGTAGTTGTGGGCGACAAATCCCATAAGAACAAGATATAGGGATATAAGGAACAAAGTGGCAAAAAATATTACCTTTTTCTTATGTATATTAATCACCTTATCATTTCGAGAAATGTAATGGCCGTTTTTCCTCCGGGTTTTTCATAACGCCGTATGAGTCTTACTGAGCCGTCTTGAGGGTATTCAGATTGGTACGGAAGTACCACAAATACAAAATGATCTTGTAACTCCTTCTTATTTTCTTCGTATGAAGTATGGTCGAAAGGCCAGTAGCTTTTGATAAATATCTTATCGTTAGGTTGAGTAAAAATATCAAGAACATCTCCGGCCATACCGAAAAAACCTTCCGTGATGATAATTACCGGTTTTTCTTTTGACCTCTCTCGGGCATATTGTAAGATCTCTCGTGCCCCAAGACCGACAGTTCCTCCCTCAACGTATTGGCCCCGATCAATAGGTGGCAGAGAAATACGTGTGTAGTCAAAGATCATGGGATAAGAGAAAAAAACAGATATGATAATTATGATTCCTAATAAAATAGAGGTGTATTTTCCTATATGAGCGATGAAGTATGCTGCTAATATCGTATAGATCGCGGCAAAGAAAATAAGATAACGAGGGAAAATAACCTTAGACACAGAGCAGATAATGATAAAAGATAGAAAAAACCAACAAAAAAGATAGATGGCCATTCTTTTGTCTTTTTTATAAAGGAGTATAAGTCCTCCAATAGCACAAAGAGGCAGTAGAAATCCTGATTCCCAGAAAGTATAAAGAGAGACTGCCTTCAGATTTCCTACAAAAAGTGCAAATGGATGATGGAGAAATTCTTCCGGTGTGACTATAAATGTTTTATTCTTTTCAGCTACATAGTGAAAAAAGGGCGAGAGTCTTTGCACATTGTATAGAACTAAAGACATAATCCCGACAATCCCCATGAGAGTAAAAAAATTGAGGGTTTTGGTCCAGGTCTGTTTATCTTTCCGACTGATAATAAGTAGAGGGGCAAGAGCGGATAAGCCAATAAATATGCGGACAGAAGATTTAGCGAGAAGAGCGACTCCTGATAGAATCCCAAACATCAAAGCGACATCTAGACGGACGGTTCTTATAAGAACTATAGAGAAGAAAAGTATCCATATAAAAAAAGCATTTACTCCTGAATCTACGAGTGCCATCCGGTCATAAAACACAAAGTAAGGCGTAACAACATACAAAATTGCCCCAATCAATGCGGTTTTTTTCCCAAATAAATAATGAAGAAGCGTAATCATACCTAGTAGTCCAAAGAAGCCTGTGGCGACAGAAAAAAGTCTTCCTCCCGTAAGGAGGTCATAAGGAAAAAGTTTAAGAAATGGTATGGTGCCCCATGTTTGAAGAGGTTGTTTTCCATCCGTAAGGGATATAAATCTCCACGAGGCATCATGCCAAGCAACCTTAGCCCAGTGTATATAGATGGCCTCATCAGAGAAAATAGGAAGATTATCTAATTTGATGGTTCGTGTAAGAAAATAAAACAAGATTATAAAAAATAAAAATATCTTTTCCTTAAAGACGAAGAGTTTATTGGTTTTTTTGAGTATATGTACTATATTAAACATAATGTTCAAAGCGGAACTTAAGTTATAAGATTATTTTAATATATAGGGGAAAGTAAAGGATCATCAGATATCGAGGAGATATGGGGATAATGTATTGAGTGTAGTTATATTTCTTTTCATATAATTGAGGATCATACTTTTGCATAAGTCTATCTTGATTTTGAAATATGGTTATTGCCAATAACATAACCGCTCCTGATATACACAGTAAGGAGAGAATGAGTCGTATCATAAAGTAGATACAGTTTTATAAAGATAATAAGGATCAAACTGTTTGATTTTATATAGATTTAAAGATTTGGCTATTTCATTCATATTCCTTTTTTCTACCAAAACACATTGATTTGCCTGTAGATGTTGTAAGTTGGTATGAAACATATCACGCGAGTAGATAAAGTCGACTTTTTTTCCATAATAATATACGATACTTGGATGACTTCCCCACCATTCGGATGTTGAAATAAGCAAATTCATCCCCGCCAGCACATCGTGTGTTTTACGCGTATCATCATCTACATACACAATAAGTGGTCCAGAACATGTATTTTTGGCATAGATTGCGGCCGTATGGTAGGGTTCGAGAGAAGAATAATATGTAGTTAATATATTACTTTTGGCTATGAACTGAGTATATATGCAGATCAGAAGTAAAAGTATGCCTCCTGCATATATAAATGTGTTCTTCCTAAATATGACCAATGAGAACGTGATCAAGAAAGCAAATTGTGGGATTACAGGGTAAATATACCAGGCGATTTTAGTTTTTGTGAGATTGAGAAAGATAAACCAGGGTACAAAAAGTAGAATCAGAAAATATTTTTTTTCAAATTTATGTTTGAATAGCCAAAGAGCGTAGAGTGTTCCTGTAACAATAAAAACTGACAAAATCTGGAATTGATCAAGAAGAGTATCAATATAAAATGTTTTTTTTCCAAAATGAGACTCTATTGAAGCCGTTACTCGTTTCAAATGGCTTTCGACAAAATGATACTTCCAGAACTCTTTTCCATAGGCGGCAAACATGCCAACATACCATAGTGTGACTATGCCCATCTGTAATATAATTTTTTTGAGAATAGAGTGGTATTTTGTATTGTCGACTTTACCTATCATTCGAAGAAATGTATAAACTCCTACGATCATAAAAGGTGGATAGTATCCCAGAAGAGACTTACTTAAGACTCCGATACCGAGAAAAAGAAGACCCAGAAAGAAATGTTCATAAAAAAGTACGTAGCCCGACCATCCAAGAAGTAAAAATACATCTACATTAAGTACTTGGCTTCGTTGAAGAAATACGGTAGTGAATGCAGTCAGAATAATCGTAAAAGTTGATATGACGGCATTCCGTGTAATTTTGTAGTAAAAACAGTAAATGAGTCCAAGGGCGATGACGGAAAGAAGAAGTGTAAATACTCGAGTAGATACCTCCGGACTCACAGGAATAATTGATTCGACAATACCGTAGGTAAGTGGGGCGAGAGGAGGTTTGTCCAACCACACCTGGCCTTGCCATAATGGTACGAAGGATTTTTGCTGTACCATTTCTCGGCCAACCTGGGCGTATATTGACTCATCCCAATCAAAAAAGGGAGTCGGGTGTGTAATCAATTTAGCACCAAGAACAAATGTGAAGATAGCCAAAAAAAGAATACACAAGGAGTGCTTTCTCATGGATATCAATTTTACTATATTCATAGTTTACTTTTTCATCCTTTCATCAAGAGGAGATTTAATTTCAAATGCTTTGTTAAAAATAAAACGTTGAAAATGAAAATATGTGCGTATCTCATAAATCACTGATACGGTACAAATAATGAAAATGATCACGATGTATTTCTTTGCAGAAAAAAGTCGGGCGCTAAACGAGAGAAAACTCTGACCGACAAAATAAGACAGGCAGGGGAGTATTGTAAATGTCCGAAGCATATTGGGGTTTTCGGAAGGTATCGTCAGTAAGGCAGGAATGATAGAAATTGTAAAATAAAAGAGAAATAATTTATTGTATGAGGATTTGAAATTCTTTATAGATAAAAGAAAACCGATAAAAAAAAGGATTCCCAGTAAAGGATTCATTGCCGGCTTGCCGGGATAGTTATGTCTTCCGTTTAAATCTCCCTCAGAAAAAAACATAGCGAGAGTTAATTTGATATTTTGTATGAAATACATAATTTTTTCCCAAATATGAATAGGTTTACCGATATAACTTAACTCATCTATCCTTGTTTCCGGATGACTGATGAGATATGCCGTAAGAGGTAAAACAAGAAGGATAAAAGGCAGAATGAAAAAAAGAAAAGTTTTTTTGTTTTTGAAGTCATGGAAAAACAAAAGAAATAAAGGTACCAAGAAAAAAATTCTTCCCGGAGTATAGGAATTAAACGCCAGTCCCGCGCATATAGCCGACAGCACGATATAGAATATTTTTTTTGATTTAATGTATTGAACAGTTGCTAGTAGACTGGATAGTTCCAAAAAAAGGAGAAACGTCGCCTCAAATGAATAACGAGCAAAGGTAATGTACCAATGGGATGTAAAACTTATGAAAACGGATAAAAAAGTTATCAATAGAATACGGGAAGGCAATTTTTCTTTAGGTTGATCTGAGATAAAAACAATCTTTAAAAGAAAAAAAATGAGCACAATATTGAGAATCCCGAAAATAAAAGATGGAAACCGTAATGCAAGGGTATTGATACCAAATACGTGAAACGAAAAATTGAGAATATAAAAGTATAAAGTTGAATGACCTGTGGCAAGCTGACTAAAAGGAGCGTAAGAGATATGATCCAATGATAGTGCCAGTTTCGCAAACTCTACTTCATCAAACGCGAGATACTTCGGGACGTCGTTAAAAAGGAATCCTGTCGCAAATATTGATCCTAGCAGTAAAAGAAATATATAGAATATTTCTTCACGTATATTTTTGAGTAATGTCATAATATTTAATTTTTAATATGTCTTTGAATGTTTCTATTGAATCATGAAAAAAATTAACATTTTTGGTTTCCACGTGTTTCCACACTACGGGGACTTCCTTAATTTTATATCCCATTTTTTGGGCCAGGAATAAAAATTCCAGATCAAAAGCCGCGTTGACGGAAGATCCTTTAACGGTATGATCCTGATTGGAAACCTTCAGTTTTTTTATAATTAATAACGCTTTACCTTTGGCAAAGATTTTAAATCCACATTGTGTATCACGGATTCCCTGTAACCCGATAAGAATATCACGGACAACAATAAAACCCCGGGCCATAATCTTGCGGAACAGAGGTGCGCCATCACGGCTTGAATTCCTTGATCCTATGACAATGTCATATCCTTGACCAACTTCTTCTATCAGCTTTTCCGATTCTTCAAGAGGGGTCGCTAAATCAATATCAGAAAACATAGCATATGTCTCCTTCGCATGTGTAATACCGCTGATGACTGCGCCTGCTTTGCCCAAATGCCTATTTTCAATAAGTCTGAATTTAGGAAAGTTTGGTAAATATTTTTCCTTTACGATACTTTTAGACTGATCTGTAGATCCATCATCAACGATTAATACTTCTCCAAAAGTATGATTACTATTGGTATAGTTTCCGATTTTATCAAGGACACCTTTTTGGATATTTGTTTCTTCATTGTAACAGGGGATAATGAGAGTGACTTTGACATTACTTTTCATGAATAAGTTTATAAATAGTAAGATTTTCCACTTGCCATATTCTATCAATTTTACTTTTTCCAAACATAGATATATTCCATGAAGGCGAATCGACCACCTGGCATGGCTTGTCGATACACAATACGAACATTTGATTCGTAATTTCAAGCTTTTTCCTATCCGCAGGTGTGTGCCCGGCTAATATAAGAAAATACACAAAATTATCCTCGGTAAAGCTTACTGGCCAGGTCGCAATATTATATGGCTCATTCCCAATTTGTGTACCGACAAAAGAGGCGATACGTTTGGAGTAAGCGATTTGATTGGGTCCTTGAGGATTGAAGAAATAATAATGTATAGCGTTGAGATATATGTAAGTGATAAGAAGACACGGTATCACAAAGTAGCGAAAAATTTTATATGTGTGCAGTTGGCTCAAAATGAATGCCAAAATGAGAAAGAAACTGAAATATATTACGCCGTAATAATGCGGATGGCGAAAGCTATTGACGAAGGAAAAAGCTACCAAAAAAAAGAATATGGACAGAAGGTGCAGTTCAAGAAGAATACCGTATTTCTTTTTCCTCAACAGTATTAGTGTCAGTAAGGCAACGATCAGTGTTATTCCTCCGGCATAGAATGAGGAAAGTTCAATTTGGAATACGTTGTTAATAAATGATTGATTTACGTCGAGGAATCCGGAAACCAGCGATCCATGAGAAATAACCTGTTCTTTTGAAAAAAGAGTGATAAAGTTGCGGGTATTGATAAAACCATGGCGGAGATCAAAGATGACAAGAGGCGAGATAAAGACAATAAAACCGAGGATAGAAAAAAATAAATTGCGTACAAATTTTATCTTTCCCTTGTCCGTCAATATCGTCTGGAATGAAATAAATCCGATGGGAAGGACGAGAAATACTGCCAAATGATGCAGTTGAATAGCTAAGGAAAGGAAGGCTCCAAAGAGAAGGGAATATACGATTGCTTTCTTTTTAATAAACATATAGAACAGATAGAGTGTGGCGAAGCAGAAGACAGGTAAAAGATTGGGATTCCAGGAAAAGCGTGAAAGTTCAATATTCACGAAGGAGAAAGTTACCAGAATGGCGAAATATATAGCGGTTAGATAGCTACCCTCTCTTTTTATTCCTATATAAAAAATAATTAAACCAAGGATGGTAAAAAAAGCGACTCCAAAGGTCATGCCCACAGGATTAAAGTTAAAAAGAAGAAGAAAAGGTGCGACTAAATAATAATAAAATGGACCCAAAAAAATCTGTCCAATTGAACTGGGTGCGCCAATGGCGGTAAAGTGTGTCAGTGTCGCGATATCTCGCACGATGATGGCGTCTCGACCTTGGTCGCTCAAAAATGTGGTAAATTCTTCCAGTCTATAGAGGCGCAAAAAAGCGGCAATACTCACAATGATAGTTGCGAGTTTATTTTTTGATACAATATCCACTATGGTGCGTAGACCTCTTTTGACAAACATACCTTCATATTTTACCCCAATTTTATTGACTTTATTCAGCACCTTCATTTTATGGCTTCCTTTTCTGTTAAAACTTAAGAATATATTTGGAATAGAGGTAGAAAATGTAGACTTTTCCTATATCTATAGACATTTTGATGGTCTGTTGTATATCATCGTCGCCAAATCATGGTATTACCCGTTTGTCATACAAAATCTCGGTATAGAGTTACCAATCGGTCCGGAGTATTTTGCCGCCCATCTGCCTCTTTATCCTTTCCTGATATCGATTTCCGCTAGTGTAATAGGATATCTGAAAGGGATGATAGTTGTAACATTGCTTTCCAGTATGGCTCTTTCTTTGGTCTTTTTTTACGTAATTCGATATTTCAATCTGACAAAGCACCCCGTTTTATTGACAGCCGTATTTATGATGTTCCCACGATTATTGATCGTCCGTTCTGTAGGCGCACCTGAGGCTTTGTTTTTGTTTTTGATTCTTTTATCACTCTATTTCTTTGAGAAAAAAGAATATCTTTTCGCAGGTTTATTTGGGGGTTTATCTGTGATGACGAAAACTCCGGGAGTATTACTTTTTGCTGCATATATCTCGGTTGCTGTCGAGCAGTACCTACGTACTCGAAAAGTAGAAAAAGGAATAGTTTGGACACTACTTATTCCATTGGGTCTCATATGTGTATTTATTATTCAATCCCTGGGATATGGAGACTTTTTTGCCTATTTTAAATCCGGAGATAATATTCACCTTGCATTTCCTTTCTCTGTGTTTAACTTTCAGAAAATATGGATAGGCACCGCATGGCTGGAGGACATAGTATTTACCTTCTTTTTATATGGCCTAGCAGTTGTATATTTATGGAAGTCAAAACACAGAAGTTTTTTTTATTTTACAGTTATTTTTTTTGTAGCGACAATCTGCATACAGCATAGAGATATTTCTCGTTATAGTCTGCCTATGTGGGCAATGGCATGTATAGCATTTGATCAATTTTTCACTTCAAAAAAATTCTGGATTATATTTCTTATTTTGGTTCCGGGAATTTTTCTGTTCGCGTGGAATTTTCTTCTTTACAATGTCATGCCTATCTCTAATTGGGCACCATACCTGTAATGTGTTAGAATGAAATAGAAGCTTAGTTCCCTTTTTATATGAAGCGCTTTCTTACAGGTAAAAAATTCATTATTTTCATTATTTTTCTCATTGTAGTAGCTTTTTTTGGGAAAAACGTACTCCTTGAATCAAGTACACAAAAAAAAGAAAAACCTTATAAAGTAAAGCGGCAAACACTCAAAGAAACACTGTCTTTATCGGGTAAAATAGACGCAGACGAAAAAGCTACTCTACGTTTTCAGTCATCCGGAAAATTGGTCTGGGTTGGGGTCAAACAAGGTGATGTAGTAGAAAAAAATCAAGGGATAGCGGCTCTTGATAAACGGGAGATAGAGATGAAACTCAAAAAATATCTTAATTCATTTCTTGATTCGCGGTGGAGTTTTGATCAGGAAAAAGAAGATAATCGTGAGTCGGTCATAGGCAGTCTGACGGAAGAACAACGACGAAAGGCGTTACGTCTTGTTGATAAAGCCCAATTTGATCTCAATAATGCGATTTTGGATGTCGAATTACAGAATATGGCAGAGGAATTTGCCTATTTATCGTCTCCCATAGATGGAATCGTCACTGTTGTCGACGCTCCCACTGCCGGAGTGAATATTGCCCCCACCCAGGCAGAGTTTGAAATAATAAACCCTTCAACTGTGTATTTTTCTATCTCTGCTGATCAAACAGAGGTTATAAAGCTTTTCAAAGGTCAAACGGGGAAAGTGACTTACGACGCCTACCCTGAAGATGTCAAATCTGGTACGATCATAAATATTTCGTTTACACCTAAATCAGGGGAGACAGGCACAGTGTATGAAGTCAAAATGGGGATGGCAGAGGATAACTCGCTTGCCCGTTACAAAATCGGCATGACGGGGGATGTGGACTTTATACTAAAAGAGAAACAAAATGTAATAGCGATTCCTGTTTCTTATGTAAAAACTGAAAATGGTAAATCATATATTTTGAAATCTATAAATGGCACAGATGAAAAAACGCTCATCACCCTAGGCGACACAACAGACGAGTTAATAGAAGTGACTTCGGGATTAAAAGAAGGAGAGGTTATATATACATATGATTCAACTCCATAATATAAGTAAAGAGTACCGGTTGGATAATGAAATAGTATTTACTTCTCTTAAAGGGATAAATCTGACAATCGAAAACGGAGAGTTTTCTTCTATAGTCGGTCCTTCAGGGAGTGGGAAGTCTACCCTCATGCATATCATTGGCCTTTTGGATAAACCGACAAAAGGCGAAGTGTTGATCGAAGACAAAAATATTAAATCCTTAAGCGATGACGAATTATCGACGTTGCGGAATGAAACTGTAGGCTTTGTATTTCAACAATTTAATCTCCTCAATAAACTCACTGTCGCGGAAAATATTTTATTACCCACTGTATACATGAGAAAAAAGCCCGAATTTGATCCGGAAGAGAGAGCAAAATATCTTATGGAGCGATTTGGACTTTCAGATAAAAAAAACTCGTATCCAAACAAAATTTCAGGAGGTCAACAACAACGAGTTGCTATCGCCCGCGCCCTCATTATGAAACCGAAACTGGTCCTTGCGGATGAACCAACAGGAAACTTGGATACGAAAACGGGAAATGAAATTATGAAACTTTTAAAAGAAATGAATAGGGAAGATAAAGTAACCGTTATTATTGTAACTCATGAACAAAATATAGCGGACCAAACAAAACGGGTGATACGGATAGTGGATGGACAGATAAAACAATCGTAAGTATTTAGTATGAAAAGTTAGAAGACATCTCGTCATTCTGGGGAACGAAGCCAGGTACAGTCTTGCACCTGGCGAAGTTGACTCCAGAATCGTAGTGAATGAAATTAACAACGATCCTGGATGCGCTTTATAAATCATCTCTTACCAGGATGACGTAGATAATAAGGAATGTTACCTTGTTACATATTCAATGTTCCATGACTCATGTTTTATTTTCTTTTTATTCTCAAATCTGCGGGGGCTGATTTTGCCAGAAATAAAGGCAGAACCATTTTGACGTCTCTGGGTATACTCATTGGCGTATTGTCTGTGGTTTTGCTTGTCGCTTTTGGACTGGGATTACGGAAGTATATAAAGGATCAATTTGAGAGCTTAGGAACGAACGTCTTGCGTATTGTACCGGGAAAACTATTGCAGGGGGGAAACTTCAGTAGCGGAAGTTCGTTGGGAGTGATTCGATTTGATGAGAGAGATATCCAAACTTTGAAGAAATTGAAAGAAATCGAGTATGTCGCGCCCGTATTCTCCAAATCTATCACTGTGGATGCGGGTCGAAACACACAGGATGGAAATATGTACGCGAGCTCAGCGGATATTTTTTTGATTCTCAACCTGAGTCCGCAGTACGGTGAGGTTTTTACAAAAAGAGATGTCGACAAAAGGACAAAAGTGGTGGTAATTGGTCCTAAAATTGCAGAAAAGCTTTTTTCGGATAGAGAAAGTGCGATAGGTAAAACCATAAAAGTAGACGGACAGGCATTTAGAGTCATGGGGGTATTGGAGTCAAAAGGAGGTGGTGGGTTTGGCGGACCGGATCTCGACTCTTTTGTCTATATGCCTTATAAAACTGCATATATTTTTAATACGGATAAAAAATTTATTGCCATAGTGGCCAATGCCAAAACGGATGTGACTATCGCAAAAGCAAAAGAAAGCATACAGATAGGACTTACCAAAAGATATAAAGCTGATGATTTTTCAGTCATAGAACAAACTGAGATTCTCAATGCCATATCGTCTATCTTTGGCATTGTCAACGCGGTGCTTGTGGCCATTGCGGCAATCTCTCTTATCGTAGGAGGTATAGGCATCATGAACATTATGTATGTCACTGTGACAGAAAGAATAAAGGAGATTGGTATCCGGCGGGCCATTGGAGCCAGGAGAAGTGATATTTTATATCAATTTCTTATAGAGTCTATTATTCTATCACTTTTTGGGGGTTTTATGGGTTTATCTTTAGCATTTATTATCGTTTTTTTCATTCAACGTATTTTTCCTGCGTACATCGATGTTCCCACAGTTGCCGTGGCTCTGGGAGTTTCTTCGGGAATCGGCATTGTGTTTGGAGTTTTTCCGGCAAAAAAAGCGGCTGACCTTTCACCAATAGACGCAATACGGTACGAATAAGTCTTTACTTCTGCCACTTAAATAATGGAGATTTATCCAAGTAGCGGTGCTTCCAACCATAATCCTCTTGAAGAGTATCGATAAACTCAAATTTATTTTTGATCGCGTCTTCAAATTCCTTATACATCATAAAAACTCCTATACCATTAAATTCGGCAATATTATTGGCGCCGATAGGAGTACAATAGATATTTTTATATTCTAGAATCAAATCTATAGCTGCCGTCTTTCTTCCGATATCCACTTTTATAAATTTAGCCTCATATGTTTTGGCTTTTTTGACCAACAGTTCAAATGTTTTTTTCATTCTTTCATCTTCAAATATGCTTTTGTGATTTTCGTCTGATTTGAATCTCTGAATATTCAGTTTAAAAAGCATTCTCATGCATTCTTCATTATATCCTTTGACTATTGTGATACGAGGTTTCTGTTTTTCAATTTTTTTTACGTCATACTTAAAGTTATACCTTCTTTTTTTATTAAATGACCTCAGCAAATCATCAATACTGGAATATTCCGTCAATTTTTTTATATTTTTTGGATCGTCAGGAATAATCTCTGAGAATATATTTTTATTTTTCCATTGTGTCTGATATTCAAAAGAACCGAGATATATAGGAGACGGCAGAATTTTAAAAAGAAGATCGATATATTCGTGATCTTTGAAAAAAAATTTATTATCTTCCATCCAGTCGGACCCAAACCATTCGTATATATTCTTGCTTTTGTTGTACCAGAGAGGAACAGAGCCCACAATATTTTTTCCTTCGTATAGTGTGTAGAAAAAAGGTTCATTCTCAAAACCCTTATACCACGCGTATCTGAATTCCCATTCATCAAATACTGATTTTTTTTGGGTAAAATTCTCCCATATTTCATAGCATTCATTTATATCAATATGAGCCTTCACTTTTAGTCGGGGGATGATATGAGAGAGACCGTTTTTATAGAAAAAAAAGTTGTGCTTCGTTTTTGGAATAAAATAAGAGAGGGGGATTCCTTGTTGTAGTTCTTTGAAAAAAATCCTTGACTCATCTGAAACCATTGCAAACAAATTTCCATTATTTTTCATGTCTATTATCATATTAAATACTTATTATTATTTGTCAATATGATAATGAGTTTTTTTAAGAAATATTTTTTATTTTTTAAAATGTAGGCACGAAATATTTTTTGAAGATAAAAAAAGAAAAAAATATTTGAAGAAAATTATTGAAATTTTTCTTGAAATTTTATTTTTTTTGAAATAAATTTAAGACTTTTTATTGAAGAAAATGTAAAATATGAAATAAAATTTTATGAAATATTCATTATTTAAAATAAAAATCTAACATTGTATGACAAAGTAGTAAGGCATCATGAAGTATAAGAATCCTAATGAAGATTTTCCACGTCATCCTGGTAAGTCCTGAGTGAAGCCAGGTCTGACTTGGCGAAGCCGAAGGACGCATCCAGGATCGTTGTCAATTAATTCACGATTCTGGAGTCACTTTGCCAGGTGCAAGACCGTACTTGGCTTCGTTCCCCAGAATGGCGAAAAAGTTTATATATCCTAAATAGGACAGCTCGCGAGATGTCACTACATTAAGATATGACTTTGTTAAAGGTGAGGTTTCGAATATTATTTTGCGATACCAGCTTTCTTTCCTATCCAAACGATTATTCTTATTACGATCATGATAATGATCGCATTCACAATTAAATTGACTATAAATTTAGTTACGTCTCCTTCGATAAGATGATTTACGGTGATCAAAAAAGAAATGACCAGCGATATAAGAAATAATTTTTTATCTGCTCCGCTTGTTGGTAATACTTTCATATAGACTCACCACCCTTCATATAGAAACTTTTATTATCACTTCTCAATTATATTTGTGTTCATTTTTGACATTTTTCACAATAAAAACTACTTCTTCCTCCCTGTTTTATTCTTTTGATGATTGTTTTACAGTTGAAACATGGTTTATTCTCTCGATGGTAGACTTTGAAATGAAATTGATATGCACCTTTCGTGCTGTCGGGCATGATATACATCTCATCCTGCGCGGATGATCCTCGGTACTCTATTCCCTCTGCAATTACTTTTTTAATAGCTTCATATAATGTTTTTATTTCCTTTTCATCGAGTGAATTGGCTTTTCTCGTTGGAAGTATACCGGCGATAAAAAGGGAGTCGTTTGCGTATATATTGCCTATACCCGCAATAAACTCCTGATCCATGAGTATGACTTTGATGGGTTTTCTTGAGGCACTCAACTTTTTCTTTATATATTCTATTGTGAACTCTTTTGACAAAATATCGGGAGATGTGGGTGCTTCCGGTTGTGGGGTAAGTTTGACCCAACCAAATTTTCTCACGTCGTTGAAGTAAAGTACCGAGTTATCTTGAAAATAAAAAATTATTCGTGTGTCGGCGGCGGGCATTTTATTCGTATATGTCCGGGGAATTTCATTTTTAAAGAGAGAATTATCTTTGTCGTGATGAAAAAGTATCTGCCCCGTAAGTTTGAGATGAAAACTAAGATAAAGATCGTTTGATAATTTGAGAGACAACACTTTACCTTTTCTTTGAACAGCGCTCACTTTTTGTTGTATTGCTTTTTGAGGATCACCTACAAACTGTTTTTTTTCTCTTATATCAATGGAGAAGATAGTTTTACCGATAATATCTTTCTCTAAAGATCGGCGAATTGTTTCAACTTCTGGTAACTCAGGCATATATAAGATGTACAAAATTCTTTATTATTTACGTCATCCTGGCTTGTATCGCGAAGCGATACTTGTCCAGGATCGTTGTCAATGTAGTAACTACGATTCTGGAGTCGTCATTTTATTCCTCCCCAGAATGACGAAGTACTTTTTTACTTCTTATACCAAATACAAAATACTAGATACTAATGTCTAACTCTTAACACTTAACATTCCTAACTTTTCCTTAACAAATTCTTCCATTTTCTTTTTAAACACTTCTTCCGAATACTTTTCTGCTTCTTTTCGAGCGTTTTTTCTCATCTGTCCATATTCTTTTTCTGAAAGAGACTCAAGTTTTTTTATTTTCTCTATCAAACTTTCTTCCTTTAACTCTGAATATAAGTATCCGTTTACTTCATCTACAACAGTTTCTTTAAGTCCTCCCGAACTGTAAGCTATGACGGGGACTCCGTATCTCATTGCCTCAACAGGAGCAATACCAAATTCCTCATCGACGGACGCAAAAAGAAACGCTTTTGCATTGTGATATACATTTTTTAATTCCTCATCAGACAGACCTGTGAGAAATTCGACAGTTGGTCCAGCAATTGACCGTAAATATGTTTCGTCTCTGCCCGAGCCGACTATTTTTAGATTGAATTTCATTGAGTTTGCAGTTTTGACAAGAATATCAATGTGTTTTGCTCGAGCAAGACGAGAGACGGAAATATAAT
>JAUSJK010000080.1 GCA_030647255.1 bacterium
TGGATAGAGTTATGACTGCCTGGCAACCGACAGACCGATGTTGCCATTAGGGTTGTCGTCGTTCCAGTTGTTGATGTTGAGGCCATTGGCATCAAAGTTGCCGACGTTGACGCGGTTACCGTCCGAGTCGAGATATTGCTCGTTTCCATCCGTATCACCGAGAATCGAGGTTTACTACCTTTACAGGTCTATGTCCTCCCATCTCTGAATTTTATTTGGGAGCAGTTCTTTTTTTAAAAGACACCTCCGCAAGAAACGAGCAAGAAGTTCTCTCTCTATCCTTAATCGCACTCTGCCGTAATACGTAGACTACTGGCACTCTGGCAATATCTCAAGGTGAGATATCTTGCGAGCTTGAACTGTTACGTAGTCCAAACTACATTAGCAAGATGAAAATATATTAACTTCTTTTTTATGAAAATGAAAGAGCCTCCGGCAAATTTCTCCTTTCGGAAAAAATTTGCGCGGAGGCTCAAGTGTTCAAGAAGGATGAGCCCTCAAGAAATCAAGTCTCACTGCTTCCTGGCAACCGACAGACCGACGTAGCCACTAGGGCCGTCGCCGCTCCAGTCGACGATGTAGAGGCCATAGGCATCAAAGTAGCCGACGAGGACGCGGTCACCGTCCGAGTCGAGAGTACGTGTACGAACGTACTCTTTCTCGAACAGGCGTTCCCCAGTTGCGAGGAAGTGGCCGATGATCGTATAGACCATGACGTTGGCTTCGGGAGTTTCATCGATCTTGTGATCGAGCAAATCCTGTTGCTCCTGCCAGGTCTTCGATTTCGATTCCGGAACCGAGGTCTTGCGGACCAGATGCCACTCGAGTGCACCTGCGCCATTTCCCACTTCGTTGTTGTCATACCAATCCTGCTGGTAGAACATGCGGTGCTTTGGCGGGAGCTTGACGCTCGCGGTTTTGGTCCGAACGGCAACGATTGCCATGGGAGCGTAAGCAACGAGGATGTGGGTATCCTTGCACTCGGTGAGCACCTCCTCGGAAAACGGAATCTCGGCCATATAGGCGAGTTGCCGTTTCGAGAACGTAACACCGAAGTGCTTTTGGACATCCTCGATCCCGAAGAAGTTCTTACTCATGATTTTGCGTGCTTTCTCCTGCGAGACTGAGGGTTCATAGCCGTTGTGGTAACATAGGGTTGCCACGCGGGGTGCGACTGCTTCATCGGCATTGATCCGCTCCACGATGCTATCGGCACGATCGCCGAATGCGACCATGAGGCGTTGGAACGCTCCATTGGTTTGACCCGTCGGGATTTCTGTCCATTTCATAGTATGTATCTCCACTGTTAGCCCATATTGGGCGACTGGTGTTTCGGACATACGATTCCGAGGATTACGACTTGTCTTTGGTTGAGACGAGTTTTCTGGACCCTAAATTAAGGCTCAAAAAGCTCGCCTCAACAGTGATTCTAGATCAAAGAACTACTCACGTAATATAGCAAATAAATAGCTATTTGTCAAGGTATTTTTTTTACATATGCTATACTTACAAGGTTTATGAAAAAATATGAAATCCGTGAAAAAATAAATGGCAATCTCATCGATAACCTCCTCTTTCATCGTGGTATAAAAACTCCAGAGGAAAAAGATAATTTTCTTAATCCCAGCTATGAAAAGCATATTCATGATCCATTTTTACTCAAAGATGCAGAAAAAGCGGCAAAGAGAGTGGTGAAAGCAATTGATAATAATGAAAAAATAGTCATTTATAGCGACTATGATGCTGATGGTATTCCTGCTGGGGTTATTTTCCATGATTTTTTTAAAAAGATTGGATTCAAGAACTTTACGAACTATATTCCACATCGCCATGATGAAGGGTTTGGACTCAATACTGATGCTATAGACGGATTTATAAAAGAAAAAATAGATTTGCTCATCACGCTTGACTGTGGAATATCGGATATTGAGGCTGTGAAGTTGGCACAAGATAATGGAATAGATGTCATTATTACAGATCATCATGAACCGAACGAGATACTGCCTAATGCTTTTGCTATAGTGAATCATAAACAGAAAGATTGTGAGTATCCAGAGAAGATTCTCTGTGGATCTGGTGTTGCATTCAAACTCATTCAAGCTATTTTAAAAGTAAAAAGATTTGATCTGAAAGAAGGTCATGAAAAATGGCTTCTCGATATGGTTGGACTGGCAACGCTCTCTGATATGGTGCCGCTTACGGGAGAAAATAGGGTACTAGCCCACTTTGGTATGAGAGTGCTCAAGATGAGTCCTAGAAAAGGTCTTATGCGACTCCTTAATCATTTAAAAATAAATCAAAAATATCTTAGCGAGGATGATATAAGCTTTATGATCACTCCGCGTATAAATGCTGCTTCCCGTATGGGTGTGCCTATGGATGCTTTCAGGCTTCTTGCTACAGATGATGACACCGAAGCACATATCTTTGTGGAGTATTTAGATAAGATAAATACTGAGAGAAAAACAAAGGTGGCTACACTTGTAAAAGAAGTAAAGAAAATAATGCATGAGAGGCATAAAGACGATGGTCGAGCGGTCATTGTGGTAGGGAATCCTGACTGGAGACCTTCACTTCTTGGACTTGTAGCGAATAACTTAGCGGAAGAGTTCGGCAAACCAGCATTTCTATGGGGTCGTGATGGAGACGGTGTCATAAAAGGATCATGTCGCTCTGGTGGAACAGTTAGTGTTGTAGAGATTATGAGAATGGCTCCGGTAGACACAATGCTTCAATATGGCGGTCACTTTGCTTCAGGAGGATTTGCTGTTTCAAATGAAAAGATACATCACCTTGATGAATATTTAAATACCAGTTTCAATCTTCTAGCTCAAACTGAATCGATTGTTCTAGCAGATTTTATAGATATGGAATTGAAACTTGATGATGTTAGTTGGGAGACGTATAGAGAAATAGAAAAACTTTCGCCTTTTGGAACAGGTAATAAAAAGCCATTATTTATTTTTAAGAATATAAAAATTGCTGGGATAAAAGAATTTGGAAAAGAAAAAAATCATCTTGAGTTGGGTTTTTTGAAAGAAAATGGCCAAGGTGTAAATGCTATGGGATTTTTTATGAATGGAGAGACATTTGAAAATAGGGATGGGGAAAGGTTGAAAATTGGTGACTCAATAGATCTTGTCGCGACGATGGAGAAATCGATGTTTAGAGGGAGGGCAGAGTTACGGATGAGGATTGAGGATGTTATCTAGATTTGCTATTTGTCCTCTTTTATAATAACTTGTAATTGGATCTCGAGGTTCGCCTTGAGATATAACTAAAACATAAGGTTCGCCTTAGAAAGTACATTGTATGAAGAGAAAAGTGTTCCTAGATAATCGAGTCTTAGACGTGTTAAAAATAACAAAACCAACACGTTCTGACTGGTCAAAATTGCTGTTGGCTCGTGTTGACCTAGTAAAGCCATATTTGAACAGGTTTACACTACCCACTTTTGGTATGTGTAGGGTTCCTGTTTATGCGGATCATGGGAGACCTCATTATACCGAAGTGGTTTATTTGGTTAAGTCTATAGACAAAGCAAGGTTTGGGTTTCAAACACAAGGTTTTTTTACTGCAGATCATTCAAAGGTTAATTTTGACTTACGTGCTGTTGGGAATAAAAGCTCAATAGTTATATATGGACTTACTCGCACAGGAGAGTGGATCCAGGGTTTGCTAACCTTTACTCCAATTTCTAAATACGGGTGTTGGAATTTAGGACCAGTAGAATTAAAAATTAACAAAACTGATTTTACAGATATTACCCAAGCGTTTAATTGTCATGATTTGTGGCGAGAGATTGGTGATTGGATTCGAAGATTGCACGAGGATTCGCTAGAGCGCCTCGAGACTATATCTGATCTCAAGGATATTGTCGGTACAGAAGAATTGCTCCTTAGGTAGTCTTTCATTAGGTTACAGGCGGGTGGATCAATGAGTCCACCTGTTTTTTATTGACAACTTTTATCTAAAGGTATAAACTACCTGTATTACAAACTATATACAAAATACATGAGAACAATATTAAACATATCACTTCCTGAAACACTTGCAGTAGAAGTTAAGAAAGAAGTTAAAGAAGGAAAGTTCGCTTCTACAAGCGAGTTCTTTCGACATTTACTCCGATTGTGGAATACGGAAAAGTTATATAGAGAGCTTAAGAAGGCAGATAAAGATTGGGAGAATGGAAGAAAAGGTTGGAAGAAACTTAACTCAGTTAGAGATTTGATGTAGAATGGGTCGAATGGATATATTCTTCCGTCCAAAATTTGAGAAAAGATTCAAGAAATTAAGTCGAGAAATACAGAAGCTGGTGGAAGAAAGAATAAAAATCTTTATAAATGACCCTTTTGATTCTAGATTAAAAACACATAAACTTCACGGAAAATTTGAAGAGTATTTTTCTTTTTCTATAAACAATAAATATAGGATAATATTCTACTATACTGAAAATGATAAAGATGTTAAATTTTATTCTATAGGAACCCACGACATTTATGAATAATAAAAAACTATATTTAGTAGAAG
>JAUSJK010000089.1 GCA_030647255.1 bacterium
CGACTACCAAAATCAAGAATTGGTTTCAATAAAGAGATGTCCAATTCAAGTAGGAAAGTTAAGGTGTTAAACCAACTCGGAAATATCTCTTTTAATTCTTGGTCTATGGACAAATCAAAAACTGTTTGCTCTATATGACCAAGTCTCGTGATCTCCTTTGCGGCTAAATACTCCTGAAATTCCGTATTATCGAATTCAATGGTTTTTCCATTGTCTTTTAGAAGACTATTATCAAAAAATACTTCCAGTGGAACCTGATTTAGCAGACTAACTTTTAGATCAGAGTTTAAATCATCGAAAAAGGTCATTAATTCGTCTTTGGTCAATATATTGGTTTGATAAATTTCCATTATCAAAGCCAGTTTTTCTAAAACCCGTTTTACTAAATCCTTTTTTTGCTTACTTAGACGCTTATCTTCTAAATCAAGCTTTTGATAAATAAAATGCTCAAAAAGATCAGTCCTGGTTATATTCCCAATATCCTTAATTCCTTTCTCCTTAATGTAGGTAAACAAAAATTCAAGATATCTAGGGGTTTGTATTATTAGATTTCGATGTCGAAATTGCAAAGAATTAATCAGTTTATCAATGTCACCATCTAATAAAGACGCTTGCTTTAAATATTTCCTTATATTCTCCACAGAAAAGGGGTATATGCGAAGATACTTAAAATCAGTATCTACGAAGAGTTCCTGGTACTTTTCAAAAAAGTGCCATCGACAAGATAAAGCTATAAGTACTTTTGGATAAAGTTTGCTAAAGGTTTTAATTTTAGTTATCGTTTCGGTAAAATTATCCTGTTTAACCTCGTCTAATCCGTCAAGACATAGGATGATATCTTCACTGTTAACAATTTTAAATTGTTTAGATCCCTCTAATTCATCAATACACGTTCTTAAATAATCGATAAGACTTTGTTGGTTGATTGACTTCTTAAGGTCTACAAATAAAGACTTTTTTCCTAAAGACCGGCATGTAATTGAAAGTTCTTGAAGAAGTCTTGTTTTACCATATCCTGGCTCTGCAATAACAAAAGTTCTTGGATATATAAAATAATCAATTATTACTTTCTCTTCGGCTTTCTCTAGCAGAAAGCTACCATCTTCACCTGATTTTAATTGAGCTACTTTATAAGATAAAAATAATTTTAATCGAGGAATAATATAGTCGCTATTTATCTTTGAATTAATAAAAATCATATCAATTTATTCAATTTTGTCTGATTTCATTAAATTATGTTTGATACATAGTAAACGAACATTGTTTACTGAAAGACTAGTTCCACCCTTGGAAAAAGGGAGGTCGTGATCAAAATGAAGATTTTTTGTTTCCCCACAAAGAACACATCTTCCCTTATCTCTTTTCCAAACTTCTTTTTTAACCTCAGTAGGGATTAGTCTTGTATGTGATAACTGAAGGTTGTGAGCCGTAGTATCTATTGATTGGTTTTCTGATAGTCTAAGTATGAATCTAAAAACATTTCTATTACCATCGTTAACAATTTTGTAATCCAAAAGGTCAAAAAACCCTTTTAACGACCAAACTCCGTCCATAATTTTTTCATACACCTTTACCAACTCAGATATATTTTCTCCACCGGCTTTATATTTATTAATTGATTGTATAAATAATCCGTTTTGAGTAAATTTACCCGAGGGTAATCTATCCGGTTGATCTTCTACTTTGGGGTTATGAGTATATGATTTTCTAGATACATCATGCCCCTCATACTCAATGGTTATCCCATCATCATGAATTTTATCTTTATATGGGGCATTTGATCGTTGAGACATTAAAATAACTGAATACGAAGGACTGAGTCGAAAATTCATTCCTCTTTGAAGAGTTTGGACATTTTCTACATCGCACATTTCTCTATAGGAGAATATTTGATCAAGCATAATATTTTTGAATAAACTTACCCATTCTTGACCGTAAAAATCTTTCAGTCTCCTTGTCAACAAAATAAACATAACACCATCTTAAAGCCCTACTCATCACACCTCTAAGATGTAGTATATACTACTACAATAGTATAAAAATATACATTCTGTGACATATAATCTATTGACATGGGGGAACATGCTTCTTTAAAAAGATTATATATGCCTCTGCGACCAAGAAGTAAATATCATTCACTAAAATCCCTATTTTTGTGCCACTACTCCCGTTCCATCAGGAGTAAGAAAACGTTTGATATTTCTTAATCCGGCTAAAGCTTTTGTTGTTTTTGTATAATAGGCCTAAACTATGAAACAACAATGGAAAATCCTCTACTATATTCCTTTGTCATGTGTAATACAACCTAGCTAGTACAACCTCGGGGGTTTGTTAGATTGTTATAACTTTATAAAACAGATATATGTAATTTAGCAAACCCGCAAGATATATGTTAAAGATGTCATAGCTATTTTCCAGGCTAATGCTCCACCTGACGTAGGTGTATCAAAACCTATTATTACAACGTTAAACATTTGGTTCGTTTAACTCTTTCTCAAGAATAGTTTCGAATGGAAGGAAGCCTTCTCGCTTATAAAATTTCATCCCTTTTTCGTTTCCAGAAAATATATTTACGGAAATTCTTTTCGCACCAATCTCCTTTGCCCAAGATGTAAAACTATCTACTAATTCTTTTCCTATTCCTTGACTTCTAAATTTTCCATCTACAACTAAATTTTCCAAATCTGCAACAATAATCAACCTATATGTAGGAACTTCCTTTTTAGAGGCGGTGAAGTAGCCAACAATCTTTTTTCCAGTCTCTGCCACAAAACAAACACCATTTATTTCTTCAATCTTTTTAATAAAGTAATCCTTACCGTCTGGGGTATGTGCCCAATTAACATCAACGTCTTTATCGTAGGGAAGATCGGATAAAGAAAGTTTGTCGAATAACACTAATATCGATCCCAAATCGGTCTGTGTTGCTTTCCTGATAGTCACCTTCATAATTGAAGTATAAAATAAAATATAACTTCGGGGGGAATCATCTTTCTCCAAAATATTCTTTCAACATGGTTATTGGAGTTGTCTTTCCTTTATTTGATTTTAAATATAACTCTCTTCGTTTAGCATCTTTCATATTTCTATATGACTCGTAGTAAATTAACTCAAGCGGTAGATATGCTTTTATAGATAAAGTTTTTAGAGAAACTGCGGAGAATATATATGTAGCAAAATTTCATACTTGTTTCTTGCACAGGTACCTGGCTACGTCACAATTATGTTTCTATTTTACCATAGAAATAAGCTCTCATGGAGATCAGCTAAAAACTTAGTACGTCCTATATTTATCGTGTTTTCCAACATCGAGGAAAATAGTGGAAGTCTTTGATTTCCAAATAAAAAATATCCTGTCATTCCTATTTAATCTTATCGTCCAAAAAGGAGAATGTTTAAGTTTTTCTAGGTTGAGAGAAGGGTGTTGAGGATCTTTAGCAAAGAGTCTTACTACCTTTGAGTAGTCTTCATAACGGGATATATTATTTTTGACAAATTTTTTCAGTGTTCTATTAAATGTCGACGAGTACTCAATCTTGATCCTAGACATATGTTTCAAGTTCTCTTAAATCTTCCTCTAATTCCTTTTCAGTAGAAATGACTTTAGTTTTACCTTCGCGAGACTCTTTTAACGCTTCTTTTAGCATAGCTTCCAGTTGAAGCTTCTCAAGAAGATCAAGACCTATGACTGCTCCTTGAGGCTGGTTATTTGACATAACAATGAGAGGCTGGTTAGTTTTATTAGCCTCCTCAAGCACCTTTTTGTATCCTCTCTGTAATTGTCGGGCCGATATTGTGTTCAGCATATAAACTCAATATACTAAAGCATAATCTGTATGTCAAGTTGACATAAAATAAGTCTGAACGAGTCTAAAGACCTGGTGTGTGTAAACATAGTATAACCTCGGGGGGTTGTTAGACATGTTCAGGAACCGAGAAATTGAGTTGCCCAACTACAATTCGGAAGACTTAATCACTATCACGTGTTCACTTTCATCCGGTGCTTGCCAATATTTAAGATAGCTATCGAACATTTCCCCACTTATTTCAAAAGAGTCTTCAGGTGGAATCTTACTTCTGGTAACAACCCTTTCTCTCATTTTCTCAACAGGACATTCGACATAATAAAGAATTGGCTTTGCTCCAATTTCCTTTTCCAGTTTTCTGGCAAAAGTAGTTTTACCTGCACCGATAAATCCGCTGATAACATATGTGATCGGTTGTTTTTTATTCATCAAAACATTATAGCAAATCGCAGTCTATTATTTTATGTTGTTATGAAGGTCTAAGATTACTCAGTTCCCCCGAGAATTATCTTCCTCCGAAATATTCTTTGAGCATGATCAACAGAGTTGTCCTTCCTTCATATGATATTAAATATAACTTTCCTACCACTTTTTACAAGCATAGATACTTTGGTTTCCCGTGGATTATTAGTCCAGAGATTGACCAAGCATTACTCAATTTTTTTAGACTTCTTCTCACCCTTAATCAGTTTTTTAACAACTTTATCAAAATCTGATATCAGCAATGTATCCTGCGTTACGTTATATTTTTCGAATTCCTTTTCAGCTAAGGCCATTGCTACTTTGTGGGAAACCTTGCCAGTATCTTGAAGTATCTCCTGCTGGTTAAATTGTAAAAAGGCATCTAATTTTTCGATCCAGTCTTTCATGTACATGATTTGTCCACGAGTTGCTTGTAACTCCGCATAATCCAAATACATAGTTACGATTCGATTGAGACGATCAAGCTCTTGTTTGTTTAGATAGTTTTTAGCGATTTCAGTATCTGTTTTTCTGATTCTTCCTTTAGGGGAATTTTTCCAATTAGTTAGTCCAATGTGTGGCTTATTGCTATCTACTCTAGCGTGAATAATTTCAGCCGCCGTTTGGTGAGAGATAGCCCAATGTAATTTGTTTTGGACTGTAGCAAAAAATTGTCTGGTAATTTCTTCATTGGGATTGTAATCGGCGCTACACTGAGCGTAAATATCGGTGATTTTTTGATAGAACCGGCGTTCACTTGAGCGGACGTCCCGAATTCTAGCCAGTTGTTCTTCAAAATAATCCTTTCCGAAAATATGGCGCGGATCTTTAAGTCTTTCATCATCCATGGTGAAACCTTTAATGATGTACTCTTTAAGACGTTCCGTTGCCCAAATACGGAAATGGGTGGCTTTGGCTGAATTAACCCTATATCCTACAGAGATAATAGCGTCGAGATTATAAAATTTCGTCTGGTAGTTTTTGCCGTCTCCGGCAGTACGTGCAAAATTTGCACATACTGAATTCTCTTGCAACTCACCACTTCCAAAGATATTCTTTAAGTGCTTGGTCACAACGCTTCGTTCCACCCCAAAAAGCCCAGCAATTTTTTCCTGAGTTAACCAGATATTTTCATCCTTCAAAAAAATCTCCACCTTTACATTGCCATTAGAGGTGGTGTAGAGAAGAAAATTTGGTTCACTTTTAAAGGTATCGATTTCGAGACTTTTAATGGTCTTTGGAGTATTTTTAGTCATATCTCTACTATCATTTTATCAAGACAAGGCCACATCCGATAATACATTTATATATTCGAGGATGCGGCACAAAGGGCCGTATCCGTCCCGCTTAGCGCGACAGACGAGCCCTTAGTATAACTCTTTTACCGATTTTCATAATCAGTAAAAGTTTCATTGCCTTATGCAGAGCATCTTGCGGGCTTAACTCTTCACCAAAGTGGGCTTTATAAAGAGCCTTAAATTTACGTAGCCGTAATACTGTCAAGAGGCAGACTTTGGATGAGTGTCTCAATTTGACTGTCCTCTACCTGCTTGGAGTAATAAATCTGACCCATTTCCTGCTCTTTTTCGGTAGCAATCACCTTCCAATTAGTTTGGATGCTGGCTTTGGTAATTGGTCTCCGAATCTCTTTCTGCTTAACATAGGAAACAATTTCATCCAGGTCTAACTGGTACTTTTCCAAAAGTAAGTAGATATCATAAAAGTCGCGGTAACGAGCCCGATCGCTCATAGCCCTGATTTTCTCAGCACATATTTCTTTGATGTCCATGACGGCAACCGTAAAATCCACACCCCAGACGTTATGATAGGCCATGGTTTGAGGTGGTAGCAGGACATTTTGCAGGAAATCAATTTCTACCTTGAGTGAGTTGGGCTGAATCAGTGGTCCAGTGTATTGAAGTTTTTCGAGTTTGATGGTGGCATTAGAAAGATGATCCTTCTTAATACTCAAATAATTGATGTTATTAAAGATTTTACGCACCTCTTCGAGAGGCAATGGCGTCCGGTTTGAAGAAAAATCCAAGTCCTCGGAAAAACGATACTGGTCCAGGTAACAATGATGCAGAGCTGTACCACCCTTGAAAATAAGGGTTTTTCCAGTCAAGGAAGCAGCAATAATCTGCATTATCAGAGCCAGAAAATAATCCTTTTCGGCAACATGCAATGGATAGCGCAAACTCTTACGGTTGATGATTTCGAGTTGTTGTCGGGTAAGCATAAGGATTATTTTGCTGACTGATATTTATCAAAATAGGTGTCGTAATAAAGTCGCCACTTGGCGTTAAATTTAGTATCTCCAGAGAGCATCCAGTGAGTACCCTTTAGCTTAACTTGACTGTAAAGATTACCAGAATCGATTTCTAAGAGGTCAAACAGGAAACCAAATATCTTAATGGTGGTTAAAGACATCTTACCCAAGTATTCAGTCATTTTTTGCAAATCAAGTGAACTTTTATACAACGAGAGCTTTTCCACCACTAAGTCAACAGTATATTTGCTTTTATGGAACTGGGTCATATCAACCAGGGCTTTTTCGGCAGTGGCCATACGAACGGTCTTATTATCAATACTCACCTCTTGCCAGCCAAAGAACCACTTGTCCATCACTTTCACATAGCTGTACTCGACTGATTGCAACTGGACTGATTTGTATTGCACTCGAGAAATAGAAATGGTCTTGTTAGTAAGCTGGTCAAACATACCGTGGTAGGCCAAAGCTGACTCAAAAGAGACATAAGAATCCTTAACCAGAAGATTGGCTACTACAGAGGGAGACAAAGACAAAAACCCACGATTACTCAAGTCGGAGATGGCGTATAAACCCCTTTTCACCCGAATCAGCCAGCCATTATGGGTCAATTTCGTGATTACCTTCTTTGTCCTTTGCTGATCCCACAAACCCTCAGCCTGACTATAAATCTGCTCAGAGGTCACAATCTGGCCGTGTTTGACGATCAGATTCTCGAGAAGTGTGCTTTGATTAGTGTTTAGAATAGTTTGTTTCATATAGCTTAAGTACCCTTTTATGGACACTATCTACTTATAGATTAAACAATTCCAGTGGGGTTGTCAAGAGTAATGTCTGCCTTCGTGCTGACTCGTATGACACTTTCGTGCCTGGGATGACATGGTTCACTGGGGACGTTGTGAAGGTAACTTATAAGTCTGACTAGTTAAAAATAATTTGAGACGTATATATTAGATTGTCGAGGTGGTGTTTCTTCTGATTTTGTTCGTACCCCTCATTCAACCCAAAATAGCTGTTGCGAAGACCTTTGGGAGATCGTTACTTGGTGGAATCCTTGCACTTCTTGTCGCCGAAATTATTTTGATGTATTTTCATGTTCCGGTATTGATGCAGATAAGTATGGCTGTCTTACTAGCGACTGGGCTGTATGCACTATTTGTCTTAAAAGAGATGAAATTACTGTTGAGACTTTAGAAAATCTAGACCTAAACCCAGTTATACAAATCACTTATGTTGAAAAACATATATTTAGATTATCTCTCCTTTTCTCTCAAGTATGGTGTGATGAATTGTTGCAAGCTGAACCCAAATAGCAATAAGGAATACAATAATTGAACAAAAAAGCAGATGTTCTCTAGTAAACCCAAAAACTAAGTTTGTTTGTCCAGCAATAGTGGCCATAATTAACGTTCCAATCCCAACAAACCCCACGATAACACTGATCATATGCAATACTTTTGATACTTTCATATTTTGTTCATTTTTCCCACTCTATTAACCAACCTCTCATCTGATCGATCTCATTTGTTTGAGCAGTGGTTATATCATCGGCAAGCTTTTTCATTTCAGGTCGGTTCGTGCCATTTTTAAGCATACTCGCCATCATAACAGCCATTTGATGATGCGGAATCATCTCTTCAACAAAAGCTTTATCAAAATCTGTTGCTTGTTCCAGTCTTGTCATATCAGATACATCACCCATCATGCCCATATGCATCCCTTGTGGTTTTTGCATGCCGTGCCCACCCATCACCTTTTCGTCTTGTGGAACATCGTTTCCGTACCAATCCTTATACCAGGTCTTCATTTTGTCGATTTCCGATTGCTGCGAAGTGATTATATCTTGAGCTAATATTTTTATTTCATCATGAGTTGCCTTTTTAAGCGCCATATTCGCCATAGTTATCGCATCTTCATGGTGAGGAATCATTTGTTCTATGAAATGCTGGTCAATATTTCCCATCATTCCAGTCTTGTTAGGACTTACAACTGTTGTCATAAGTAACCATATAACAATTCCTCCAACAAAAGCACCAACTATTCCATATTTAATTTGATCATTCATATTTTTTTACCTCCTCCTATCTCCGCCACTATTTGATCTTCAATTGTCGTGTTAGCAGATAGACCATTTATACTCCTTTTTTGATAAACCGCAATAAAAATACTATGATTGCTATAACTAACAAGATGTGAATTAATCCTCCTGCAATATGTAAAGCAAAACCTCCTAACCATAAAACCAATAAAATAATTGCGATGATTTCAATAATTCCCATATTAATATTCACTCTCCTTTCAAGCTAAATCTTAACGTATAGTACGTAAAATAATCTCTTAAATTAGTTTCTCAAACATGATATAAGAAGTCAAATTCAAGGTTAAAATTGTTACCATTTGACTTTTGCAATAGTCAGAATATAATAAAATTAGGGAATTATTATGTCAGATACTAACGCAAAAAAACAACTTTCTGAAGAGGCTTTCAATATAGTTCAAGCAATGAGAGATTCCTTATTGTTACTGGATAAGGACTTAAAAGTAGTTTCTGCCAATAAATCTTTTTATTCTACCTTCAAGGTCACTGCAGAAAATACCATAGGGGAAAAAATTTACGACCTCGGCAATAAGCAGTGGGATATTCCCGAGTTAAAAGCACTTCTTGAAAAGACGCTAACTAAAGAGGAAAAAGTCCACAATTTTAGACTGAGTCATAAATTCCCTGATATTGGTGAAAGGTTGATGCTTCTTAATGCATGCCGAAACGACCACACCAATATGATTCTACTGATCATCACCGATATAACTTCTCAGGAAAAAGCCTATTCTACTCTGAAAGCGTCCGCTGAATCTGTAGATAAAATCACTGGCTTCATGGTTGGAAGGGAAGTAAGGATGGTGGAACTTAAAGCAGAAATTGCCAAGCTTAAAAAAAGTATTTCTGAATCACTTCCAAAATCCTAAAGAATTATGGAGAACATGTATGGAGAAAAATTTCATACTTGTTTCTTGCACAGGTACCATGCGGGCAGGTACAAGACTGCACCTACCTTCGTCCCAATTCTGAATGCGTAGCAAGGCGCAGAATTGTGCCTTGCTCCCTATAGTAATGGAAATTCGAACTAGTTTTATAGATATTTGGTTCCATAATTTCAACGTTAAAGCTTTCTAAAATCCGACCTGGGCAGAATTTATCCTGAGCAAAGTCGAGGAACTATGCTGGATGTGTGTAAGTGTGCGAATGTATATTATTTAGGAATAATCTGGCGTAGGTTAAGGCTTTGTCCACATGATACTATTTGAAGCAACTTCAACCGACTGTAAAATTTGACCAACTGGAACGAGAATGTCACGAAGTGTGAGATTTGTAGGAGCCCCAGTTGTATTTTTGGGTTGATCATATATACCATACCTAATGATCAGCTTTCCATCTTGTCGCGTTTCATATGTATTTATTACATCACCCCTGAAATCATATCGAATATGAATGCTTTCTGAATAAGTAGTGACAGGTAGTATGTCTATTACTAATGCTCCTCTTGCTCGTGGTTCGCTAAGAGATTGTTGTAAAAAAATGATTCTGCCGTCTGGCAATACGGAATAACCCTGCTTCCACATTGGACCGAATTTTGGTTCCCCATGGGTTATGACATTTTTTGCTATACTGTGGGCTGTCTCTCTTATTGACCTCGGCAATGCTATTTGTTCAGGAGGAATGACTGATGGCACGACACTGAAAAGATGGCGTTGATTTTCAGTATATATTCTTTCTATCACAGAAGCCTGTAGCAAAACTTCGAGTGTCGAAACCATATTATGAGTATGATAATCTCTTTTCAATCAAAAGTAAATTGTATTTATATAGGGTATATAAAATCATAAGAGAGACTTTTAAGTACGTAGACGTAATAGAATTTCATAAACTTTGACAGGTACAAGACTGTACCTGGCTGCGTCACAATTCTGCGTTAGGCGAAGCAAGGCGCAGAATTGTGCCTTGCTCCCCCGAGGAACTCCCCTCAACTTTGTTCGGGATAAACTCACTAAAGGCTCGTCCGTAAATAACTTCATAGGTATTTACGGATACGGCCCTTTGCGCCGCATCCTCGAATATATAAATGATCAAGTTATTATCGGATGTGGCCTAAGTTCTTCGTTCTTAGCTCACTTTTCTCCAAAATATTCTTTCAACATAGTCATTAGAGTTATCCTTCCTTTATTTGATTTTAAATATAACTCTCTTCGCTTGGCATCTTTCATATTTCTATATGACTCGTAGTGAATTAACTAGTGAATGATCATTATATTTAACTCATCACTGATATCAGCTTCGAAATTGATATAATTTAGCTCATATGGATATCGTTCTTATTCTCGCTCTCATTCTTTTTAATGGGTTTTTCTCCATGGCAGAATTTGCTATTGTATCCTCACGAAAAGGTAAACTGGAGAATATGGTTTCAAGTGGAAATCAAAATAGCAAGATAGCTCTTTACCTTGCTGAGAAACCAAACATATTCCTTTCAAGCGTTCAAATTGGTATAACTCTTGTTACTGTACTGGCGGGTGCTGTGGGAGAAGATAAATTTGCTCCGCATATTGAATCTATTATAAGGCCTATACCTATTATTGGTCCATACCATGAAGGAATCGCTTTTGTAATAATTATTTCTTGTGTGACATATCTTTCAATTGTAATTGGAGAACTTGTCCCAAAGCGAATAGCCCTGGGTAACCCTGAAAAAATTGCTACTATCGTTGCTCCGTTCATGCTTGGTTTTTCCAATATCACCTCACCACTTATCCGTCTTCTGAGTATATCGACTGAATTTGTTTTTAAAATAATTGGTCTAAAACCAGGCACATCCCCTCGTATTACTGAGGAAGAGATTCGTATTCTTATTAGAGAAGGTGCAGATATGGGTATTTTTACCAAAACAGAAAAAAAACTGGTAGAGCGAGCACTTATGCTCGATGATTTACGAGTTGGTATGCTCATGACTCCAAAACACAAAATGACTATTGCTCAAATTGAAAAATTTATCGAACAACCAAAAGATTATCTATCAAATAATAGTCATTCACGTTTAATTTTTACCGAAGGAAATAAAAATAAAATATTTGGTGTGATTAATGCAAAAGACCTACTTGGTTATTCTCTTGAAGGATCTCCGTTTGAAATAGAAAACCTCAAAAAAATTGCTAATAAGCCACATATTATTCCAGAGTCTATGAAAGCAATTAAAGTACTTGAAATGTTTCGTCACTCATCTATTCATATTGCATTGGTTTTAGATGAATTTGGAAGTATCCAAGGACTTGTAACTCTCAATGATATTCTCAAAGCTCTCGTAGGTGAAATAAAACCTCAAACTCCACAGAGTTTTCCATTTACCACTAGAGATGATGGCTCCCTTCTTATTGATGGAGCTGTAGCAATTTATGATTTAAAGAAAAAACTCAATTTAAAAGGATTAACAAACAAGGATTTAAACGTATATCAAACTACTGCTGGATTTGTTATTGCCCATCTTGAAAAGATTCCAAAAACTGGAGACATCTTTGAAAAATATGGATACCGATTTGAAGTTATTGATATGGATAATAATCGTATTGATAAGATATTGGTGAAAAAAATCTAGCTCACCCCGAGAGGTGTCTTTCCTTTATTGGATTTTAAATATAACTCTCTTCGCTTGGCATCTTTCATATTTCTATATGCCTCATAGTGAATTAACTCGAGTGGCAGATATGCCTTTATAGATAAAGTTCTTTGAAGAATTATGGAGAACATATATGTAGAAAAATTTCATACTTATTTCTTGCGCAGGTACCATGCGGGCAGGTACAATACTGCACCTACCTTCGTCCCAATTCTGAATGCATAGCAAGGCGCAGAATTGTGCCTTGCTCCCCCGAGAGGACTCGAACCTCTAACCTTGATCTTAACAGGATCCTGCTCTACCATTGAGCTACAGGGGATTATTTAATCTATTTTTTAAATATTTTCTACCAAACTAATTGAGCCTCGCCCGCTAATCGCCTAAGCGATAGCTATGGCGAGCGGGTACAGGGGAAATAGATTAAAAATGTCAAAGAACACGAAAATATACCTATATATCTTACCATACAAAACCATCTCAGTGAAGGCTAAAAATGGAAAAAATAAAAGAAGTTTTCAATCTACCTCAGCCGTGCTTGCGAGAAGAGTCATGGTGTTTTTCCCTATCTGTCGATCGTGATTGATTATCAATTTCACTGGTTATATGTTGCATAGCCTCATTAATGCTTCTTTCTTCACTTTCTGCTATAAGTATTTTTCCATCTTCAAGTTTTATATGGAGTTTTATGATAAAGGTTTTATTTAAAATGCCGGCAGAATTTTTTGGGGTCTCCAAATCAATCATAATACTCTGGATCTTGAGTCTTTCTCTATATCTTTTGATAAAGTGATCAAGAAGAAGGCTAAGGTCACTTATGTAAAGAAGATGAGTGCTATTATGAGGCTTTTTCCAAATGATCGGTATCTCTTCTTCCTGTTTTTCCATTGTGTTCTAAGTATACCACTCACATCATAGTAGAAAGGATAATCTATCAAAAAGCCGTCATAACAATACCAATCACCACCAATGTAATTCCGAATCCTTGTATTTTGTTGATTTTTTCCTTGGTAAATATCATTGCGAGTCCGACCGTTACAACCGTCAGAGCTGAAGCAATAGGGGCGACAATAATTCCATCACCATACGACTGACCAAAAGTAACACTCAGTACACCAATTGCTTCTAGTATTCCTACCGCCGCTATAAGCGCATAGAGTTTATTATTTCTCTGTTGGACAACTAGAGATTCTTTATTAAATCTTGAGATAAGAAAGACAACGATGATAGCAGTAAGTTTTGTGATAAAGGAAACTATGAGCCAATCAGTCTTTTCGACAATAAACTCATTTAATGGCCAATAGAAGATGCCAAATATGACTGTGGAT
Organism: bacterium; assembly: GCA_030647255.1. GTDB lineage: Bacteria > Patescibacteriota > Microgenomatia > UBA1406 > GWC2-37-13 > JAUSJK01. The sequence goes on from JAUSJK010000089.1 coordinate 13,526, forward strand.
GCTAACGTTTCTTTAACACCTTTCAAAAGCGAAACTGTACCTTTACGTAAGTCATTAAGATTTACGGAAACTAATATTACTCCTATTAAAAGAAGAATCATTGCAGGAACTTGAATTGTCGTTAGACGTTGACCTCGTAGAAAAAAGGATATAACGATAATAAAAAGCACCTGAAGATTTATAGTTGCAGAAACAACCGATATATTCCCGATTTCGAAACCTTTATAAAATAATAAATAACCCCATGCGTATGCAACTCCGCAGAAGATAGTAAGACTCAATAGAAAGGGGGAAATAGCGAAACGTGGCGTGGTAAAAATAATAAGAAAAATAATCAAGACTAGCCCAGCTATTTGTGACCAAAAAAAAGTTTTATTATGACCCACCTTTTCAGAAGCGGAGTTTGCTAAAAAATCCGACACTCCCCAGCCAAACATACCACCTAAACCACTAAGTATACTTATGAATGTTTTGTTCATATAATTATTTCTATGGTCTTACTACACTATTTACAATTATAGAAATATAAATCAAATAAAAATTGCTTCTACTATGTTCCTATTATACCTTAGCTATATATCGTCATTCATATCCAATCATTGTTTACTGTAGAATGATTAGATGAAAATAAAATTCTTAGGAGCGGCGGGAACAGTGACAGGATCTTCATATGTGCTCACTTCAGGATCGGGACAATCTCTTCTTATTGATCTTGGCATGTTTCAGGGGTTGCCCGATATTGACAGGTTAAATTACAACCCGTTTGAATACGACTGCAGTACACTTGTGGGAGCAGTTCTCACCCACGCACATCTTGATCATTGTGGAAGATTACCCTTACTTTTATCAGGGGGCTTTAAAGAAAAAATATGGATGATTCCGGCCACTCAGGACTTGACGGAATTGTCTCTTTTAGACAGCGCTAAAATTGCCATACAAGACCACCATAAAATTCTCTATGACAAAGACCTCGCTTATAAAACCATCGATCGATTTAAAACTATTGAGTATCGTACTCCTCTTTCCATTGGCAATTTCGCAATTACCTTTCGGGACGCCGGACACATCCTGGGATCGGCCAGTTTGGAAATAGAAGACATTAGTCCAGATTCGGAAACCAAAAAAATTGTATTTAGCGGAGACCTTGGCAATGCGCCTGAAGATTTGGTCCAGATGACGGAGTTTATTGACGATGCCGATGCGGTCGTGATGGAGTCGACGTATGGCGACAGAATCCACCCCGAAGAAGATGCTTCGGCTATCTTACAAGCCGAAATAAATAGCGTGGAGACATCGGGAGGAACACTTTTGATTCCTGCATTTGCTCTCGAGCGAACACAAGAGGTGCTCCATATGATTATGCATTTGAAATCATCACAGAAAATCTCAATGCAGACACCAATTTTCCTGGATAGTCCTATGGCCGATAAAGCAACTCTTATCTATACACAGTATCCGGAATTATTTAATTCCCACATCACGGACGATCTCAAAGAGAGCGCCGTCTTTGGATTCCCAGGACTGGAAATCATCAACGATAAAAGTGAAAGTAAAAAAATATATCGTACAAAAGGTCCTAAAGTGATCATCGCAGGAAGTGGTATGATGACGGGCGGACGAATACTCGGTCACGCTGCCCATTATCTGCCTCAGACTGTAAGCCGCCTCCTTATCGTCGGCTATCAGGGAGAAGGAACGTTGGGTCGGGAACTTATGGAAGGAAGCACACAAGTTGTCATCGATGATATAACCATACCTGTTAAAGCCCACGTTAGCACGACACACGCAATGAGTTCACATGCGGATCAGAGACAACTTATGGGCTGGCTCACTCATATTAAAAACGTAAAAAAAGTATATCTCACCCATGGAGAAGATGTATCGCGCTTAGCCCTAAGTAAAAAAATTACAAATGAATTGCCAAATGTTGAAGTGTTTGCCCCCGTACTACATCAGGAAGTACATTTATAGTTTCATTTATAAATCCCGCGGTGACTCTTGGCGCTTTTTCAATCAAGTAAGGTTCGATACTTTCTATCAGTCTATCTATCATTTCTGTCTTTAAATAATCTCCACTCACAACTTTTACCATCGGCATCAACTTCTCCGCCTTTACTTACACATTCATCATAAAGCCCATTAGCTACTTGTATATTAACAACACCTTTTTTAAAAATATCAATATAGCAATAGTCTTGACCATTCCGTACCCTAATGTCACTAGCTCCACCATGATAAGCTATACCTTCACATTCTTTTGCATTTATCGGCAATTTAAAAGAAGGGTCGATATATATCAATGTACAACCGGCCGGTTTACAACCACATCCAGAACACATGGGACAAGCTATTTGATTTATATTCCCACCCGTCTCAATACATTTTTGATAGAGTCGACTATTTTCTTCAGTAAAGTAACGACAAAAAGGAGAAGTCTCATGGTACCACCAATTAAAAATATTCTCTATAGGACGTCTATTATTACATTCTTGAAAACTTGTTGGTAGATCTTTATTTAAAAATGGTACTTTATTGTCTTGATAAAGAATGAGTCCTCCTAGAGCAGAAAGAGAAAAGAGGATACACATCACAAGAAACACTAAAACTTTTTTCATAAATGTTTTGACAATTACATTCTATAATATATTCATATGGAAGAAGAGTTAATAACGTTTTTCTTTTACTTTGAAAAAGAAATTGATGCGAAAGGACTTTCGTTTCTCATCGAGAAAAAAGGATTTTATGTCAGTAATATCAGACACGATGACTATGAAGGGACGCCGTTGTGGTCAGTCATCGCCTGTAAATTTATCATCTCTGATGGTGAACTCGACTATCTTATGGATGTACTCGATATCTACGCCGAAGGCTTCGATGGGGTATACGACGGATATGAAAGAATCCTACCCTAAACTTAGAAAGGGAGAGTGAGAGGTATTTCTTCTTTATCGCCTGATTCTTCCAAGTACTTTCTCCAGTCGACTTTGATAGACATTTTGCCTATTTCGTTCATATAATATATCTCCCCCGTTTTCATACCATATTCAAATAGTTCTTTTGTCAGAAGAACATCGTCCATACAATATTTTTTGAGCTCGGCCCACTTCCCTTCTTTATAATAATCTATCGCCATAAGTCCATGTCCTGTTTTTTTCTTGCCAAGTGTCGCATTGATTACATCGTTGAGCGCCAGTCTTCGGCCTATCTTTTCTTTTATATCATCTAAAATATCAAATGTAGAAAACCGCGTAGTATCCCCCGGATAGTATCCTTGCAAGACGGCCATATCGAAACTGTTGATATTATACCCCATGACATACGAACAGCGCTCCAAAATAGGAAATAGTTTAGAAAGTTCTGACTCCGTATATATTTTTTCCTGATTATCCCCGTAATCGTAGATGGCCACTACGGATATGCCTAGCTTTTTAGGATCATTGAATTCACGGAAAGTATACTTCGTTTCCAAGTCGAGCATTACGGGAAATTTTCTCATATGAAGACTCAATTTGCTTTGGCCGTTTTATCTTTGAAAATTTCCACTTCGAAGAATGGAGGTGTTTCCTTTTCGTTTTCCAGCCGTAAGTTCACCATATTGAGGTTATTCTGCGTTTTTTGGTAAAGATCATCAAATAATCGAAAAAACATCTGCTTCTGTTTTATGGGAACCTTATGAATATATTCATGATAAAATTCGTCCAGTTTTCCGAGTTCCCACAACGTCTCGATGAACTTCGTATTCCTGAGATCCAGCATGGAGATGTCTCCCTGGATCGGTTTCAACCTGAACTTCATCATACGAACTTCCACAAACATCTGAGGTTGTTCCGGCTTTTTTTCCAGAATATTTCTCTTGAACCGTGTAATTGTTTCAACGACATCTTCTCCACTATGTTTTCCCATAAGGTATAATTATGAAATGATTCAACAAAAAATGCAAGCAGACCAGCTTGCGGCACTCAAATCAGGTGATAAAACAAAATTGGAGATACTACGGTACATTTTAGCACATATCAAAAATAAAGAAATAGATAAAAAAGCTCCTCCGACTGACGAAGAAGTCGTCGCAATCGTACGAAAGCAGGTCAAAGAACTCCAAGAATCTATCGACGCATTTAAAAAAGGAGGAAGAAACGATTTGGTTCTGCAAAACGAGGCACAGCTTGCCATTGTTTCAATATATCTTCCTGTGGAAATATCAGATGACGAACTCAAAAAAGAGATACAGAGAGTCATGGAACAAAATAAAACGATCTATGAACAAAACCCCAAAGCCCTGATGGGTATCTGTGTCAAAGAGCTCAAAACCAAAGCCAATCCTCAGCGTATCGTAGCAACCCTCAACCAGATCGTCGCCTCCTAACTGTTGGTATACTTACGTATATATGACAGCCAGAAGAATATTGTTTTTTTTTCTATTTATTTTTCTTCTTTACTCTCTGAGTAAAAATATATTTGAGTATAAAAAAAACTACGATTTTTACCTCAGTTTTAAAAATGAATACGAAAGAGAGAGACGAAAGAATACCAATCTCAAAACACAGACTATCAAAAATGCCGATCCTCATGAGATAGAAAAAACTATCCGTAATAAACTCAATCTGTCTAAACCCAACGAGATGACAGTCATATTGGCCAACCCCACTCCTGTTCCAACTATATTCACTCCCACCCCAGCGCCTAACTATATACAGTGGTGGAATGTATTTTTTAAATAAAAGTAGGGGACGCAGATCTGCGTCCCCTACAATTGATTTACCAATCATTGACGACGTGAGGCTCATTGAGTATAATAGAGACACACAATATTACGGGGTAGTGTACGGTTGCACGGAAGGCTCATAATCTTCCAGACCGGGTCCAACTCCCGGCCCCGTAACAAGGTACCTGTCATAAAGAATCTGCTACAATATATTTCATGAAGTCATTTCTTCTTTCCCTCGTTATACCCGTGTTTAATGAGGAACACAATGTAAAACCTCTTCTTGAGAGAGTTCTCCCTATTTTGGAAAGCTACAACTACGAGATTATTTTTGTCGACGACGGATCAAAGGATAAAACTATCGAAGTTATAAAAAGCGCCGCTTCTCACAATACGCATATCAAGCTCATCTCTTTTTACAGAAATTTCGGCCACCAGATGGCACTTGAGGCCGGGTACGAAGCGGCTCGGGGTGATTGTGTGATAAGTATTGATGCCGATCTCCAAGATCCGCCTGAAATTATACCCCAAATGATAGAAGAGTGGCAAAAAGGACATAAAATCGTCTATGCGAAACGAAAAAAAAGAGAGGTAGATAATTTCTTTAAAAAAGAAACAGCCCGACTGTTTTACTCATTTATCAACTTTCTTTCCGATACTCCCATCCCCCAGGATGTGGGAGATTTTCGATTGATAGATCGCGAAGTGGTTACTTTCATTACCGAGCTTCCCGAACGGGCACGATTTCTACGAGGGCTCGTCGCCTGGGGAGGCTTTTCTTCTTCGTACGTCTATTTTGAACGGGAAAAAAGGCACGCCGGAAAAACACACTACACTCTTTCCAAAATGATCAACTTCGCTCTTGACGGAATTACCTCATTCTCGAGCAAACCCCTGCGTATCGCCTCTTACTTTGGTTTTTTGAGTGCTACATTTGGTTTCTCGGGTATTCTTTATGCTTTCATAGGAAAAATATTTCTCCCCAGTCACCTGGTAACGGGGTGGACGGGACTTTTTGTGGGTATTATGTTCCTCGGGGGTGTACAGCTCATTACCATCGGCATTATCGGTGAATATATAACCAAAATATACCATGAAGTCCAAAAAAGACCCCAGTACCTCGTCAAGGAAAAGGTTAATTTTTAAGAACACCGCGTATGAATATGAAGTCAGTAGGCGTCGTACTTATCGGGATTGGGATAGCAATGTTTTTATTTGTCATCTACACATTCGTCTCCGAACAGAGTAGTCTCGTTTCTCCTATTCCCGACGAGCAGGGGGTAAAAGTCATCTTCGTCTCACCGGGAAAGTAAGTTCGTCAAGTTATAAAGTTTGTAAAGAAGAAGGATATCAAGATGATCAGAATAACAGATGGAGACTACCGGGTTATCAGATATTCAGGTATTCTTTCTCTCGATACTCTTGATATTCAGATATTCTTCTACGTTCCACGTTGAATGTTTTATGGTGTGGGGGGACATTGAGTTGTCGCGGCGGTTGAGCCGATTTCGAATTTGAAGATCTTGCCGCAGTTACCCAAAAAAAGAAAGTCGATTGTTTTTAAAATGAGAAACGAGCTTATAAAAAGTAAAAAACCAATGAGCGCAAATCGGATGGTGCCTTGGGCTTTTTTTATCTTCTCAGGACTGCCAAACGACGTCATGTAGCTGAAAGACCCGATAACAAACATGATAAAAAGGACGATTATAACGAGGCTGACAGACATAAAAAGAAGATTGCCTACGAGTACTTCGGCGCATTTAAGAGTCGGAACTCCGTCAACGACACAATCTCCCCAAGGTTTCATACGAATTCAGTATACATGAAAGAATAAGTACTATAAATAAGAAAGTTCAATTTTGGGTAGGAGGGACATTCAAATTCACACATTGATGACTATTTTGATCATAATATTGTATGGCGGGATCGCATTTATCTTTTATCAGTTCGGGTATCGTCACGGGACACGTGATACCGATACAAATGGCTTGTCGAAAGACGACTTGTTCCATCGTGACGATGATCGCGAGCACGGCGACGATGAGAATAAGACCGACGATAGCGGCCTGTATTTTCTTCTGAGCGGCATCAACTGCCTCTTTTGATCCGCCTGATGTCACCCAGGCAAACGCACCCAACAATAGGTAAATTAATGCAGCAAGTCCGGCGAGAACAAAAAAGAAACGAATAAAGAATGTGAGAAGATCTCCGAGTGAAGGAACGGAAAAAGGAAGTTTCGCACTTAATGACGACGTTACATTCACAGCCGCCGCCCCTCCAGGAGGATCTCCCGGCTGTGCTGCATACACCGTCTTTATAAGGAAAGAGTTAATAAAATCAAGTAGTTTCATAATATATTACGCTGGTGCACATCCTGACGTATCTGCTTGAGGATGATTAGGATTGTAAATAGGCTTGTCATCCGGACATTTGTGAATCAAATTGGGTATCGTCACGGGACACGTGATACCGATACAAATGGCTTGTCGAAAGACGACTTGTTCCATCGTGACGATGATCGCGAGTACGGCGACGATGAGAATAAGACCGACGATAGCGGCCTGTATTTTCTTTTGGGCGGCATCAACGGCTTCTTTTGATCCGCCTGAGGTAACCCAGGCAAATGCACCGAGGAGTAAATAAATCAATGCAGCAAGTCCGGCAAGAACAAAAAAGAAACGGATAAAGAACGTAAGAAGATCTCCGAGGGAGGGAACGGAAAAAGGAAGTTTTGCCATCAGCTCAGGCAATGTCGGCGTCGCTGTTTGCGCAAACACACTACTTGCAACCAGACGACTCAAAAACTCAACTACTCTTTCCATATAAGTAATAGTAGCCATACTAAAACACTTTGTCAATGACATATATATATTTTATTCTTCCTTGGCTCTATACTGCAATGCTTCCGCCACAAAAGATACCTCTATTTCATTTTTTTCGGACAAATCTGCGATCGTCTGCGCCACTTTGATAATCTTAAAATACGATCTCGCCGACAAGGATAAGCGGGAGATCGCCTGCTTGAGCAGTTCGATCGCCTCGGGGGTAAGATGGCAGAATTTTTTGATATCCGTGTTCTGCATCTCGCCATTGGCCACCAGTTTTGTATTTGTAAACCTTGCATGTTGTCTTTTTCTTGCTTTGATTACCCGCACTCGCACATCTTCACTTTTTTCTCCATCGCTTATTTCAGTCAATTTTGCTTCGTCTATGGGAAATACATCGACATGTAGATCAATCCGGTCAAGTATGGGACCGGATAATCTTTTTTTATACCTGAGTATTGATCCTGGCATACACCGACAATGCCTTTTTGGATGTCCCAGATACCCGCAGGGACACGGATTTGAAGCCGCCAAAAGTAAAAACCGGGACGGAAACGTGAGACTACCTGATGCGCGTGATATCGTCACCATACCGTCCTCTATGGGTTGGCGTAGAGATTCCAAAACCGAACGGGGAAATTCGGGAAATTCGTCCAGAAACAATACTCCCCGATGAGCGAGCGTGATCTCCCCCGGGGTAGGATTCGTACCACCTCCGATGAGACCGATACGCGATGTCGTATGATGGGGAGATCGGTAGGGTCGATACGTCACCAGATTTTCCTGAGACAAAAGACCGGCGACAGAAAAAATTCTTGATACCTCAAGCATTTCTTCTCTTGTCATGGGCGGTAAGATCGATGGAAAAGCCCGTGACAGCATCGTTTTCCCCGTGCCCGGTGGTCCTTTGAGATGGACATTATGAAATCCGGCGGCAGCTATTTCGAGAGCGCGCTTCGCATGTTCTTGCCCTTTCACATCGGCAAAATCGAAGGCAGAGAGAGCTGTCGACGCTATATCTTCTATACTCACAGGTTCATATTGAGAAATAAGTTTGATGGTATTGAGATGTAAAACCAAATCTGACAATGAATACAAAGGAAATATCTGGAGATTATCTATCAGAGCGGCTTCTTTGGCATTTTCTATAGGAAGGAATATATTTTTAATTTTTTTTGCCCTCGCCATCATCGCCACCGAAATAACACCGGGTATTTTTCTCAGCTTACCTTCCAAAGAGAGTTCTCCTATAAATACGCTCGATGCCAATAACTCTTTATTCACTAATCCCGAGGCTGCCAGTACCCCGACAGCAATAGGTAGATCAAAACTTGAACCGACTTTGGGAATATCGGCAGGAGCCAGATTGACAGTGATTCGAGAATCAGGCATCTCAAACGAAGTATTTACGATCGCAGTGCGTACTCGTTCTTTGGCTTCGTCGACGGCTTTACTCGGCAGTCCAACGATAGTCACTGTCGGAAATCCCCTTCCGGCTACATCTACCTCTACTTCAATCAGTACACCATCCAAACCAATCGTCGTACCCGAAAAAACTTTGGCAAGCATGTAGTAGGATTGTAGACATAATTCCAGACCTTGTCTATGGATTATATGCTACAAAATCACTGCATTCCTCCGCCTATATCCGTTGGCTCAGACTGCTTTTTCTTGAGTGCATAAAGAGTCAAAACAGTTCCCGCTACACCGATAAATATAAGAACAATGACTACAAGTAAAAGGGTTGACGATGTATTCGAAGGCGAATAACTTCCAGGGGTCTCTCCTCCTGTTGTAATCCCACTTGGTCCATTCGCTCCGGGTGCACCCGTTCCATTTGATCCGGGTTCATTGCCCGAGGGACTTGTTGAAACACGGGCAAGTGGAGACACGGGCGGTTTTGTATTTCCACTGGCATCCTTATACTCGTATGGGTTCACTTTCTTCTGCACTATCAATTGCTCATTTTTAGCAATATACTGAGCCGGCTGTTGTACTGTAACGGCACCCGTCGCACTCGTAAACTTCAGATAATATGGCTGTCCGGGAAGGTATTCTGATGTCATTTTAAAGTATCCCGTTGAGTCCGTTGAAGTCGTAGAATAAGGAGTCGTAAAACCGGTTGGGTATACTCCCACCTGTGCGTTGGCAATGGTTTTACCCGCCCCATCATACGCATAACCTTCAACATATCTTGGCACAACAGGTACCGAGATCGTATACGACTGTTGTTGAGCGGAAACGGCCTTCACCATACTTCCTATCATAGTCACAACTCTATCCATCAGACCATTCTTGGCTTGGGATTTAAGCGTTGCCGGATCAATTTTTTCTACTACGACGTCGTACTTTGTCACAACATCATTTTGTAATTTGGCTACCGGAATTTCCAATCGATATATGCCATCTTTATCCGGTTCTGTCATCGCTAAGACATCTGTTTTTTTACCGTCCGCACGGATTCCAAAGACGGATACTTTTGTCAATGGATGAGATAATTTACCCGTGATGATCTGGGCGATATCTTTTGTTGTTCCCGGATACGCATCCCAAAAATTCTTTACCGGTCCGACAAATACGTTAGCAGGATTCTTTGGCGTCATAGGAATATCAAGATGCGCCCCGCCCGGCTTTTCTTCAAATGTTTCTCCGTAGTTCAGATCTGTATACTTATTTGTTTTGAGAGTCTTTCCAAAGTCGGGTGATGCAAACGTATGAGTCGACAAACTGGGTTTTACTTTATAAAAACCCGTGGGTACGACGAATGAGTACCATCCATCTTCATGAGTCGGATTGGAAGGGTTCTTCACCGTATTCTGTTGATCTACATACATTGTCTCTATTCCATTGGCAACATTATAAAGAGTGACAGATGTTCCGCTGATGGGTTCGAGTGATACCGTGTCAAAAACTCTTCCGTACGGATCCCATTTGATGATGGTGCAGTTGTCCGTACTAGCTGTCATTGTCCATGTCGCTTGTTGTAGTCCGCCGTCGCCCCCTGTGGAGGCTTTGGTTAAAAAGGGAACTTTAGCATATACTCTTCGACCTACGGCTTGTTCAGTTTCACTTGACCAGTCCAGATCTATCGAGCCCGTGCTGTTAAAAGGGTTTGGGTGGCCCGTTTTCATATCCTTTTCGAGAAGTCCATATGGTGCATGACGTCCGGGATTTTGGTTGTATTTATAGTTAGTTTGCAGATAAGAAAGATTTGTAGGGTCTAGTCCTGCTGCCGCATCTGTCTGCGCATTCCCTGTCGTAGATACCGGCCCTTTTTCTGTAACGAGCGTTTCGAAAATAAGCACCTTGAGAGGATTACCCGTGCCGTCCACTGTAGGGATAGTAAATCCAGTGCTTGTTTTGATAGTGGCGACATGTGTACCGGGAATTTGTACCGCCTCCAGACAAATATACTGTTCTGAGAGTTGAGGAGAGTTTGGCTGAGTATCCGCGGCAAATACACCGTAGGGAACTACTGTTATCAATGCAAATAATATACTGAAGTAGGACAGAATTTTCTTATACATATACAAAATGACCAAATAATAACGGGTCTAGTATTAGATTAAACGAATAAAATTGTTTTGTCAATGATTATTTTCTACTTGCTACTGTTTACCTATATATGTATATTTACATATATATCCTTTTATGGGACGACTTGGCATTTTCTCTAAACTAGTTTTGTTATTTATTGGAGCATATATTTTATTGCTCCCCTCTTCTGTGGCAGCCGGAACACGATTCACCCTCGTCGCTCCTACAGAACCTGCGGGAGGTTTCAAAACAGGAGACACGATTAAGTTTACTGTAAATGTAGACACTCAAGGAGAAACCGTATACTCGACTCAAGTTGGCATAAACTACCAGTCCCAGTATATTCAATTTCAGACCACTACAGCCGGAAACACGTTTACTTCCATCACTTCCTCGGCTGACAGTACAGGAGGCTTACTCGTTAAAGGATCAAGTTCCAGCGGTTTTAGCGGAACAGGAGTCTATTCATATGTAGATTTTAAAATTGTGGCAACGGCACCCGGCTCAACCCAACTCTGTTCACTTTATGCTCCCTCGGCCACGCCCACGGTGGCACCTACTACTCCTATCGTTTCCACGGGCACGCCACTGCCAACTTCCGTCCAGCCGACAGTTCCCGTTCCTACAGCATTACCTCAAACGGGATCGTTTGAACAATTAAGTACAGTCGCATTGGTGGGACTTGTCCTTATCTCCTTCCGTTTTATTCTGATGATCAAACCTTAAAAGACAGTATGAAAAAAATGGTGAAGATAGGAATCCAGATATGCTTTCTTTTAGTACTCGTGCTACGATTTCTTCCTTTATGGAATATATTGCACGCACAAGATCTTCCTCCCACAAGCTCAGGCGTTGATGTCGTCGTCTGTCAAAGCGGCTGTATTGAACAGTTGGGTAGCGGAGGATATTATCCGGGAAAAGAAAAATGTGTCTCTACGTATGAGGAGTACAAAAAGGATACGTTCAATAATCATTTATGGGTTTACGATCAAGAAGTCTTCAACCAAGGAAAAGCTGATGAAAGAGCTCGCCAATTTTTGTATTGGGTACTCACTCACCCTTCGATCGACGACCATCCAACACTTAAAAATATCTGGTCTTTCACCCGTAATATTGCCTATTTTTTTATACTTCTTATCAGTGTGGTCATGGGTATAGGCATCATTATTGCTCAAAGACAAAACTTCAGTACCAAAATTGAGATCTCGCCTCTCGTCGTCAAATTATTAGTCGGCCTTCTCTATATCACCTTCTCGGGGGCGATTGTGATCACCATCATTCAGTTTTCTGAGATTCTGATGAAATTCTTTATCGAAACACTTGGAGGAAAAGATCTTTTTAATATTTATTTCACGGGCGTCAGTGAAGAAAAAAACTATATCGAATGGATAGGCTGTCGAGACTTGAATATACACGTGCAGGAGGCGGCCAACGCGGAAATGTTTCTTCTCAAAGTCACCAATATCACGTATTACATCATGGGGATCATGTTGCTTCTGCGTAAAATATTGCTCTGGTTTTTACTTTTCGTTTCACCTTTCCTGGCACTTCTTATGCCTTTTATTTTCATACGTAATACCGGTTGGATATGGATCGGAGTATTTTTTCAGTGGGTATTTTACGGACCTCTTTTTGCGCTTTTCTTAGGAGGACTGGCGCGCATTTGGAAAAACGGCATTCCTTTCCCCTTTAATTTTTCCAGGGTCAACCAAGTCATCGGATATATATACCCGACAGGAATCAACATCGGGTATGGAGGTCCGGCTCAAGTGTGGAACGATAGTACCAAACCCGTCTATACGAATAACGGCAACTACGTTGACACATTTGCGGAATATATCATCACGCTTATCATGTTGTGGGCTGTCACTTTCTTCCCGTGGTGGCTTTTGAGAATATTTAGAGATTATTGTTGTGATGGTATCTATGCGATGAAAAATATTTTGCTTTCTATGTATGATCAGATGCGAGGCGGACCTTCCCCATCGGGTCCCGGACCCGTACCGACTCCTTCTACAACCAATACCGGGTCAGCGATGAATATACCGAAAGAGATCGAAACACCCGTACACATAAAACTGGAAACAATCGAAGAAATTAAAAAAACACAGACAGAACAGATCACCCGCTCTCTCAATCTTTCTGCAAGCAAATTGACGGATATCGCCCGTTTCGAAACAAATAAACAGACACAGGAAAATGTGGTACGCAATATCAATATGCTTTCCAATCCGATGAAGGCCGAAACACCAACAGAAAGACAAAAGTATATGAATATCCGTACCGAACTTTATAGTAGATCGGTGAAAGAAGATAAGATCGCCACACAAATTCTCTCGGCGACTTCCACATCGAGGGTAGAGCAGTTACAAAAGCGTGAAGAATTCCTCAGCACAAAAACAGAACTCAAACCGGTAACCCATGTAATATCGGTCAAAGTCCAGATGCCAACACAGAAAGTATCATCGATCAGTTCTCAAATGCTTAGATCCGTCACGAATAATACCTCGATCATCAATGCGGTTTCTCAAACCACTCACATGCCACAACAGCAGGTACAGACGATCGTGACGTCATTCATTCAACATATCCAGGAAGCGCCGACAAAAATAGTCGAAAGTATCACGAAAGAAACAGGTATCGAGAAAGAGAAAGTAAAACAGGTTGTCACCAATGTTGCGACAGTGCTCAAGATGGGAACACAGGTCAAAGACGCAAGCACAGTGCAAAATATTTCTCAGACGACAAATATACCCATTCAACAAGTCAGAACTATCCTTAGCTCCTACACACAGCACGTCCACGACACTCCCGCCAATAAAGTTGACACGATTACGAAAGAAACAGGTATCGAGAAAGAGAAAGTGATGCAGGTCGTAACTCATACAGACACTATCCTCAAGACAAACAGAGATCTTTTCAAAGAAGTGGCACAAAAAGAAAATATCAAAGAGACAGAAGTGGAAAAGGTCATTCACTCACAGATGGAGATCGTCGCCGAACCGGAAAAACACGTCGAACAAAGTATTTCCATACCTTCAACCGTATCCATAGAAGACTATGAAGAAGTAAAGAAAATGTGGACACAACAATATGAAAAAGGAGAAGTACCTGTAAACGAAAATATTACGACAAGAGAGCAATGGGTCGATCAAGATACTGTCTTTATCACAAACACGCTCAATAAACTTCTTTCTCCCGATGATAAAATCCGGAATAACGGACTCGATGACCTTGGCTATATCTTGCCTATATTTATGATCAATAACCTAAAAGGTGAAGAACTCATGGTCTATCTCAAGGCCAAACTCGAAGCCGCCAAGGCAGTCACCGAACAGATCGCCAAAGAAAAAGAGTTGACAGAACAAATAAAAGCGAAGGTGGGCGCCGAAGAAGAGTTTGTCGAAGTAGAACGACCAACCGAAGCCAAGACGGCCAAAACAATGCCTCTCCAAGAGGAACTCGAGATAGATGCAGAAAAGACCCCATCACAACCTCAAACTCCCATTCCGCCTCGAGAAAATAAGAAACCAGAAGCCGTTCCTTCACCTGAAGATAAAAAGGAAGAAGAAGTAAAAAAAGATGATACTAATGTAGAAGAACCAGGAGAAAAACCGGAAGAAACCCTACAACCTCCCGTGGAAAATAAAGAAGAGAAAATAGGTTAATTTATATTTCTTTCGGAAACTTTGTTAGTACGTCAACGCCATTCTCTTTTACTACGACTAGGTCCTCTATTCTCATCCCCCATTGCCCTTCCTTATATATTCCCGGCTCAACCGTCACTATATGATTTTCTTTTAGCCTTTCATTCGAAACCGCTGAAAGTTTTGGAAACTCGTGCACTTCAAGACCTACTCCATGCCCGGTTGAGTGAGAGTACATAGGAAGTGATGTATCAATAAGGCTCCGACAATATGTATCTATGTCTTTACCTTTTTTTCCTACTTTCACATAAGCAAATGTTTTTTTCTGAGCATTAAGAAGTACATCATATGCATGTCGTTGTTCATCCGTAGGAGTCCCAACAAAAAACATCCGGGTAATATCTGAACAGTAATCTTTATACTTCACTCCCATGTCTATGAGAATGATGGAATTTTTGGTAAGTCGACCGTCTCCCGCGCGGGTATCATAGTGAGGAAGAGCCGAGTTTTTATCACAGGCCACGATTGGATAAAACGAATAGTCATACCCTTTTTCTTTTATCCAGAACTCGATTTTGAACGCAATCTCTTTTTCCGTAACACTTTTACGGATCAACGATTTTATTTCCTGTAGACAATTATCCCCCATCTCACATGCCTTCTTTATATTTTCTATTTCTTCCATATCTTTTATCTCTCTGAGTCTCATACCCAGCTGTATTGTCTGAGTCAAAGTTATTTCCGGTAATTTTTCCTGGAGATGAGAATATTCCAGATATGTAAGATCTTCCGATTCAAATCCAAGTTGTCCGCTTTTATCTTTAGTAAGTATCTCTTGTAGATGATAGACAAGAGGATGTTCTCTCTCGATAAGTAAAAGTTGCATGTTGTTACTCTTACACTTTTCGACGAGTTCTTTATTCAAATACCTGCCATCAGTCAGTAGATATACTTCACTCAGTGTAACGAGGAGATATCCCTCTCTTTCTTCGGGAGATAAAGGGCGAAATCCGGAAAAGTAAAGAATATTATAGAAGTTGGTAATGAGAAGCGACGGGAGATTGGCTTCTTTCATCAGTTCCTGAAGCTGTGCTATTCGATGATTTAACATAGGAGAATTATATCGTATTATTTTCTATCCATCGTCATTCTGGGGAGGAATAGTTCGACAAGCTCACTATGACGACTCCAGAATCGTAGTCAATATTAATCCAATTAACAACGATCCTGGACAAGTATCGCTTCGCGATACAAGCCAGGATGACATATTAGAATAACTTGACAAATTTATAAGTAGTTGTCTATAATTCAAACTATTACTACTAGAGTACAAGTTACATGATACCCACACTCATCATCTCACTCAGAGAATTTTTAGAAGCGTTCCTTATAATAGGAGTATTTCTAGGAATCTCGAAAAAACTGAGGTTAAAAAGAGAGAAAGAAATTCTTCTCGCCAGTCTTACGGGTATCATAATCTCTTTGACGCTTCCGACAATTGTATTTTCTCTCGGCGACAAGGCTCATATTATATTCAGTGAAAATAATGCAGAACTTCTGGAAGGATATCTTATGATTTTTTCAGGATTCTTTATTGCATATGTCGTATTTTCACTTCATAACTTTTTTGTTTTCAAAAGGTCAAAAGCGATTATATCCGCTCACCAAAAACTGCAGAAAAATGTGTTTGATTTATCGCTTTTCCTAACTATCGTTTTTTTTATCATACGTGAAGGATTCGAGATAGCTCTTTTTACCGCAACTACATCTCTTTTCTCGCGGTTTGTAGAGAATATGGCAGGACTCATCATAGGATTTACTATTTCTGCAATAGTGGGAGTCGCTACGTTTTTTGCGTATACCAAATTTCCTGTCGCCAAAATATTCAAAATCACAGAATATATGATTATTCTTTTAGGGGCGGCTTTTGTGAAAAATGGTCTGGGAGAACTGATGGAAGTGTATTTTGATATTCATCTTTCCACTATTCTTCCTTTTAAACTTGCCTTCCTTCCTGAAAAATCTACATTCATCGGCCATATGGTAAATAGCTTTGTGGGTCTAGAACAAAATTTCAGTCTCGCCAAACTGGCTATTATGGGAGTCTACATCGTAAGTATCTATCTAATTTTTCTTAGGAAAAAAGTTTCTCTTAGTCATTCTTAATTTTTTTGGTATTCTTCACCTATCCTTATTACTGTTCTGTGATATAGAGATTTTATCGCTCCTTCTGTTCTGCCCATAATTGTGCCTATTTCAGCGTTAGACAAGTCTGTATTCAGTTTCAGACCCACTAGCATTCGCTCATCATTACTTAAGCCCATTACAATCCTTTGCAATAAAGCACGATCCATTTTCCTCATTGCCTCTTGTTCAGCTGAATCTGAATAGGTAGATCCAAATAATTCTTCAGGCAAAGAATCTGGATCAAAAGCATCTAATGGGATTTGTCTTGAACGGTTTTCAGATCTATAGTAGTTTTTTAGAAGGTTCTTACTAATTGTTGCTAACCACCCAAAAAATTTTCCTTCATCATGATAACTATCAAGATGAGTAAATGCTCTAGTTAGTGCCTCCTGTATTATATCTTCTCTTACTTGTTTCAATCTCTCTCCATTCCTATATAAGAGAATATGAAGGGGGCCAGAATACTTCATGTATAAAATGTGAGCGCTTTCTATTGCTAGAGCTTGCATATCTTTTTCTTTTGCTTTGATTTGAGCAGCTGTTTGAATTAGGATAGGTTCAATTCTTTTCCATTCTTCTTTTTTATTTATTTCTCTCAATTGTTCCACCGCTAGACGGACGTCTTCTATCAATCCCAAACTCGTTTCTTCATACTCTCTTTGAACGCCTGTTTTATGTATCATTCTTTGATATGCAATCTTCCCAATGAGCGCTCCCCCAACTAAAAGTGCTAGCTTTATTTCAAAATTAGGATCACCTTTTCTTATTTCTATATATCTATCTTGCACATCTTTAATTACTGATGTATTTTCAATTTTGTTTCCTGCCATATTGATTTTTATTTTTGCCCTCGCTATACTTACGGGATCTTTATATGAACGACTATTATTCTCAAACCCAGTACATCGCTCAAGTTGATAAAGAAAATAATATCGTGGGGAAAATTGAAAAGTGGGAAGCGCACGAGAAACGCATTCTCCACCGCGCTTTTACCGTCGTATTATACTATACGGACTCTATTGTACTACAACATCGCCGACATCCGGTATTCGACGGCTATTTTGATCTTTCCTTTTCTTCTCATCAGATATATCAAGGTGAAACATTACAACCCGATTTGGAAGCCATCTACGATGCGTTGAAAAGAGAATGGAATATAGGAGAAAATGATTTAAAAACTCCCCCCGTTTTGAAAGGGCAGATATATTACGACGCCCAGGATAGCGGTAGTAAATATGGAGATCATGAAATTGACATAATATATACTGCGCTTCTTAAAAATAAACCTTCGCCAAATTTTGATTTTGCATATGGATACTCCCTCATGAAAAAAGAAGATCTGCTGAAGCCTTCTCAACCGATTCATTCAATATTCGCTCCATGGGTCAATGTGATGATAAAGGAAAATTGTTTCTAACCAAATGTGAAAGCGAAAAGTTTTGTACCCGGAGTAACAAATTCAAGCTTGAGCAAATGATATTGCCCGTCATTTTTTAGATGTACCAAGTCATACAATCTTTCCTTAAAATCATTGGTTGAAAATTGGACCAAACCATTTCTGACATCGGCACCCGCATTTTCCCCACTGATAAGCTTTCCGTCAAGATATACTTTGACTTCACTTTTTTCGTCCCGCGGCATCATCACCAAAAAAACTTTATTTCCGATAAAACGTAAAGATAAAGAAGCATTATTCCCCGATATGGAATACTCGGGTGAACCGTCCCAGGTACCTGTAAATGCAATATTGTCTTCCGGAATATCCCGAGGAGAAGTATAGACATG
The DNA here is from genome assembly GCA_030647255.1 of bacterium. Taxonomy (GTDB): domain Bacteria; phylum Patescibacteriota; class Microgenomatia; order UBA1406; family GWC2-37-13; genus JAUSJK01. Next base: position 32,209 of record JAUSJK010000089.1, read on the forward strand.
TGCTCCATTTTGTATAGATTCAGGTGAAGCAAATCGATCAATTCTTGCCGTACCTAGATATGTTTCGGGAGTAAGCCGTCCCTGAGGGGTTTGCTCTTGAAGAGGAACATAAGATGAACCCGTAGTTTGACCTGCTTCTTTCAAAAGTTCCTGTATCGCTTTTTCTGTCTCCTCATACTGTCCCTCACCGAAATGAGTGAGACGCAGATTTCCCTGTACATCTATCAAATATTTTGCTGGCCAATACTGATTATTATACGCCTTCCATGTCGCATAATCATTATCCTGTCCTACGGGATAATGAATGTTATATTCCTTGATCGCTTTTTCCACATTGGTTGTTTTTTTCTCAAACTCAAACTCGGGCGTATGTATCCCTATGACAATAAATCCTTTATCTTTATATTTCTCATACCAACCAGTAACGTAAGGCAATGTTCGAATACAGTTAATGCATGTATACGTCCAAAAATCGACAAGTACCACTTTCCCTTTGAGCTGGGCTAAAGTGAGAGGTTCCGAGTTAAGCCAATGTGTGATGCCTATAAATTCCGGGGCTTTGCCCAAATTGAGAACCGCCCCCCTTTGCCCTTTGAGAGAATCGAGTTGTTTTTTAACCGCTTGATTACTTTCAAGTGAATAAAGAAAGTTCGAATATGAAGGAAATACGTCGAGAAGTTTTGTTTGAAGAGTTCTGTCATACCCTGTCCCTATGGCGATGGCTGTCAGTATCATAATGAGACCAAATGCCTGTTGGATACGACCCGTATAAGGAGAAAGAGATTTGCTTTTTGAAAATATCCGTTGGCCCAAAACAGCAAAAAGAAACAATGGGATACCAACGCCGATGACATATATAACGGTGACCAAAACCACATTGGCTGAAACTGCTTGAGTCGCCGCGAGCGTTGCAATAGTAGCGAGTATAGGACCGGCACAAGGAGACCAGACGATACCGAGAGAAAAACCCGTAATATATCCTCCAACAAATCCCGACCTATTTTTATTTCCTCCCGCTTTGCCGCTGATACGACTAACATACCCTTCCAAAATCTGTGAAAGCTGGGGAATAAGCAATGTGAATCCTAAAAATCCGATAATGATGACCGCAAATATCCGCAGCGAGTCCGGATCAAAAGGAATAATTTTGACAATATAGGAAATTGACAATGTCAGCAAAGTAAAACTCGTCATGAGTCCCAACGTGACACCTAGAGGTTTATATTTTCCGCCCGATGTAGTTGAGGAAAGAATGATAGGCAGAAGGGGCCAAATACAGGGAGCAAATATAGTGACGAGTCCCGAAAGAAAGGCAAATAACAGAAGAACCATACTACAAATGTAACACAACCTTCGTCATCCTGGTAAGTCCCGATGTTACTTCGGGACGCATCCAGGATCGTAGTCAATGTTCATCTTGTAACTCGCAACATGTAACTTGTAACATTTTAAATTTATTCACAACGATTCTGGACTAGCCAGAATGACGGGGAGCTTTCTAATTCGTCGGTGCGGCGCACGTAGAGATCTGAGCTAAATTGGAAAAAGGCCGATACCCGACATATAATTTTCCCGTGCTATCTTCCCAAGTGGGATATGTTTTCACACCTTTTTGGTTACAGACAGAGCTCTGACGTAAACAATCGATGTACGTAATGTAGGAAAAGTCTGAGCCGAACATATCTTTTTGACTATCACAGGCATTACAGTTCTCCGCTCCATACATCTTCATTCCCCGGATAGTCAGACATTGAGCAAACTGTGCCCGAGTCACTGTCTGAGGAGTCATGGGTGTCGCTGTAGGATACACAATCGGAGTTGCTGTCGGGAGCGGGGAATTTTGTCCTGGTCTGGGAGTGGTGGTAGGATACTGACGATTAGTTTTATCTGTGGGAAATCTCGAAGTTCCTCCTCCTGATTTTCCCGAAGAAGTAGGTTCCGGTGGAGTATTCGTCCGAGTCGTCAAACGGGTAAGTAAATCCACTGTGCTTATTTGTAATTGTTGTGGAAGCTTCAAAAGTTCTACCTGTGCCTCCGCTTTGACAAGAGGAGTGTTGGGCATAAAAATAGCATTGTTCAAATATGTCGCTAAAAGAAAAGATATCAGTAAAGCTATACCGATACGTATACGTAAAGAAGAAAACATATTTTTTATTATACTCCCTCCCCTCTCTTTAGATCATGTAGTATGTATATATATCAGTTCTCCATCATGATGATTAAACGATTTTTTTTATTTCCTATTGTTTTGTTGCTCGTTATTGCTATTCCTCTATTTTTAATTACTTTTTTCCAGTATCGATCACAAGCTGAAGACGTAAAAGCCAATATCTATATCGACACTCAAAAAATAGAAGGAGCAGTTCCCGACAGGTGGAGAGCAATAGCTCAAGGAGGAGAAGAGTCGGGTACCCGGATGCTTGCCAATGTCGTCTCTCCCCTCGCCGCATTATATCCTCGTTATATACGCCTCGACCATATCTATGATTACTACGATGTTCTCAATAGGGATGAAAACGGAAAACTTTCATACAACTGGCTCGCTCTTGACGAAACTGTCTGTGATATTTACCATACGGGAGCCAAACCATTTTTTTCTCTCGGCTATATGTCACCGGCTATATCACAGGATGGATCACTTATCTCTCTTCCTAAAAGTTGGAATGAATGGGCGGAGGTGGTACAAAAAACAATCGAACATTATAGCGGAAAAACAACTCGACTGTGTGGACAGGTGTCGGGACAATGGATGGAAGATATATATTATGAAGTCTGGAATGAACCCGATTTGGAAACATTCGGCAAATGGAGTATCTATGGTGGGGAAAAAGATTATAAAAAATTATATTTATATTCTTCACTAGGTGCATCAAAAGCTCAGGATGTTCAAAAATTTCTTCTCGGAGGGCCCGTCACCACACGGGCATACAAAAACTGGCTTACTACATTTTTAGATTATGTTTCTGCCAATAATCTTAAACTTGATTTTATCTCCTGGCACCATTATTCGAAGGATCCGGAAGATTTTGCCAATGACGTAAAAAGTGTCAACTCCTGGCTTTCTCCTGAAAAATATGCGAAATACAGGAGTCTTCCCAAAATCATCAGCGAGTGGGGATATGACTCCGACCCCAATCCTCTTTCAGATACCAATGTGGGAGCTGCCCACACTATTATGTCTCTACGTAATCTTATAGAACAAAATATAACTCTTGCCTTTTTATTTGAAGCGAAAGATGGAGCCACTCCCCGGTGGGGAATACTTTCTCATGAAGGGGAAAAGAAACCTCGTTATTATGCATTGAAAATGTTCAATTTACTCGAAGGAAACAGCATCCGGGTTGAAGGAGAAGGAACACACGTGAGAGCGTTTGCCTCCGCTTCACCACAGAAAACAACCGCGCTTCTTGTCAATTACGATATCGGTGCCAAAAACGTAGAACTTGTCCCCGTTACATTTACCAATCTTCCGACGGGCATATACGATCTCACTATTACGTATCTTGAAGGAACAGAGGTGAAGTTAGACGCTATTGAAGTCACGAATAATATCTTCCGCCGAGATATACTTATGTCCCCTAACTCCGTCATCGCGCTCGAGTTAAAGAAACACTAGTTCTATGTTTATCGGAATATCGACACAATGAGAGCTATGATAATCACGATCACAATAATATTAGGGAGCCCGGCAATGGCAAAAATACCTAGTACGGAGAGAACCCATAAAAGAAGTAATACCGAAGCAATCGTCTGAAATGGACGAGGTAAAATACCTATCGCCCACCCGATGACCGCAAGTATCAGAATCTCCCATAAAGTAACCGCGTGATTATTGATGGTAAAAAGTACAATATTTGGGATAGAGATACCTGTTATAGGAGCATACCCAAGAAACCAAAGAATGGCGAGAATAATAATGATTGTGACTATCATATGTTATTGTGTTTCCACATCTTTTGATGTAATTGGGTAAATAATATCCAAGAGATAGACGAGTCCCCAAGCGACACAAAGATATACTACGGCGGCAACTATCGTTGACCATTCAATCATAGAACTTCCGGTTACGGATATTCCCAAAATACCGCTAAACGGACCTGCTAAAGGAGCCGTAAGAGCATAAATGAAACTCGTAAACCCGACAGATGAATTGGCACCCAGCATCTTTAGGACAACCCTAAATACGAGCAATACTTCAATGAATCCCAAAATATACCAAATAATTTGATTTAATCTGAAAATTGTTTTTTTCTTATCGTATACCTTTTGCGGGGCCTCTTCTTTTATTTTAGGTTCAACCTGTCTGGTAGTTTTGGTCACCACCTGTTGAGGCGATCGATTATTAATAGTCGTTACTTCTTGCACTGTGTCTGTGTCTGTCATAGTAAATCAAAGTTATAATTGCTAATAATGTAACTATCTTACCTCACGTGTTATAAATATGTTACAACTAATTCGCGGCACTTATCAAGTGTCTATTCTTAATGACCGCACAATGTAGGGTTTTGCTGGCAGAATTGTTGCTGGGATTGTTGTACCTGCTGTTGCATCTGTTGGTTTTGTTTTGTCATATCATTCCACTGTTTCCAGAACTGTTCATTCCATTCTTTGCTTCCCGGTTGGCCAGGCGCCACGGTAGGAAAAATCCACGTCGGATATTGATAACTTTCATTGGTTGAACTCGTTCCTTCTGCTCCAGATTGTGGAGCTACACCATTTCCGTTCGTCGGCTTTTTTGTCGGAGTGGGACTTGCCCTGAGTGGTTCGGCTTTGCTCACCATTAACGAAACCGAAGGGGTAGGCGAAGGTTCAACGCTCTTATCCATTCTGGTAAAAAAATCTTTGACTTTCGTATCCGCTTTTTTGAGTTCGTTTGGACCATAATATATTCCTAATAAAACGGCAATGACGATAAGAATAAAAATGGGGTGAGGACCACGGGAGTATTTGACGAAACCTTTTTTACTGTGAAAGCTTGACATACGGGTCATTATATCAAACTATCTCACTCTTTTCAGCCTATTCTGTTACAATAATCTCATGAAAACAGCCAATCGCAAATTCCAACGCGACTATGAACTGATCGAGCCGTATGAAGCCGGCATCGTTTTGACTGGGGCAGAAGTAAAGTCCGTCAAACAAGGACATATCAAACTCGAAGATGCATTCGTCAGGATTGTCGGTTCTGAGGCATTTTTAATCAATGCGGAGGTATCTATCTATAATTTCTCTCGGCCTCAAGGCTACGATTCCCGCCGCAGCCGGAAGCTTCTTTTACATAAAAAAGAGCTTTTGAGGCTAAAAGTCAAGATGGCCTCCTCGGGTAGGTTGACGATTGTGCCTGTGGCGTGTTATAATAAGGGGCACTTGGTCAAGCTCCAGATAGCTTTAGCCAAAGGCCGAAAAGAAGTAGAAAAGAAGAATTTGGATAAGAGAAGAGATATTGTACGAGATCAGGAACGAGAAGCGAAAGAGTATATGAAGGAGTAAAAAGATTAACATGTTCTAATGGGCTCGCCCTGAGCGAGCGAAGCGAGTCGAAGGGGATGACAGGATTCGACGAGGAATTTGCACTTTTACACATCGTTAGGGCGGACCTATCCGTTAAATGGAAACCTTTTAAATGCAAAAGCTAATACTGCAATTGCAGATCTTAAGGCTTATGTTCTTGAAGCATATGAAAGCGCAACCGCGTCTCAGTATGCTCAAAACGCCGCATATTTATATGCGTAAAACCGTAAGATCCTCTGTATAAGTTTTCCTCTGTTCAACTTGTAGAGAGTAAACCAATGGAGGTAAGATTTTTTTGGCATTCCCGATTGGCCAGGAAAGTCGACAACTCATAATCGGCTGTATATCCATCTTTGTTTATTTATAAAGGTATACTCGAGCCCACAAATAAACTATCCCTAGCTATAAAATGTGTTTGAGTGTTTCCCCGGACCCCGGTTCAATTCCGGGCATCTCCACCACTTCGTCCCGACTGAAACGTCGGGACTACGTTAGGTGCACGGCACTCTTCTTTCTTTACGCCTCCTTGATAGTAAAATAGAAGTGGTGCCCCAAATCGAAGCTCGATCTTATCAGAGTGAAGTGGGGCTTTTTTTTTGGTGGCACGGCCACTACTAGAAATATCCACGCTTAAAATCTTTATGAGAAGTGTGTCCCTAACGAAACCCTAACGAAGCGCAGCGAAGTGGGTGAAGTGGGACTTGTAGTCTATAATCCATTGACTTCACTGTTTTTCTCTTCTATTTTTAACTTGTGTATTATGTATACATTCTTCTCCTAAAAAATAAAACGTACTATACGGGTTTTTCTGCTGATCTTCGTGAACGTTATAAAAACCATCAAGGAGGCAATGTTTCTCGGACCAAAAACCTGAGACCGTTACAACTTGTTTACTATTCTGCTTTTAATTCCAAATTAAAAGCTCTACATTTCGAAAGCTATCTTAAAACTCCATCTGGTTTCGCTTTCAGAAATAAACGCCTCATTTCAAAATAGTAAACTCACTCTAATTAATAATAGATCGCTTGATTATGTGGAAATTATTTATATTGATTTTAATTTTCTAAAATCATATAGTTTTAATAATGAAAATCTACCTTATACGGCATGGTCTCACACCTCTCAATAAACAAAAAAAGGTCAATGGAGAAGTAGATGAACCTTTAGCGACCGAAGGAATCGAACAAGCTAAAGCAATTATCTCCTTTATCCCTAAAGGTGTTACTCATATTTATAGTTCATCACTGTTACGAGCAAAACAGACAGCAAACATCATAATTTCAAAATTAAATATTCCTGTTTCTTTTCACGATGAACTTTCGGAAGTACGAATGGGCTCACTTGCTGGCAAATCATGGGAACAAATGGATGACGGGTTGGAGTTAAAGAAAAAGCATAGAACAGTACAATTTAACTATCGTCCATATGGAGGAGAATCTGTTGAAGATGTCAAGAAGAGGCTTATTCCATTTTTTAAGAAAATTAATGCTAAGCATAAAGATAACGAAGCTTTAATTATCACACACGGAGCAATGATACGCCTTATATATCTACTTGAACATGGAGAGTCAATCTATGAAACTGAAAAGCACGTTTCACTCTTATCGTTTGATCTCGATAAAATTTTAAAACATTAAACGCTTCTACTGCCCAGATTCTCAAAAGAACCCTGAAGAAATTAATTTGAAAACTTTTGTTATTTAACTACCATATACCTAAGCTCTAGTATATTTTCATTTACTCTCACACTTTCTATCAACTCCAATTTCATATCGAAACTACCCTGAGCGAAGACGGATATGCCTTCGCCTATAATTATCGAGTTTACATCTAGTATCACTTCATCTATCAATCCCCTTTTGGCAAACTCCATATTCGTCTTTGATCCGCCAGTTACTATCACTTCCTTAAACCCTTCTTTTCGTAATATCTCGAGAGCTTCTTCTGGAAAACTTGCCAGAATAAATCCCTCTTTTAATTGAATAGAAGATCGGGAAATAATTACTTTTTTGATATCCTGAATATCTTTAAGATAGTCACCCTCCCATGAGATAACCTGTTGATATGTTTTTCTTCCCCAGATTATACAGCCGACCTTACGAGCAAGCTCTATGAATCGAACCCAGTTGCCAGAATATAAAAAATCTTCACTCCCAGTTTTGGTCGCAATAATTCCATTGGCCGATACGGCCATGGACAGAATAACTTTCATAAAAGTCAAAATAGTTTATCTCTCTTCTGAAGAAATTTTTTGGACACATAATCGATTATTTTCGGCCAATCAATTAATCCGTCTGAACCTAAATACTGATCAGAAAACTCTTTGGTCATTTCATTAACTTTGGCTACATAAGATTTCGTAAAGCTTTCATCTCTTTTTTTCGCCTCTTTATCTAAAGGAATAATAATTTTTTGGTAGAATATACTATCATCTGTCACTAGCTCCCAGAACTCTTGACCGCAATATTTATAGTAACTTTTTTCATTATCACGACGGTCTACCTTGTGGGGCTTATTATCTTTGCCGTACATACAACCGTTGACGGCTATAACTTTGTTTGATATTCCTTCATTCATTAGAATTCTTTTTGCTTTTTTAAAATTATTTTTCATCTCAGATATCTGATCTTTATTTCCCCAATACACTCCTGATTTAATACCAACAATATAAGTTTTTTCGTCTCTCATAAATATTAAGTCTACACTTTTGAACTTTCCTTTTTCAGCCTTATATCCATTAAATACTTTTTGACACACAAATATTGCCAACTCTTCCATTAAGTTTCCGAATATTGTTTCTTCTTGAGAAGACAAATATGCATCTAAAACATACTTAACAAGCTCTTCTGAAGTTTCAATATTTTTAGCTTTAAAAAGATATGGATTTTTTCTTCTAAGTATATAACTCAGACTTAATTCATTAAGCTTACTCACTCTTTTTTTATTAAAAGGTACGATCACCTTTTCTGCAATAAATTGTTGTAACTCATCTAGGCTTATTTTATCCATAAAGCTTTAATTGATTAACAAAATCTTCTTCCGCACTTAGTTTAAGATCAATTTTTATTTTGTTTACTCTTTGTTGAGTATTCTTTTTAAATCTATTTATGGCTATTTCGTAATATTCAGGGAGTATTTCTATACCAATTGAGTCTCTCTCCAATAAAGCAGAAGCTACAGACGTAGTGCCGCTTCCTAAAAATGGATCCAATACTAGATCTCCTTCCTTTGTAAATAATTTAATAAACCATGATGGAAGCTCCATAGGAAAAGTTGCGCTATGATTTTTGTTTGAACTTTCAGTCGCTAAGTGAAGAACATTTGAAGGATAAACTAATTCTTTACCTACCCAATTAGCAATTCGTTTGCCAAAACCACTTCCGACTCTGGAATTATCTCTTTTCATATCCGTTTCACTAAGATTTTTTAGTCGCGTCTTGGCCCAATCGCCAATAGGCACTTTAACTGCATCTTGATACATATTAAATTTTCGATCCTTATTAAACTGAAGCAATCTCTCCCATGCGTCTCTGAATCTATTCGGCCATTTGCCAGGATGACAATTTTTTTTATGCCAAATAAACTCTTCTGTCCATAGCCATCCTTGTTTTCGCATTTCAAGAATAAGGTTAAGTATATAAGTGTGTCTTTCTCCTTCTAGTACTTTTTCCTTAATATTTAAAATAAATGTTCCTTTAGGCTTCAGCACTCTTAAAAGCTCTTTAGTTATAGGTAAAAACCATTCTACATATCTATCTGGGTCAATCCCTCCATATGTTGATTTCCTTTGGTCTGCATAAGGAGGTGAAGTTATTACTAAGTCGACTGTGTTATCTTTTATTTTTTTGAGCGCATCTAAACAATCGGATAGATAAAATTCAGACGTAGAATCTTTATAAGTTAAAATTTCTTTTTTAGTATCTAAAATAGTCATATTTGTAAGATAATTTTATCATGTTATTCCTCACTTTTAATTAAATATAGCTTAATGAGAAAACTGGAGTCGGAATGGTCTATAATACTTTCATATGATAGTTAAAAATCCAGATCAAAGGGTAGTGGTATTGGTCGATGTCCAGAATCTTTATTACTCCGCCCGGAATTTATACAAAGCTCGCGTTAACTTCCGAAACCTGCTCGAACTTGTTCTGGCGGGAAGAACTCTCACCAGAGCCATCGCCTATGTTATACGGGCAGATGAGGAAAAAGAGGAAGAATTTTTTGAAGCACTTCATGCGGCCGGTTTTGAAATCAAAGAAAAGAAACTGCAGATTTTCTACGGCGGCGCTAAAAAAGGAGACTGGGATATCGGAATTGCGATGGACGCCATTCGCCTTGGTCATAAAGTCGACTCCATCATCCTCATCTCAGGCGACGGTGACTATCAACCTGTCGTCAACTATTTACAACAAGCGCTTGGGTGTCTGGTAGAAGTAGCCGCATTCAGAAAAACGGCCAATAAGCAACTTGTCGAAATGGCTGACGATTTTACGAATATCGAAGACCATACCCACTCCCTGCTATTTAGGAAATAAGACGATGAGAACTTCATAGCAATCTTTTTCGTCAGTAATAGGTGTATAATGAGAGCATGATAACAATTAAAATTCTCACCGGATCAACCCGGCCTGATCGATTTAATGTTCAGCCCGTCGCCTGGATTACCAGTATTGCCAAGAAAAGAAAAACGATCAAGACGGAGCTTGTCGATTTGGAGAAACTACAGTTACCCTTCTTAGATGAACCGATGGCTCCAATGATGCATAAATATTCCAAGGAGCATACGAAACATTTGTCAAAAATCATCAACGATGCGGACGGATTTATTTTTGTCACTCCTGAATATAATCATTCATACTCGGCTGTGCTAAAAAATGCTATCGATTATCTTTTTTACGAATGGAACTGCAAACCGGTAAGTTTTATAGGGTATGGCTCTATCGCTGGAGGTTCACGAGGAATTGAACACTTGCGCGGTGTGGCGGCAGAGTTGAAGATGTATGACTTGCGCGAAACAATACTTCTGCCCAATTATTGGGAAAATACAGATAAGGATGGCACATATCATTTTAATGAACAACACGAGAAAGCCGCAAGCGATATGCTTGACTCACTTATCTTCTGGGCTGAGAGAATGAAAGAAGCGCGAAAACTAATTAATGCGAAAAAATAAGCAAAACCGCTTCGCCAGTACGGAAGATTTTATTGATAAATGAAAGAAGTCTAAAATATATTCTCTTTTTTAAAGGATAATCTCGTCTTTCATCGTCAGAAAAATATTCATGGATAACTTTTAAGCCTAATTTCTCGATAATTTTAACAACATCTCTACTACTAAAATGCCAGATATGCTGATCGGGTAAAAGTGCCTCCCAATATTTTTTACGTAGAAAGAAAATAATATTATCTCTATTTGGAACACCGATGACAAGTACACCTCCCTTTTTTAACGCATTTTTTGCCGACTTAATTTCCTTTATCGGATCTTCTATATGTTCAAGCACATGATTGTAGATAATGCAGTCAAACTTAGATCTATGTGTCTTCTGAAAATCAGCCAGAGTTCCTTCAAACATGTCCTTACCTAATCGAGATCGCGCTCTTTTATAAGCCTCTTTATTTGGCTCAATTCCTGTCACCTTAAATCCTTCCTTCTTAAGAAGCGCGAGTAAAATGCCTGTCGAACAGCCAACGTCGAGCACACTTCCACCAGGTGTATACTTTTTAATCGCCTCGACGATGGGCCGAAATAATTCAGTAAATCTATTTTCCTGTTCATCATACAATTCACCCTTACTTTGCTTCGGATCAAATACATTTTTTTGAGAAGGGAATGTTTTAAGGAGACCGCAGTTTGTACACTTGCCGATACTAGCACCCTCAAATCGCTTAAATACCGTTTCGTTTTTATAGACGATGTATTCTTCAAATGAAGATTCATTCTTACGACAAATACACGATGAGGTCAACATGGAAAAAATAATAAAACGAAATCAAAAAGGATAGCCTATGGATATATTATACCTCATGGAGAAAGTTATTAGGCCACATCCGATAATAACTTGATCATTTATATATTCGAGGATGCGGCACAAAGGGCCGTATCCGTTCCGCTTAGCGCGACGGACGAGCCCTTAGTTCTTTTCCGAAGGAGTTTTGAGAAAAAAGAAGTTAAAAATTTTACCCACTAAGGAATTATCGTCAAACGCTCCTTTTATTTGATCTTCCGTCTCTCTTGTTTCTTGTGGACGCACATCTTTCCTCTCCGGCGAACGATTGTTCTTATTTTCTATTTCTTTGACAGATTGATTAGAAGGCCGAAAGTTTTGAGGAGATATCTTTCTGTCAGGTGGTAGACATTTATCCGGATTTAATTTACAAAACTCTTCACGACTAGTATCGGGAATCATCCGTTGAGAGGTAGACTCCTTTGGACGATCATTGGATTTTCCTTCACATTCTGTCGGATGTTCTTCGCAGTATTTTTTACATGACTCCTCACTATCACATCCGCCGGGTCCGCTTTTTTGTGATTCGGAAGGAGGTGATCTTTGTTTCTCTCCTGAAAATTTCCGGCACTCGTCCGTGTGTTCTTGACAATATGTCCGACATGTTTCTTCAGATGTACAACCTCCGGGTCCAACACGGCGGACTCCTCCTTCGAGTCCGGCCTCTTTGGCAAACGCGGAACATTTTTCTTTGTTTGTTTCCTGTTCACAGACTGCTTTGCACGTTTCGGGAGAGTCACATCCGAGTATCTGTTTTGCTTTTTCGAGTGTCTGTCTATTCTCGGAATTTTTTGATTTTTCTTCAAGACCCTGTCTCTGAGCAAACTTCTGGCATTTTTTAAAGTTTTTCTCATCCTGACAAACCGCTCGACACGACTCTTCGGAACTGCAATCTAACTCGGTTTGAGCGGCCTGGATCATCGCCTGCTTTTTTTCATTCTTCTCAGGCTCTTTATAAAATCCTTTCTTTCTGGCAAAATTCACACACGCGTCATGATGCGCACTATCTTGACAGTACTCCCGACAGGCTATAAATGTAGTGCAGTTGTCGAGTTCCGCAACCGGGAAAGTTACCCCATATTTTTTTGCTTGTGCTTCAGGATTTTCTTGTGCCGATGTACTTCTGGAAATCAGAAGAAATGAGAAAAGAAAAAATAAAATGATGGTGAGTGTATATATTTTTTTCATTTGGCAAGTGAATCAAATGGATTATCTGTTGATGAAAATGGATTCTGGTATGTCGTTGGCTGTGCAAAAGGGTTACTATACTCTTCCTTCATCACCACTGTGGGGCTGACAATCTGAATAGGACTTATCGTAGACTCTATTATTCGAGCTGGATTGGGTTGAGGTGGACTCGGTTTCAAAAGCATCGCTACTCCTCCGATAACGATAAGAATCAAAACGCCGATAACTACATATAAAATCATATGAACATTGGTCGGCGAAGATACGGAAGATGGAGATTGTGTCGGGCCAGTAGGAGCTACATTCTCAGTCATACAATGAGTATGAAAGAAATTGCACAATTTGTCAAATAAAGAAAGTTTATTTCAATTTCACCGCCATCAAATTGGCGGCGTCTGGGATCGGATATTCCCACGCTTTTTTGAAAAGAGTATATGGTATGAAGCGATTGGGTATTGGAGGAAGGCCGGGATCATGAAGTATTAGATTATTTTCATCGTGATCAAAAATCACCACAAAATGTCCCGTATATCCTGATTTTCCCCCAAGTATTTGCGAATTTATATTGGCAATAACCAAATATCCTTGATCAATAAATGACTTTATATCGTCTGTGGTTGGTACTGTTTTTTTATGAACATTAAATTTTAGATATTCTTTATACTGCTGTTGGCCTTGACGTATGTCACTATGAAGATCCATTTGCTGAGCTACTTCTTCCCCATAATTTTCTTTTATATATTCCACACCTCTATCTATAAAAGCCTGCATATCTATTGCGTCCATACTAACCACCTCAAATCCCATTTTAAGAAGACTGATAAGACCCTGTGTTGGCCATGTCCATAGACCTTCTTTTTTCGCAGTCATTTTATCAAGCTCTTCAATTGTGTAATCCTTATCAGGAAGAAAATATTTGAGAACCATTTGAATAGCTGCCTGAAAACAGTGACTGTCATCTGGCGTATTTGCAAAAAAAGGTACCTGCTTTCTCTTCATATACCCTCTATTATACCCTCTTAAACACTTAACAATTAAATTTCTTATAATAAATCGTATGTTTGAAAACAGATTTGAGATATCTATCTACGTTATTATGATTGTTTTATATTTTGTCTATGTAGCATTTGAAAATACCGTTACATTCCAAAGAAATAATAACCGATCTATTTTTTTTATACTTTTTGTCGTTTCACCAATCATTTTCTACGTAGGAATTAAGGGAGTGATAGAAAATATCGTGCCGTTTTTGAATCAGACCTCGTCACCTTTTTCACTAGCAATGTTTATCGCTTCTTCTATACTACTTATCGGTATTTATTTCCTTTTTGTCAAATATCCTTATGATATAGTCGCCCATGTACTGACTCATTTACGGCATATTTTCTCATATAAAACAATACGTTCTTCCTGGGTCTTGCTCGACGGCCTGAAAGTGAAAAGAAAACTCATCTTAGTTCTACTGGTGGCTTTTAATCTTTTGGCGCTATACGGAATTGTGCAATTTATATATCGTACATATTTACTTTCGGTCATCGAAACCAAACTGTCCTATGCTTTAATCGCCATCGGAATGACTATTATTGCCATCCATATATTTAAAATAACTCATCAAGATAGACTAAGCGATCTAGAAGAAGTTTCTCATAAAGACTATGAATCCGTTGATCAGGCTATCCAAAAAATCAGTATTGCCTCCGGAGTTAAAGAAGTAAATTATAAAATTATCAAGCATACTGCGCCGACTGCCTTCACTCTTATCACCCCCGACGCTCACCCAACTATCTATCTCACGACATCTCTTCTTAATATCGGAGACGCACAAGAGCTCGAGGCTGTTATTGCCTATGAAGTTGCTCAACTACAAAGTGGATTTATTAAAAATGTTCAAATAGTTTCATTTCTTTTATCCTTACTACAATTACAGTGCGTCATCGCATTTATTTTGTTTATTTCTTCTATATCTTTTTTCTTTGGTCCCTTTCTTATTGTGTTTCTTAGCATATACGGACTTAGCTCTCTCATAGATACTCCTGTACCTTTATCTCTCAATAAAAACAATAGTATGGTATGGCTCCGTTTTTTTAATCCTCCTTATACTTTTGTAGAATTAATCGCGGCATTTATCTACTACAGTATTTCTTATAATGAAGTCTTCTACGCGGACATCCAATCCATCAACATCACCAGAAACCCTTCTCCTTTGTATTCTATTTTAACCAAATTGAGAGATTTTAATCGTGACTATGCTCCTTTACCGGAAAAATGGATTCCTTATTATTTTACTGGAGAAAATACTTATATTCCGTACACCATCTTACCTCAGCCATCTGTAGATGAACGATTACAAGTTTTAAGAAGTGTAGACTCTCAACTTGAAACAATGAATGTTCGGAATAATGAAACCTTAGAGTGTCCTCGTTGCAAACTTCCTTTACTACAACACAAACGTATGGACGGTGAAATGAATACAGAATTTGATTATTGCACACAGTGTCAAGGAATATGGTTTGATCGTATGGAACTCGCTTCAATGGCGGAACTTCCTTTACCGTTACGTGAACAGCCACCCAATTTGATCTATACAGATGGTTCTATTCTTCATTGTCCCCGTTGCGGAAATACATTGAATACATTTATTGATCCAACTTTGCCTAAATCTGTCGTCTTACAGCGATGCGATATCTGTTCAGGCTATTGGATGGATTTTACATCAATCAACGAATATATCAAATATAAAAAAGCCAAAAAGAAAATTATTTTTTAGTAAGAATATTTCACTCCATTATAATGGCGTAATAGAGTAAGTCTCTCTTACTTAGGTTTGTTTGCGGTAATGATCATATATTTCCATGTTTGATTTTGTACTATGTCCTCGTATGCTCTCACGGCAAACATCATATTGATGAATTTCTTTTCCAGTTTTAAAAATTCAATCAATTTATAGGGTAAAAAACTGATCTGATAAAATCTTTTTAACATTGGCATAACTCTTTCAGTTATCTCTTCTGTGGATATATTCATAAACCCTGCTTTTTTAAGCATACGAGGAAATTGTCCATGGATAAATTGAGGTAATCCATACATACCTGTACCTTCCACTATATTGTTCCAGAGCTTTTTTTGATTCTCTTTCATTGTATTCATATCCGTTAAAGAATACTCAAAAAGTGTCAGTCTCCCGCCGGGTTTAAGTGCTTTATAAAAAACGCTCAATGCGTTTTGATAATCATCTACGTGTACCAATGTCTCCATGGTATAGATGCCATCAAACATAGTGGTATAGTTCAATTTTGAGTAGTCGCCTATTCTAAACTGTGTGGCTTTATCTAGGTCTGCTTCTCTTGCCTTCTCCTCCGCTCTTTTTATAGAGATAGGGAGTAAGTCGACCCCCAAAATCTTATATGCATTATGCTTTGCTAGAAAAATTGCTGTATTTCCTTCTCCACAACCCGCATCTAACACATAGGAATTTGTTGGCAGATCCAATTTCTCAGCCAGCTTTTTTTCCATATATTTCTGTGCTTGAGAAAAAGAAATCTGAGAATTGGATCTGGGATAGTAACCAAAATGTCTATTGCCTTTCAATAAAAGAATATAGCCCCAGCGAGACTCTAATGTAGCGTAATAATCATAAATTGGTTTTCTATTCATAAGATATTATTATACTAGCTCATGTAAATCGCTGAAAATAGAAAATTCAATAAGAGTACTTGCTGTATAAGAGATGGTGGGCCATCTGATAATCCTGGGGAAGGACCAAAAGGTAAATTACCCTTATCTCCTCCTGGATCTGCTCATGAGTCTCCTGATAATTTCTCACAATAAAAGTCCGAATATGACCAAGGTTCAACACTTCCTCGGCCAACTTTGCCTCAAGAAGACTGGAGAATTTTTTTACCACCCGATAATGCTTTGCCATGCGGCTCTTAAATCGTGTGACCATAGGAAAAAATATAATTGATAACATATTCAGATTACTACTCTTTCCTGAATTTATGCTGAAGAGATACGAAGACTATGAAGACGGTCTATTTATAAGAATTTCGTCGGGAGAGACACCTTCTGTTTCGGAGAGAAACACAATGATCTCGGCTACTTTTTTCGCATTCATAAATGTAGAAACGTCAGGCTTTTTCTCCAGATCGTCAAATAGGTGTGTATCCATACCTCCCGGATGAATACTCAAAACCCGTATATTATGCGCTTTCGCTTCTTGTCTAAGAGCTTCAGTAAATCCTCGTAATCCAAACTTTGTCGCTGCATATAAAGTATGGTTTGCTTTTCCTTCTTTACCTGCTGTTGAGTTGATATTTATAATAAGTCCAGATTTTTGAGAAACCATAAAGGGGTACATTCGTTGAGTCAATAATATGGGAGCTTTGAGATTAATATCGAAAAGTTCATCGAGTTGCTTTTCTGTATTCTTTTCAAATGGCTGAGTATAAATAACACCGGCGTTATTGATCAGAATATCTACTTTCTTATATTTTTCTTCGACTACTTTTTCTATCGAATCTAATGTATCTTTTTCTCGTATATCTCCCACTATCAAATCTACCCCTTCTTTATTCTTAAACTCATTGAAACCTTCCTTGCTTCTCGCCGTCAGTATAAGATTATAACTGCCTTTTTGAAAATAGAGTTTTGCCAGTTCATTACCCAATCCTTTTGAAGCACCGGTAATAATAATTACTTTTTTATTTGTATTCATATAGAAGATTATACATTACATCCGCGCCTGGCCTATTTCATCAAGCTTTTGACGGAGATAGGGGGTTTCGAGTTTAGATAAGTCTATCTTATCTTTATTGCACATCACCAGGGCATTGATATATCGTCTCGCTTTCACGGCGTCCGTACTCCAGAGATGTGTTATTGGAGGAGGATTCTTCTTGTAGCCCGTTGTCTCCAAAGTCAGCGTTCCAAAAAAAAGAGACGTCATCGCATCGGCTCCAATTATATTTTGGATCGGAATCGAATACATCTGCTCAGTCACAAAAAAAGTAGTGACAATGATATCTACTTTATTTTCATCAATAATAATTGTGTCTGGAAAAAAGTCAAATGGGAACACTGCCGTTGCTTTAAAAATGGTTCTGTACGAACCTCGGGTGAGTTTATCTATTTTCTGCTTTGCTTCTTTTACAGCTGGAATCGTACTTACCGGATCACGAGATTTAAATATATTTATTGCCATGCTCTATTATATCTGTTTAACTTTGCTTTCTCGGCTTAGTTTTAAAACAGAAGCTGGCACTACGGCACATACCGCAAAAATTGCCGCAATATTAAATGCGTTCACAATACCATATTGTTTTGAAACAAGACCTAAGACCAAAGGAGCAAGAGTCGTGGCTATGCTCACGACGAGAGAATTGAGACTGAATGCTTTCTCGTATCCACCATGATGGGCGACAGAGTCAGAGACCATAGTCTGAACTACAGGGACAGTACCTTTGGTAAGTGTTCCCAAGATCATAGATACAACGATAATCATAACCGAAGAAAATGAGTTTCCTAAAAATACAATAAATAAAGCCATCAAAAGTTCTGCCACAATAAATACATTGGCGTTGCCAAACTTATCTGTAAATCGACCAAGAAGAGTTTTTCCGAGTAAATTGCCTACAAAATATGCAGCGGTGAAAGAACCGATTATTTTTGGATCTATACCTCTATATATAAGAAGAAAAGGAAGAAAAATATATAGTGAGGAGCTCGCAAACGAATCAAACGCTCCGATTAGAGTTGTCAAAACAAAATGTCTATTTTTAAGAAGTTGTACTATTGTGACGGCTGATGTTTTTTTCTCATCAGGAATAGCGATTTTTTCATCTTTTTTTCGCGCATCAAAAATTAAAAAAACTATAAAAATTCCTAAAGCAATAACACCATACAAAAGTGCGGTTGTTCTCCAACCTATATAGACAATAATGAATGTGATGAGTGTCGAGATGCCAATTCGTCCGACATCACCTATTGCCGTAAAGTTCCCCATCGTTTTTCCTTTACTCGTCGGATCAGAGTGTTTGGATACAAGAGCAAATGCAATAGGATGAAAAATACCGAATCCGATTCCTGAGACAAGAAACGCCAGTGCTAAAAAATAAAATGACGTTCCAAACGAAGTCAGAATATAGCCTACCGCATACAAACACATGGCAAAAATAAGAGATCTCATCCCTCCTATTTTGGCTGCAATATAGGCAGAAGGAAGTGCCAGAAATATACTGAGCATATTGAGAAGTGATCCCAAGACTCCAACTTGTGCTATATCTATATGCAGTTCTTTTGTTACAAAAGGCAGAAGTAATGGTAAGCTCACAAGAAATCCGTCATTGAAAATGTGGAGAATATTGAGAGTTTTCAGCTTTTCTTTATGGCTTTCCACTAGGTTATTGTACTATACTACTTGTATGAAACTAAACAAACTGACACCCGAAGAAGAAAGAGTGATTGTTCATAAAGGTACGGAGGCACCATTTAGAGGAGAATATGACACAAAGTTTGACGAAGGTACGTATGTCTGCCGCCGCTGTGAAACTCCTTTATATATGTCAACGAGTAAATTCCATTCTGGATGTGGGTGGCCAAGTTTCGACCAGGAGATAGAAGGAGTAGTAACTCGTATATCAGACTCAGATGGTATGAGAACGGAAATTGTCTGTAATACCTGCAATGCCCATTTGGGACACGTGTTTACAGGTGAAGGATACACAGATAAAAATACCCGTCATTGTGTTAACTCAATTTCGTTAAAATTCATTCCGAAGAAATAATTATTTATACCGTCATCCTGGTAAGTCCCGATGTTAATTCGGGACGCATCCAGGATCGTTGTCAATTTAATTAACTACGATTCTGGACAAGCCAGAATGACGAGGTATATATTGTAAATTGAAAATTAAATATATATGACTGAAACGGCTGTGTTTGGCGGGGGATGTTTCTGGTGTACGGAAGCGATTTTTGCCAGTCTCAAAGGAGTCGAGTCAGTTATGCCCGGATATGCGGGAGGCAAGATGACTCATCCAACGTACCATGATGTCTCCGAAGGAAGTACAGGACATGCGGAAGTTATCAAAATAGAGTTTGACCCTGGAGTTATTCCCTATCACGATTTACTTGATGTATTTTGGCATACTCATAATCCTACCTCCCTTAACAGACAAGGCAACGACGTCGGAACTCAATACAGATCTGTCATTTTATACACGTCTGAAGAACAGAAAAAGATAGCAGAAGAGTCTTTAAAAAAACTTGTCGATTCAAAAACATATGAGAGTCAGGTCGTAACAGAAATAAAACCTCTTGATACTTTTTACGAAGCCGAGTCGTATCACAAAGATTACTATGCCAAACATTCGGATGAACCTTATTGCGAACTTATCATCTCTCCCAAACTGCAAAAACTGAGAGAAAAATATAGCGACAAATTAAAGTAAAAAGTAGAGATCAGTTTTCTTTTATCGCAGTAAGTCCAAGCGAACCAACTATTATTCCCCTTGACTGAGCACCAATTGTTTGTTGTCGAATTGCGTCAATCTGCATTATAAGAGAGTAAGGTGTAGGTTCTCTCCCGACATTTATCGCTTGGAATATTGTGAGGACATTTGGCCGATAAGGTTCTTCTCCATTTTGAGGACTAATAAGGAAGGTCATCGTTTCCGAGTCTTCTTGCTTCATAATTTCCTCAAATGTTTGACGGGAGATTGTTCCTTCTCCCTTTAAATTATTAAAGAGGTCGATCTGAAGACGAATCCTATCATAGTCTCTTGTGCCAAGTGTATTAGTATATGATTCTTTTTGTATTTGGATGACTAATTTATTTTCCTGGTCACCCTGGAATAGTGAGATACCATTATTTTCTATTTGAGGCACAAAGGCTGGATACTTTACCTTTGTATCTATTTTTTTTCCCTTTATAATGTCTTTTGTAGAAAGTATTGGTGTAAATGTGTCTATCTCTCCAGGAGGCAATCTCAGATGGAAAGGTGTGGGAGTAAGTGCGGGAAGAACTACGGGAGTATTTCTTATTTGTCCACACGCGACAAGAAAAGCCAACGATAAGATAGCTAATCCTGCGCATCTTATATCTGTATATTTTTTATTTTTTTCCATAAAAAAGTGTCCGGGAGAATCCGTTTTTATATGAACAATATTTCAATAAAGCTCTCTTCAAAGAGAGTTATAAGATGCTTTATCTAAGAAGTCTGTTACTTTTTCAATGGTATCATTTTTGTATCCCCTTCCAGATTCAGTAGTGTTGTTATGTCTGCGGAACTTGGGATGACAAATTTAGTATTTTTTTCTAAAACCAGCGCCGTTACTTCAAGTTTTCTCCAGATCTGAGCTTTTTCGTTAAAGTACTTATTGGCTGCCTCGGCGACTCTTTCTATCGCTTCTGCGTTGGCAGTTGCACGAAGAACCGTAGCTCTTGCGTCTCCTTCAGCTCGGAGAATAACCGCATCACTTTGTCCTTTTGCTTCAAGTGTCGCGCTTTGTTTTAATCCTTCTGATTGTAAAATAGATGCTCTTTTTTCTCGTTCCGCTTTCATCTGCAGACTCATCGCTTCAGTTATCTCAGCCGGCGGATCGATCTTTTGTACTTCGACTCGAGTGACTTTAACTCCCCATCCGTGCGTCGCCTCATCAAGAACATCTCGTAGACTTGAGTTTATGACATCTCGAGCGGTAAGCGTCTCATCGAGAGATTTGTCACCGATAACATTTCTTAAGTTCGTCTGAGCAAGAGTGGTCGCGGCCGTGTCAAAGTCTTCTACTTCAAACTCTGCTTTGACGGGATCGACAACTTTATAGTAGATAACGGCGTCGACAACGACGGAGACGTTATCTTTTGTAATCACTTTTTGAGGTTCGACATTTATAACTCTTTCTCGTACATCGACAGTGATAAGTGTATCTATATAAGGGAGAATCAGGTTGAGGCCTGGTTCGGCGACAGATTTAAATTTGCCGAGTCTTAAAACCACGCCTTTTTCAGACTGGTTGATGATCTTAACAGAAGCCACAAGCGTTACTAATCCAAGAACCGCGATGACTATAAGTAAAGGCATACGATTAAAATGTACAATTTATAATTTTCAATTTTCAAAAAACTCTCGTCATCCTGGTAAGTCTCGCAAAGCGAGACGCATCCAGGATCGTAGTTAATTCGTTAATAACGATTCTGGAGTCGTCGTTCTACTCCTCCCCAGAATGACGTTAAGTACTTTCTAACACCTAACTTTCCTAACACTTAACGGATTTTCTTTATAAACTTTACCAACTTTTCACTTTATAAACTATTTGACTCTCAACGTTACTCCACTTACCGATTCTATCATTACTTCCACTCCTTCTTCAAGCATCTTGTCAGCGCTCGCTCTCCATATCTCTCCTTCTACTTTTACCTGTCCGGGCTTTTGTGAAGTAATTTTTTTAATAACCATGCCTTTTTTTCCGATGATGGCATCGACGTTTGTTTGTTTTGTCGCCACTGCTAGTTTATTTTTTACAAAAGCTCGTCCGACAGCAATATATATAAATGAAAAAACCGCAACCATAACCATACTTACTTCAAATGAGTTGATGACTTTACCTATGGCACCGGACACAATAAAAATTCCCCCAATGATAAAAAGATCGAATCCCGTGGCCACACCGAGAAGAATCTCTGCCACGATGGCGAGAATTCCGAGAATGATTAAGATATAGTTCTTGTCAGAAAGATCCATATGCGAATTATACCATTTTTTCTTAAAAAAATTGTCTGCTAGAATAGAAGCATGTTTTCTTTAATCTCTTCATTTCTTCTCTTTCTTTTTATTCTCCTCTTACCTACTCAACTTGGAAAACATTTTTTTATGGATTTCTCATATCTTTCCGGATCTCGGATAGATTATCTTGCCCCTACTTTATACGCGACCGACATACTGGTATTTGCACTTGCTCTTCTCAATATCAAAACAGTCATACGCTTTTTTCAAAATAAATTCGTCCTTATTGGAATAATTGCATTACTTGTCAATGTACATTTTTCTCTCTCTCCTATTATTTCACTCATTAAATTCGTAAAAATAGTCGAGCTTTGTATCATATTTTCTATTATTAAAACACGAAGAGTTCATCCCGGCCTTTTTATGGCGACCGTTACACTCGGAACATTCGGCGAATTTGTACTCGTCGTCTTGCAGTTTATTTCAAAACATTCTCTCCAGGGTATATTTTATTGGTTTGGCGAAAGATACTTCACTCTCTCCACTCCTGACATCGCCAAAATGTCTCTTCAGGGGATCGAGTTTCTCCGGCCCTATGGTACTTTTTCCCACCCCAATTCTATGGGAGGATTTTACCTGTTACTTTATACCCTTGTTCTCATCGACAAGCGCTTGTCACCATATTTTCTTCGCAAAATACTTTTTCTCACCCTTGCGAGCCTTCTTATCTTATTCTCGTTTTCCAAAATTGCGATCGTCATGTTTTTTGTTATCAATATCATCTATGTTTTTATTCAGAAAAAGAAATGGTGTAAGCTATGTCTCACTGCCCGTCTCATTGCACTTATTGCTCTATCGGCTCTATTTCTCTCAGCCAAAGGTGATGTGCTGACGGTAGATAAACGCCTCACTCTTATCTCCAATTCGCTATCTATTATCGCTTCCCGTCCACTGACTGGAACAGGCATAGGCGCCTATCTTATCGCCCAACATGAGTTTCCTATCAAATATAGTTATGTTTTCCTTCAACCTGTCCATAATATTTTTCTACTCTTTTTCTCAGAGCTCGGAGTCATCATAGGTGGGATAGTTGGATACATAGGACTACGTTTTTTGAAAGAAAAAGTAGTCTTTAAAACATCCAAAAAGGGTCTGCGTAGAATACTCAATTACGTAGGAATTCTTTGTCTATTCGTTATAGGAGTAACTGGATTTTTTGACCATTACTGGCTGACATTACAGCAGAATATGCTCCTCATTCCTGTAGTCGTCGCATTTATTTCAGATTAATAAATATGTACCTTCGTCATCCTGGCCTGCCTGCCGGCAGGCAGGTAAGTTCCGATGATACTTCGGGACGCATCCAGGATCGTTGTTAATGCCTTTCTTATAACTCATAACTTTTATAATCCTATTGACAACGATTCTGGAGTCGTCATAGTTTATAGTGAGCTTGCCGAACTATTCCTCCCCAGAATGACGTTAAGAAACTTTTAGGTGCTTAGGGGTGACTAGAAGAAGTAGTACGGCAATTCCTACCCCGAGAAATCCTAATAGAGAAAATGCTCCGCCGTTCCCAAATGTATCTGCCATAAAACCGGCGGATATGGGACCCACAACATATCCTATATTCGTAAAAAAATCTTCAAGCCCTTCTATCTCTCGCGACTGGGTTGACTCGCTAATGTAATCAGCAAATGCGCCTTTGATCGCCGGCCAGGCAAGTGAGTTGAGAGCGGCAAATAAAAAAACAATAATCAATATTAAAATAACATTATGGACAAAACCAATCATGGCCAAAAATAAAGAGCTCACGAGAAGAGAGGCGAAGGCTACTCTTTTTTTTCCATATATATGAGTTACTTTCCCCACGATCCATCCTACAAAAAGTCCGGGCAGTATATAGACGGAGACAAAAAGTCCTCCCAACGGATGCAAGTTCGTCAAACTCTCTGAAAACAATGGTCCGATAGTCCAAAAAAAGGAATCGATAATATTGAGGAATAATGTACATACTAATACTGGCAATATAATTTTTCCTATTCGTTTCCATGTCGCTAGCTCAGCCCATACGGTACTTTTTTTCTGAATCACTTGCTGATTTAATTTTTTCTCCGAAGTCACGTACATCAAAATCAAAAAACAAAAGTATGAGAAAAAGAGGAAAATCCATGCCAGTAGAAATATAGGCCAATCTACCATTGTCCCTATGACGAGTCCCGCCATGATCGGAGCAATCAGATACCCGAGAGATTTAAAGACACTGATGACGCCAAAACTGGACGAGTGTTCGGTGGTTTTAGTATTTTGTTTCACAAAATCAAAGATGCTGAAATTTTGCAGATCATAATAAAATCCCCACAAAGCCATCGCAATGAAGAAAAGCCATATCGCCTTCGCCTGCCAAAGAATGAGAGGATAGACAAAACACATGGCAAACATCAGCAGGTATAAGCGGCGAAAGCTCGTCGTTGGAAAATATTTACTGACAATGAAATCAAATCCCGCTCCAGCAACAGATGACATGCCGATGATGACCCCCATGACGCTTTTACTCAATCCCGCCTGAGTGAGAATAAGAGGAGTAGCATAGGATAAAATCCCGTCAAATATCCCCCAGAAAAAAATCATTAAAGAGAGTGTGTACAGTGTGGTATGCGAAAATCCATATTTTCTGAAGTGGATATAGAGATGTCGAAATCCAGGCATATATATTTACTCTAGCAGATTATGAAGTAAGTCGTCTATTCTCTAACCATCCTTTTAGCTTTCGGATGAGGGTAAATAATGATAAAATAGAATTGCTAACCTGTGCATTCGGGGATCTGCTAATGGTAGGCAGCCAGACTCTGAATCTGGTAATCTTGGTTCGAGTCCAAGTCCCCGAGCAAGGCACAATTCTGCGCCTTGCTACGCCTAACATACAGAATTGGAACGAAGGCAGGTGCAGTATTGTACCTGCCCGCATGGTACCTGTGCAAGAAAAGTAGCGTATCAAAAACTGTTGATGACAATTAAAAGAAAAAGTTTGAGAAAGATGCTTTCCGAATATGACAAAAATATATGAAGTAAATATTAATGAAACTGGTAGACAAATTAAAGAACTATCATCTGGTGATTCATTCAAAATCTCCCAAATGATATTTAATCTTAAAGACCAGCTTATTAAAGCTAGCTTAGCACTTACCATGTTCGAGCGGTCTCAGATTTCCACAGACCCTTTTATTGCATCCTTACCTTTTTCATATCAAATTCATTTGCATCTTTTGTATGCGCATGCGTTCATCTTTGCACTTGACGAGATAGATAAAACGATGTCTGTTCTTGAAAGCCCGGAAAAAATGCCTAATATTCCATTAAATGCGAGACTTCAGCTAACCAAGGCGCGGTTAGACCTTAGTACTTTGATACCTGGTATTAAATCGGTGAGGGACTCGGCACATCATGTGGAAGATCGTATTCGCCTAAAAGGTAATCATGAGAAAAAAATATTGCCCCAACCTGTCACTATTCCTGGATTATTTACCCATCAGGGAGATGTTCTTATGGTATCATGCCTTATTGATAATAGACTCTCCTATACTGCTGGCGATGGAAGTTTACAAATGATAGAAATTAGCGAAACAGTATTAAAGCACGCCCAAAGTGTGGTACAAAAAGTTTTTGACGGATTTGAGTGGTTTTAATCATCAATGATACTTTATTGACCAACATACAGAGCTAACTTCATACTATGCCAAGTGTATGATCTGCAAACCGCTTGATATACTTTGGTGTATGAAATCAAATGCTTTAATTCCGGAACTCATCGTGAATGACTTTCAAAAAAGTCTTCACTTTTATGTGAAAGTGCTCGGTTTTAAAATTGAGTACGACAGACCCGAAAGGAAATTTGCCATGCTTTCACTCCAGGGAAGCCAGATTATGATTAATGAAAAAAATGGGACGTGGGAAACTGGTAAGTTAGATTATCCGTTGGGAATAGGCATTAATTTTCAGATAAAAGTCGACGACGTCCAGTCATTACTAACACTCCTGAAAGAACAAAACTATTCTCTATACGAAGATGTAACAGAAAACTGGTATAGAAAGGGGTCCATAGAAGTGGGACATAGCGAGTTTTTAGTACAAGACCCCGACGGGTATTTACTAAGATTCTGTCAAAATTTAGGTGAAAGAGCTATATAAATTTCGTCTGCTTTAGTTCTTCGTCAACTTCATAATATGCCAAGTGCATGATGCAGGAACTACTTGATATAATTTCTTCATGAGAAAAATAGTTGCAATAGGAGGAGGAGAAATTGGCAGACCAGGATTCCCAATAGAAACTCTTCCGATTGATAAAAAAATAGTAGGCCTATCCGGGAAAAAATCTCCTCGTTTACTTTTTCTACCTACCGCAAGTTCGGATTCGGACGGATATATAGAAGTTGTTAAAAAATATTTTGGGAACAAATTGGGTTATAAAGTTGGGTCTCTCCTTCTTTTTAATCGCAGTTTACTCCACGAAGAAATAAAAACAAAAATACTCAGTTCCGACATTATCTATGTAGGAGGAGGAAATACATTAAAGATGATGAGACGATGGAGATATTTAGGCGTAGACAAATTACTAAGAAAAGCGTATGAAAAAGGAATTGTTATGTCCGGAGTAAGCGCCGGAGCTGTTTGTTGGTTTAATTATGCTCATAGTGATTCGATGAGTTTCTATTCTCCCAAAAAGTGGAGCTATATCAGAGTCAAATGTCTCAACTTCGTTCCTTTTACGTTGTGTCCTCATTATGATGGAGAAAAAAGAGATGTCCATTTCAAAAAGATGATTACTAAACAAGGAGGGATAGGTATAGCGCTGGATAACTGCAGTGCTATTGAAATTATTGATGACAAATACAGAATCCTTACCTCCAAAGCCACAGCCAAAGCCTATGTCGTATACAAAAGACGAGGAAAAGTTACTCAGAAAGAGATAGAAAAGAAAGAAGAACTTGTCCCTTTAACTCAAATTTCCAAATTATGCGAGTTAAAAGATCCAAACTTTAGACTATTGTGACAAGCCTTTCAACCTCCGAGGTTAAAAAGTGTATGTAATAGTATGTCGAGTACGTTATGTAAGAACCACTTGATATAATTTCTTCATGGCAGATGAATCTGGAAAAACTTTAGATCAGCAACCTGAACCTTTAAGTGAATATTATGATGAAATGGCAAGAAAAGTCGAACAACTTTTAAAATCAAAGTTCGGATTTATAAAAGAGCAAGTCGAAATAAAGAAATCATTGTTAGGCACGACGCCCATTTATCCCCTTGAAGCAGAAGATGACGTAATGTTTAGATCAGAAGTGGCAAGAATAATAAACACAGAAGTACTATCTCCGACAGGAAAAACACTGATTCTTCTTGATTTAGCGACACAACATGCCATAGCAACTTTACAGATGTTTTATCTTAATGGCGTAGACTGTTATTCGACTCTTTTCCCCCGGAAGGAGCAAATATACCTCAAGATCAATCATATTACAATGGAGAAATGGTACAAAGAGTCATGGAAGTTGCGATGAGAAATCGGATACAAATTGAGGATGCGAAAAATTCTTTAAACGCAGATAATTTAAGAGGTATTATGCTTAACATACATTCACACGCTGGTCAAGAAGATCGAACTGGAATCTTTAATAACCACTATCCAGAAAAAGAACAGTTGGATAGACTTGGCATAACAAATGTTGCTTTATTAGCTGAAGTCTCTCCTAATAATGCTCATTTCCTATATGAAGACATAATCGACGGTCAAAGTAAAACAGGCATCGGTAAACCTGTCCCCATTGTCAAGACCAATTGATAACGATTTTAAGGTTACGTTGTTCAACTGATTTGAACGGCTGCTTTTCTGAAATATATATCTTCAGGTGTTTTGTATCTTAGTGCCTGATGATATCTCTTTGTATTGTA
>JAUSJK010000004.1 GCA_030647255.1 bacterium
ATATAGAAGTACTTGAAAAAGTTCACGATCATCATTATTTGACGTTTCTTAAATCTCTTGCTCAGTCCATTCCTGATACAGGCTATCACTTTCCCGTCGATTTCTATCCAAAACAAGATAAACGCTTTACGAATTACTTGGCTTCACTTGGCACCTATAGTCTCGATACATACACTCCTGTAAATGGATCTATTTTTACTAATGTATATAATAGTGCTCAAGTAGCCTATACCGCAGCAAAGGTAACAAAGAAAAATAAGTCTACATCGTATGCTCTATGTAGGCCTCCAGGTCATCATGCGATGAGATCATATATGGCCGGGTATTGTTATCTCAACAACGCAGCAATTGCTGCCGAATATCTTTCTCAATTTGGTACTGTCACCATCTTGGATATCGATTATCATCACGGGAATGGCACACAGGATATTTTTTATGAACGCGACGATGTCTTGACTATCTCCATCCACGCCAATCCGGAATACGCGTACCCATATTTTTGGGGATTCAAGGAAGAAAAAGGAGAAGGCAGGGGAGTAGGAAAAAACATAAATATTCCACTTGAGTCAGGAACTACAGATAGTATATATAATGGAGCACTGGAGTTTGCGTTAAAAAAAATCTCTCAATTTGCCCCATCATACCTTGTTGTTTCATTGGGAGTCGACACATATAAAAGAGATTTACTTGGCGACTTTAAACTGACAACAGAGTATTACCAAAAAATGGCTGCCCTTATACATCAATTACATCTTCCCACAACTATCATTCAGGAAGGTGGCTATCATGAAGAGATAGGAAAAAATGTTGTTTCATTCCTCAAAGGCTTTTTGGAAGAATCATATACATAAGCCACAATGAATTAAATTTTCTATAATATTCAGGAATGCTTTCGTCACCAAGTTCTCTATTTTTCCCGTCGGTTACCATATGCGACGTTCTTTCAAGCGGATTTTCTGTTGGCTGAAACCCCATCTGTACCGCCGCCCAGTATGATTCGGGAACACACTCTGCTTCTATCACCTGGGGATTATGATCCCACGCGCTTATAAGAGATCGGTGTAACGTCTCATAAAAAACTTCTCGAGGAATATCTTTTCTTGTGATCCATTCGTTTGATTCGCAGACAACAATTTCTCTTTT
The DNA here is from genome assembly GCA_030647255.1 of bacterium. Classification (GTDB taxonomy): domain Bacteria; phylum Patescibacteriota; class Microgenomatia; order UBA1406; family GWC2-37-13; genus JAUSJK01. The sequence continues at coordinate 1,144 of JAUSJK010000004.1, forward strand.
TTCTCCAGTAGGCAACTTTACCGGATATCGACTAAACTCATTGGCGACTGCGGCGACTATTTCGTCTGTCGATTCTTGAAGAGCTACGAACAAAAATGTATCAGGACTCTGCATGATGACATCTTGTATATATGTAGAATTTGAGTTATCGGCTACATATACGGGCAGACGTTCTTTATACAATTGTGCCAGTTGCTCTGCATATTTTTGAGTCATTTGTTTTCGTGTAGGAGCTAGTATTTTATATCCATCTGGAAATGTAAAAGAGGAGGGAAGCTTTACAGAATCCATAGCTCCTCTCATTTTGTCTCTTAGTATTTTTTTAATTTCTGCCCCTATTATTCTCTTTTGACTATTTCCACCAAGCCATACCCACCAGATGGGATCGAGAATACCTTCTTCAATAAATAATGGACCAAGAGGAACCTTTGCTTCGACATTGACAAGAAGATGAGAGAGAGGAACATTATGTATTTTACCTAACTCAGAAACAACAGACTCAATTACAAAATACCGGCTGCTCAAACGGCTTACTTTTTTACTTCCGTACATGTCTATAAGAAGCAATGCTTCGTCGTGAAGATGATTATACATCTCCTTCAGATCGGTGACCAAGTAGGGAAATGAGCCTTTTATCCTTTCTGTCCCATTGTCCTGAAAGGCCAACCCGTCAACTTTACCCACGTTTGCCTCTATATTTTGAGATCTTTTAATCTTATATCTTTTCATTACAGAAGATTATACTGTCTAAACAATGAATTTTGGGGATATTGTGTCGACAGTGTGTGGATGAATACTTGAATAGACTGTCACAGTAAGATTTAAAAAGCATACTTTTATTTAGCACGCCACAACAGTCTATGCTAAATTTGTGGATAACTATATGTCTCTGTGACGGTCTTTAGTACACTATTAGATCATATTTATAGTACAAATATGGCTAATTTTCCTATTTGGACAGTATTAACTGATTTAATTATGAATTGGCAATATGATGATTGCTCTGCTAATAGGCCACGTATAATTATTCAGGCTGTTGTGACAATCTAAATAACCTTATTTGCCATTATAATAAAACTACGCATATACTATACTGTATGAAACAGGTTGTACCTATCACTATCGATGAATTCAAGAAAAAATATAATGTTAAAGAGAATAATCCCTGGAAAACGAGTGTCTTCACGCGTGAGGATTTATTGACATTACAAAAAGAGGCCGGCGTAGTTGGTGCAGTAACCCAGACGTTTCAACTAGTCAAATTACTTCCCGTCTTCGTACGAAATCCTTGGCAATTTATCAGGAATCTTCCGGTACTCATACAGTCATATGTCTCGCGAGTCATTATATATTATCAGAGTAGACATGCTGATATTACCCTCTCTTGTCCCTTTTCCGATTACACAATGAGAGCCAGTATTTTTTCATCTTTTAAACCACGCACATTTCTTGAGATAGGTACTGGGAAGGGGTGGGGAATTGTAGCCTTCAAAGCAGTCCTCCCAACATGCCACTGTTATACAGTCAGTCCGAAATTAAGCCCAGAGACAGGAAAGATGGTCAAGGAAAAAAATCTTGGAATACAACAAATATGGGAAGATAGTGCCAAGCTAAACTTCAAACAATTTGGTAAAGTAGATGTCACCTATATCGACGGCAATCATACCTATGAATGGGTCTATTCTGACCTTGTTCATTCGGCGGCAATTACGAAAAAAGCGATTATTCTTGATGACTATATCCCTTCACCCGATTCTCTCCGCGGCAATATTGCCCGTTATGCAGAGTTTAACGCTGACGTTGTGAGAGCTGTCCATACGTATCTTCGTACAAAACCGAACGAATTTAAATATGCCTATTGGCTGATCGATTCCAATCTCTGCGTATTGATTAAGTGAGTGCAGAGTTTCTAAACAAAGACAATTCTGCCATCAATAACAGACGAAGATTTCTCCTGTATTAACAAAGGGTTCACGTCTATCGACTTGATCTGGGGAAACGTTTCCATGATAGAACAGAGTATAACTAGAGGCTCATATATGTATTTCAAGTTCAAAGGAGCTTTGCCACGAAAGCCTTCTTCAAGTTTTTTTATTTTTGTATGACGTACGGTATATTCAAACTCCTCGATAGTGAATGGGTGAATAAGATAGCACACATCTTGTAACAATTCGGCAAATATTCCACCTAAACCCGCCACTGCTACCACGCCAAATTGCGCGTCTCGTTTGACACCTATAAAAATTTCGTGCCCGTCTATTTGTTTCTGCACAAAACACCCCTTACTACCCCTTTCGCTGAGTGAAGTAAATGCAGTCTCAAGCTCTTGACTATTATGTATATGTGTTATTACTCCTTTGACTTCGGTTTTATGGGTTATAGAATCTGAGATAATTTTTGCCACTACAGGATAAAGCAAGGAAGATTCTTTTATTTGAATTTCATTTTTGGTAGAAAATTTGACTAAAGGAACTGAGGAGATTCCGGCCAGCTCCATAATCTTCATTGAATCATCAAGAGGCACAAAGTCCTTCATTTCATAGAGAGAAAGAAGTTTGCCAATTTTTTGCTCATTCTTAAATACTTCGTGCGCCTCAGTTTGCTTCCTTAGAAGTCCGATAACCCGATCAAGCTCCTTCTTTTCAACCCATTCCGCCCGTTTGTCTCTTGACACATTTGTACCGTATTCCTGTTGTTTTCGAATTTTTCGCAACGCCGAAGAAAAATATCCAATAGAAGTAAAACTAACCATGGTATTTTTTTCGAAGAAAGCCACACTTTCGGCCACGGACACATCGCCCATAAAAATGGGGTAGATGGGTCTATCAAAGTGGGACTGAGCTTTTTGAATAACTTCAGCGGTCTCTTTGATCTCTGTATTGGCTTGAGGAGTCAGAAGCACAACTATTGCCCCGACATCTTTCTCCGTCAGTGTCATATCGATAACTTCTTTATAATCGAAAGCACTCGCATCTCCTAAAATATCGATTGGATTATTAATCGTAACCTTTTTGGAGGCACCGAATGAACGAATAATTTTATTTTTAGTCGCTTCAGAAACGGTTATCAGTTCCAAATTATTTTTGATCAGTTCATCCGTCAAGAGAACTCCTGCCCCTCCAGCGTTTGACAACACAAGAATTGAACGGGATAATGGTATTCTTCCGAAACTATAAAGAGATAAAATGGTTATAAACTCATCAATCGTATCCGCCCTTATGATATTGCATTGTGAGAAAAAAGCAGAGTAGACATCGTCATCACCGATAAGTCCGCCAGTATGCGACACTGCGGCCCGGGATCCAATACTCGTTCTTCCCGATTTAAGGACAATAATTGGTTTTTGAGAAGGATTATTTCGCAAAATTTCCTTTAATTTTTCAGGGTTATGGATATCTTCCAGATACATCCCGATTACTTTTGTCTCTGTATCCTGCAGTAGGTACTCAAGTATATCGGCTTCATCAAGCATGGTTTTATTGCCTATGCTGATAAAATACGAGAATCCTAAATTAATATGTCCGAGAAATACATCTACCAACATACTGCCAAGTGCTCCAGATTGTGAGACGAACCCGATGTTCCCTTTGGAAGCAGGGTACTTTAAAAATGTTGTGTTGACGGCATCTTTCGTATTTACGTATCCTATACAGTTAGGTCCCAAAAATGTGACGCCCTGAGCTTTGGCTTCATCTATTAATTTTTTTTCGAGTCGGAAACCCTCTTTTCCTGTTTCTTTGAAACCAGCCGCATAGATAACCGCATGATGAGCTTTGACTGTCTTCATGTCCTTAATAAGCGATATGGTTACATCTCCCGGCACGGCAAAAATAACCAGATCAACATTTTTCTTTATTTCGGCAAGCGACAGGTATACTTTTTTTTCTTTGATCGTACCGCCCGTTTTATTGATGTAATAAACTTCACCTTTATACCCTTGGAGTAACAGGTTTCGCGCTACAAGAGAGCCGACTTTCTTTTCGTCATGAGAAACTCCCACAATTGCAATAGATGCGGGAGAAAATAATTTCTTAAGATCCATTATTTTAGTGTACAGGAAGAATATAAAGTTTAATAGAAGTTATTAACCAATGGAGTTTTAATTATGTAATCTTTTATAAATCCTTATCACAGGATGGTCGAAGACTGTCCAGGTTTCTTCTGCCTGTTCATCAGGAAATTCAAGAAGAGTTTTGCCAAAAAGTTCAATCTTTGGATACGATGTAAACTCCGCCACTTTCTCGAATCCTAATTGCCCCGAAAACAATTTCAGATAATAGTCATTCAGCATTGGATATTTCTCTCTTAACTTTTGACATTTTTCTTTTCCTGCCCCAATCGTAGCCCCGAGTCCTCTGGGCGAAGTGGGGTCTTGTAAATCTAATACCTCAAGTTTAGGTTCACAGTAATGGTTTGCGAATATTCTCCGTGACGGAACAAATATATAGTCTGCCTGCTCGATATGCTTTGCCAACTCATTTTGAAGACCCTTATTATCATCCAAATCGTAGAAGTTGAATGAAATCACCTTGTAGGGTTTGAGGGGAATAGTTTCTTCGGGAATAGACATAGGTATGTCGACTACATTGGCCGTTTCCGAAAGCACATATGCATTTTCAGGTATATGGGAATAGATCCATCTGGAGGCAGTAAAGCGCACGTCTTCCTGTGTATAGATAGATAGATATCCCAGTCCTGGAAGAATAAGTAACAATGTTGCAATGAAAAGAAACACTTTTTGCTTTATGTGCAACACGATAAAAAGAACTGCCATAACAAGCATTAAGGGTAAAACAGGCGCCATAAATCGAGTCCATTTGGCATACAAAAATGCATTGGGAATGGCGATCATCAGAAATACAATTCGGAGAACACTATATTCCTTCTTGTAAGGTAAAAATATAAATCCTAATAAAAAGAATCCGAAAATACCTACCCCCAACACATAAGGAAACACATGTACAAACTGAAAGACGATAGGAAGCGTATCAAAAAATTGCCGTGTATAAAATACGAAGATACCCGTAGCTACATCTCCTTCATATCTCATCGAACCCAAAAATTCGGAGAAGGAAATAAGATTGTGTGGAGAAAATAAAAAGCCGATCCAAGCGCATAATAATATGAATTTGACCGCACTAAAAAAGGCTCGAGCGCTGAATCGCTTATTTTCTTCCTTGGCAATATGAAGAACGATAAGTAACACCGGAACGGACAAAAAAATAAGAGATGATATTTTGGTCGCGATTGCCATACCTCCAACGATACCCGATAACGCCATATAGCGTCTTAACGATAACCCCCACTTAAGATACCGTATTGCATACAAAACTAGAAGAGAAGAGAAAAGCATAAGAAGTGACTCTGTCGTGCCAAAATGAGCCAATTGTATAAAAAAGGGTGAGTACAAGAATATAAGCCCTGAAGAAAGTAGAACAGGAAGAGGAAGTTTCCATATAGAGCTTGACATTGATTCGTTTTCCTCTTTCTTGAGATAGATGTGTGCCACGATGCTCATGCATACGACCCAGTTGATAACAGAAGCAATGGCGGAAAGAATTCGGATACCGATTATCGCTTCTTCAAACCTAATGCTCACAGCACTATTGGTAATATAGTGATACAGTTGTACTATCCCGTATCCCAGATAGAGAGGTAACTGTCCATATGCAAAAAAATGCGGATTAAAACATTCATGAATAAACGCATTATATGACGGAAGCAACACGCAGTGCAGTTGCTGTATCGCAATAGCCATATTTCTCTCATCCGGATGGAAAGGGTAGGGAAGCCCCCAGCTAAGATTGACAAAACGACTATATACGAGTAGCGCAAAAAGAAATGTTACGATGATGGTATTGCGCCTAAAATTCATATTGTAAATCAGTATAACAATATATAAATATAGCGATGTGCGTCTTTTCCCCTTGATTTTTAAGCCCACTGATATTATCATATTACATTGGATTTACAAATTTCATCCATACCATAATTTCGAAGAACTCGAAAATGTGATGTTTCTTGTATGAATAAGTACGAATTTACATTCCTTTTAAAGGAAGAGAAAGACGAAGAGATCGTAAAGAAGCTTCTTGCTTCATTGGGTGTGACTATCGCTAACGAGAAAAAATGGGGCAAACGCTCTTTAGCTTATCCTATCAACAAACTGACCTCTCTCTTTTTCTTCACCTGGACTATCGAGCATGAGAAAGCCAAAATGAAAGAGTTGAAACAAAAACTCGATTTCATGGACAATGTAGAACGTTTTCTTATTCTAAAAGAAGATGAGGCGTGATTTATTTATTTATCGTAGTACCCTATGGCAAGCAGATCTTTGAATAGAGCTATACTGATAGGAAATTTAACTCGTGATCCAGAGCTTAAATATACACCGGCCGGTACGGCAGTCTGTACTTTTGGCGTGGCTACGAACAGATCATGGACAACTCAGGATGGTCAGACAAAAGAGGAAACACAGTATCATCGTATCGTTGCCTGGCAAAAACTGGCCGAACTATGTGGTAAACTTCTCACCAAAGGAAGAAAGGTATATCTTGAAGGAAGAATAACATATAGAACATTTACCGGAAAAGACGGCCAACAAAGAAGTATTACTGAGATCGTCCTTGACGATTTCATCGTGTTCAGTGATGGAAAAAGGGTAATGAGCGACGAAAAGCCAGTAGAAAAAACCTCTACCCCAGAAGCGTCAGCCACAGAAGTGGCTGTTACACCTGAAACTTCGACAGACACTACCGGAACAGAAAATGTCAGTCCTGACGATATACCATTTTAATTAATATATGACTCAATGTTTTTACTGTCAATATAAATCGAAGCCCGATTACAAAGATATAGAGAACCTCGAAAAGTTCTTGTCGCAAAGAAAGAAAATCGTCGGCAGAGAAAAGTCGGGAATGTGTGCGAAACACCAAAGAAGTCTTACGAAACACATAAAATATGCTCGCTTCTTTGCTCTTATCCCTTACGTCTCCTATCAGGGAATAAAGTAACCCAACATGAAACGTAGAACGTGGAACGTAAAACTTTTAACTTTTTATTCTTAACTTCTAACTTTCTTGCTATAATGAATCATGATATTTTCCGTAACTTTACCTCACGAAGGAAAACTCCTCATACGAGAAGGACAAAACATAGACTTTACTACACCTCTTTATGAAGGGCAGACGCAGAAGGAGGAAAAAATTCCTCTTGCTTCTATTCTCAAATGTTCTCCTCATACCATATTTCAACATCTCAAGAAATTTGCCGGCGACCATATTAATAAGGGAGATGTGATAGCTGTTTCTTCCGGCTTATTCGGTTCTCATAGATATACCAGTCCGGCTGAAGGTACTTTCAAAGAAATCGATCACATAACGGGCACTATTACCATATCTATCGATAGCGGTGAAAAAAATACCGAATATTCCTTTTTTGCTGGTGAAATATCCCTTATTGAAAAAAATGTCGTGACCATTAAGACAAAACATGGTAAAAAATTTACACTGAAACAGTCATTAAATTCTTTTGGAGGCAATTGGAAATCTTTTAAAAATATTACTTCTATTACTTCCGAGGATGTTGCGGGTTTTATCATCATAACCGAAAAATTGGCCGAGTATGAAGAGACAAAACTGGAAGCTCTTGATGCAAAAGGTTTTGTAACAGCTTACGAACTACCACAATCAACATCATTACCCACAGCTATAGTAAAAGATATAAAAAATATGGAAGAAATTCAGTCTCTTACATATCCATATTGCACTATTGACAAAGAAAGTACTACAATGTACCTTTACGAATAAACATATGAAATCCCGAAATATAACTAATATTCTACTCATTATTTCTGTCGGTATATTGATCTTCGGGTCTGGTTACAAGATTGGAGAGTACAAATCGCGATCGATACTGCCAAACGATTCTTTTTCCTCAGCTTCAGCTCAAAGCAGAAATGATGTCGACTTTAATCTTTTTTGGGATACCTGGGATAAACTTCAGCAAAAATATGTTGACAAAAAGAAAATAGACAATAAAAAAATGTTCTACGGTGCAATCAAAGGAATGGTTGCCTCAGTTGAGGATCCATACACGTTCTTTTTAACTCCTGACGAAAATAAACAATCAAAAGACGACCTGGGAGGAAAATTCGAAGGTATCGGTGCACAGTTGGGTCTCAAAAATAACCAGATCACCATCATTGCTCCTTTGAAAAATTCACCCGCAGAACGAGCAGGAGTAAGGTCGGGAGATTACATTAACAAAGTTGATGGGAAGTCAACCAAGGGTTGGACTCTTCCTCAGGCGGTATCTAAAATCAGAGGAGAAAAAGGAACCCAAGTCACATTGACAGTTGGCAGAGCTGACAAAGAGATAGAAATCAAAATAACAAGGAACCAGATTCATGTCTCGTCTGTAGATTTGAGCTACGAGCAGATGGCCAATTGTAATAACTGTCAAAAAATAGCGTACCTGAAACTCAACCAATTCGGAGATACTACAAACACGGAATGGAATAATGCAATTACAGAGATCCAGGATAAATGGAAAAGGAAAGAGATACGAGCGATGGTACTGGACTTACGGGATAACCCAGGCGGATATCTGGACGGTGCCGTATATTTAGCTTCAGAATTTATTCCTTACGGAAAACTGGTCGTTAAACAAGAGTCAACGAAGGGAGAGTCAAGAGACTATTTTGTTCAAAGAAACGGACTGCTTCAAGATATTCCACTTGTTGTCCTCATCAACAAAGGCTCAGCATCTGCGTCTGAGATTCTTTCCGGGGCTTTACGCGATTATAAACGGGCTAAACTTGTAGGAGAAAAAAGTTTCGGCAAAGGTTCAGTCCAAGAAGCACTTGATTTGAAAAATGGCGCCGGGCTACACGTCACAGTTGCTAAATGGATTTTACCAAACGGAGACTGGATAAACGGAAAAGGTATTGAGCCTGAGATAAAAGTTGAGAATACTATTCCTGTCAGCGATACAATAACTAAAGAAACTGACGCACAACTACAAAAAGCTATCGAAACCTCACTTCAATAATATAAATTATCCCAATCGAATGAAAAAAACACTGATTTTTCTTTCTATCTTTATTATAATTCTTGCCATAAGCCAAAAAGCACGCGGGGGTTTTTTTTCTCTCTCTCGGCTCAATCCCTCTCCTTTTATACCCAATATCCAAAGACAAAGTGTCGTCTATGAAGAATCTGTAATAACCCAAGTTGTCGAGGAATCGTTGCCTTCAGTTGTTACAATAGGAATAAGCAAAACTACATCCACTGGGAATACGTTTCAATATGACCCTTTCAACCCTTTTACTCCTTTTCAACCAGTTCCAGGAAATAAAAAAAGGATCGAGCAAAATATTGGAAGCGGTTTTATCATCACGAATGATGGGCTTATTATTACCAATAAGCATGTCGTCGCTGACACAGAGGCAAAGTATAAGGTACTCACGAATGATAATAAAAGTTATAACGTCCAAAAAATATATCGAGATCCGTTAAATGATCTGGCTATTCTAAAAATCAACGCAAACAATCTCAAACCGCTTAAATTGGGTGATTCTTCACATCTCAAACTGGGACAAATGGCGATTGCGATCGGTACCCCACTCGGAGAATTTCAAAATACCGTCACGGCTGGTATCATATCGGGGCTTGGAAGGGGTATTACCGCTGGATCACCATTTGAGGGATTTGTTGAAAAACTTGACAACGTCATCCAGACCGACGCCGCGATCAATCCAGGCAACTCAGGAGGGCCCCTTCTCAACTCCCACGGTGAGGTAGTAGGGATAAACACAGCCGTCGCATCTGAAAGTCAAAATATAGGTTTCGCAATACCTGTGAATATTGTTAAGGATCTTATAAATAACTTTAAGAGTCAGGGAAATAATTTTGAACGTCCTTATATAGGAGTCCGCTATAATATGATTAATCGGCAAAATGCCATACTTCATGATATTGTGGAGGGCGCATATATTATCGAGGTCATAAGCGGTTCTCCGGCCGAAAAGACCGACCTAAAAGAAGAAGATATTATCATGGAATTTGACGGACAGAAAGTAAAAGGTGATAATGATCAAGGCCTTGCCCGGATGATTCTCACGAAAAAAGTAGGTGAGAGAGTACAACTTACAATATGGCGTAATGGAGAAATTATGCAAAAAGAACTAGTACTTGAGGCAGGAAAATAGTAGAATTCTTTCGTGATACATCCTATACCGGGAGCGTATATCACGTAACACAGAACAAGAATATCAGAATATCAAGAGTACCAAGAGAAAGAATACCCGATTATCAGATTATCCGATTCACTTAATCTGATTCTCTGATCTTCGGATGTCCTTTCAATACTTTCAGCTTCTATTTCATGTTATAATTCCTCTATATGTCAAACCAGATCATTCAGCCTAGAACATTGAAGGGGTTCCGTGATTTCTTGCCCGATGACATGCGTATTCGAGAAAAAGTAATCAACACTTTCAAACAAGAATTTGAGAAATACGGATATGAACCATTGGAAACCCCAGTTTTGGAGTATGCCGATATTCTCATGGGTAAATATGGAGAAGAAGCGGAGCAACTAATGTATACCTTTGAGGATAGAGGAGGTAGAAAAGTGGCCATGAAGTATGACGTAACCGTCCCTGCGGCTCGAGTTCTTGCCCAATATCAGAATCAACTTACACTTCCTTTCAAAAGATACCAAATACAACCTGTATGGAGAGCAGAAAATACCCAAAAAGGAAGACTCCGAGAGTTTTATCAGTGTGATGCTGACACATTTGGGACAGATTCTATTATTGCCGAAGCAGAGTTCATTCAAATGGGTATAGAAATCCTGAAGAAACTAGGTTTTGAAAATTTCTTTGCAAAAATAAATAATCGCAAAATTATCGACGGAATTACCCAATATGCTGGCATTTCAAAAGATCAATTTGCATCCGTTTGTACCACAATTGATAAGTTGGAAAAGATAGGAGAAGATGGAGTTAAAAAAGAGCTAGAAGAAAGAAAAATCTCAAATGAATCGATCACTAAGATTTTTGAAGTTATCTCTCAAAAAGCTGAAAGTTCTTTGGAACTTTTAGATAAAGTGTCAAGTATTTTAGCCACTATTCCTGAAGCTCAAAAAGGAGTCGAAGAACTTAGAAAAATATTAAACCTTCTTAAAGCGGGAGGAATCAAAGAAACCTTCTATAAAGTCGATCTTTCTATTATTCGAGGTTTAGCCTATTATACGGGTCCAATATGGGAATTTGAAGTAACAGGAGGGAATGTTGGATCGGTTGGAAGCGGGGGACGCTACGATAAACTTGTAGGACTATATGTGGGAAAAGATATACCTGCAGCCGGAGGCTCATTTGGAATAGAACGGCTCATTGAAATTATTAAGGAACGAAATATGATTTCTTCTGATACTCAAACCACAATATTAGTTACCATTTTTTCTTCCGATCTTCTTGAACTCTCATTTAAAACAGCCAATTCTCTCAGATCTCAAGGTATCAACACATTGCTTTACCCTGATGAAAATGCAAAGCTTGATAAACAACTCAAGTATGCCAATAAAAAGCAAATCCCGTATGTTGTCATCATCGGACCCGAAGAAAAAGCTAACAATAAAGTGAAATTAAAAAATATGAAAACAGGAGAACAAAAGGAAATAACTGTCGTAGA
>JAUSJK010000020.1 GCA_030647255.1 bacterium
GCAGTATCTAAAAAAAAGGATGTTATACGTGTTTTAAAGAAATATGATATACGAACTGTCGTCATTCACAAAGATTTGAATCTTAACAAAGATACCTGCCAAAGGGCAAAAAAATATATCGACGTGCTTCTTAAAGACTCATCTCAGTGGAAAAAAGTATTTGAAAGTAAAGAGAAGATCGTACTTGAACTCCAATAAAAAAATGAGAGAAATAGATTAAATTTTTTTCTTTTTTTCAAACACAACTCGTACTATTTCTTCTAGTTCCGGTTCTGCGATCTCAATATCCTCTACATCAAACTTTTCCAATAGCTCAGCTGCTTTTTTTGAAGTTTGTTCACGTGGGACGTGGATCAATGCTTTTGGATACTCAAACTCGACCACCTCTCCTATTTTTTCCAACTCATGACGAGTCACGGGAGCATTAAAAATTGGCTTTAACATTTTGTGATTTGCATATTCTTTGATCATCTCGCTCATACTTCCATCAAAGATTATCGAGCCATGATCGATCATGATAATACGTTTGCAGATCTCTTTCACATCATCCATATAATGAGACGTTAAGATGACTGTTGCGTTATATTTTTTGTTGTACGTCTTTATAAATTCACGCACATTTTTCTGCATTGCGATATCCAGGCCGATAGTCGGTTCGTCGAGAAACAATATCTTGGGATTATGAAGTAAACCGGCGATAAACTCACATTTCATCCTCTGTCCCAGACTCAAATTTCTTACCTGTTGATTCAATACGTCCTTTACGTCAAGTAACTCGGTTAACTCATTAAGAACAGTTCTATACTGCGTTTCTTCAACTTCATAGATGTCTCTATTTAAGCTAAATGTTTCGATCGCAGGCAAGTCAAACCACAGTTGGCTTCTTTGTCCCATCATAAGACTAATCTGCTTGAGATAGCTGTCTTTCCTTTGGTGAGGGGTAAAACCCAATACCTCAGCTTTTCCTGAAGTAGGGAAGAGAAGTCCACTCAACATTTTGAGTGTAGTCGTTTTGCCCGCTCCATTGGGACCGATAAACCCGACGAGCTCTCCTTGCTCTATACTAAAACTTATATCTTTTACCGCTTCAATCGAAGTATATTTTCGGTGAAATAAGCTCTTGATACTAGCCTTCAATCCTTCTTCTTTTTTATGGACTCGGTATATCTTAGATAAGTGATCTACTTGTATCATAGTTAACTTGTGGCTGACGAATAATATAAAATCATTTTATTCCAGATACTCGTTGATGCTTTGAAAAAGATACAGGCGAGTATGACGGCCATGACTACATAATGCCATTCTACACCTCTTATGATAGTCCACGTCGGTATACTTGCAACAAAAACCGCAGGAATAAGTAAAAAGAACAGTAATTTTAAAATGACAGTATTAAAAATAGAGTGGGGACGTGACTCAAAATACATAACCATATCCATCCCTATACGAGGAAAAAGTTTGGCATTGGTAAAATAAAAGGCGAGCGAAGTCGCGATAGTCATAATCGAATATGTAATAATAAATCCGCATAGAAGTATTAAAACTCCCATGATGACATTTATAGGTTGTAAGGTGATATGGAGATGTTCTAGAGCAAAATATAACAAATAAAAACCCGGGATCATGGTGATAATACTCGGAATATATGTTCTAGATATAGTCAGACTAAACTGAGAGTTGATCGGTTTAAGAAGTATCGAATCAACAGTCCCATTTTTAATCGCCTCGGGCACATTGTTCGTATTGAGTGCAAAGATCGTAGCGACAAATAGTTCGGACATGATGATATCAAGACCAATCAAAAACATAATTTCGTAATAACTCCACCCAGCGACTTGTCGAATATTTCCATATACTACATTAAAAAAAACGAGGACTGTCAGTGTGTACAATATCTCGATGGAAAGCTCCATTAAAAAACTTGCCCGATACGTCATCGAGTAAATCAAGTTAAACCGAAGAAACCGGTAATATACCTTGAAATATTTTTTTAGAGTTTTTATCATATTATCCCCCGTATGCCTCAAATTTTTTAAGACCTCTATTCCATAAGATGTTACTTACAATGATAAAGACACCTCCCCAAAGAACCGCTCCCATAAGATCAGGGATTATATGTTCTGTTCCTCGTTTGGACAATATGTATGAGACGGGAATATAGTACATATATTTAAAAGGCAAGATTTCAAAAAGTATTCTGAGCCACCCAGAAACAAATTCTAAAGGAAAAATGATGCCGCCAAATACAAGAAATACAATATTTTTAAAATGTTTAAACGTCCAGACATCGCCGATCCAGAATGCAGACCAGGTAAATACTAAATCCAAGAGAAAATGGAGAAAAAAACCCACCAATGTCATACATATACCTATCATAAGGCTCGTCAAAGTAATCGAACGTATAGGTCCAAAATAATATGCAAAGACGCACATGATAATAAAATACACAGGAAAGGTTACGAATACATAGTTGATTTTGCTTGCGACAGCTCGACAGAATGCGTCAATAGATATCTTAAATGGTTTAAGAAGGTAGCTTGATAAAGCACCCTCCCGTATCTCATATCCCAACTCATCAGAGATAGGGACATATGTAAATGAACCCACAAAAAGAACTAATGAGTAATAAAGGATTGCCTCACTAAAGGTAAATCCGCTTATCTCATGATGTTCTCTATATACTGCAAACCACAATAAGAGAATGCTTGATAGTGAAAAAAGGTCAAGAATAAGACTACTGACTATATTTGATCTGTACTCAAGTCCGACAGCCAAACGATTTTGAAATATTTTCAGATATTTTTTCATATGAGCAAATATACCTATCTGAAAGTATATCATTGAAGGCTAATTCTAGTAGTAGGTTTGACTATTTTAAAGAAGTTCGGGATAGAGGTTTTGTAACACTACTTTAAATGCATTGCCGAATATCTCATGATGCGTTTTCAATTTTTCCTTTAATTCTTTAAGCGTGAAGTAACGGTATTCCTAGGCTTCATGGCTTAAACGAGGAAGACTTTCTGAAAATTT
>JAUSJK010000023.1 GCA_030647255.1 bacterium
TGGTCATGAGAGTATTGTACTATGGATTTTGCAAAGGACAGTCCTTGCATCAAGGACTGTCCTTGGTAAATAAGTAAGTAAAGCGAAAAGTTCTCTCACCACCCTCCACCCCCACCTCCACCCCCACCGCCTCCTGAGGAGCCACCACCCCCGCTGCCGGAGCTTGAGCCGGGTGCAGTAGAGGAAGAAGATATAGCACCGGTCAGTGTATTGCCAAAAGAAGATCCAAGTGAGGAGCCTGATGAGGAGCTAAAATTATATCCTTCATACCAAGATAAATATTCCTCTTTCTCCTCAGGAGACAGAGCCTTGAGTGTTTCATCAAACTGTTTCGTCCATTCGGGCTCGATATCCAAAGCAATGGCGTAGGGAAGATAGCGTTCATACATCGATAGTCTTTCCGGCACAGGCATGTTGTCCATTTCATAGCGCCGTTTTTCTACGGCCAACAAATACGTTTTGAATCCTTCCGTTTGGTCTTCTATCTCTCTACCCGCCTGTGTTCTGACACGAAAGGCCAGGTAAAAGGCTATTAAAAAGACCACTTGGATGATTATGAGAAAGACAATAACCACAGATGTCGCTTCTGCCAGTTGAACCAGCGCCGCGATTTCGCCCACTACAAACGGTGCGGAAATCAAACCCATGACTATAGTTCCCCGCATTCTGTGCGATTTCCAGTATGAATAAACAACAATAATGAGAATAGATGCAAATACGCTCCAGATTAAAAGCCCAACCAAAAGGAAAAAAGCTTCTCCGTTTCTGCCGTGAACGACAACAAACAAAACCAAATAGAGTGCGCCTGAAACAATGCCCGGTTTAATATACCTGCTGTTTGGCAGCACATAGAGGTTTTTCAACTTTTCTTCAAAATAGTTTTTATGCGACCGGATAATTTTTTTGACCTGTCCGTACTTTCCTGAACTGAAAGAAAAAAGAGACTCGCCATTTTCAAACAATTGACTGGCTATTTCTTTTTCATCATCGGAAAGTGTTGTCGTGTCCTCGGATACCCGCTCAACGGAAAATGTCGCGATTTTTTTGTGTATTTTTAGATAGCGTTTGACTGCCATACTCACCAGAGCCACGGTGACATGTTTTTGATCATAAGCCATAAGGTTTATATAGCGGCATAAAGCCGGTGAGATATCCTTGGGCGGTGAAAAAAGTGTGATGATTTTTCTCCCTTTGGGATCCCGTCCATGGATAAACCAGATAGCGCCATGGTAGGCAAGAAGTCCCAGGGTGAGTACTATCCCGATAATCTGTATCAGGTTGTCCGTCAAAAAATACCGGATACTAGACACAACCGAAGGAGGCGTGCTATACCCTTTGGGCCAACTGACGGCAATGGTCAAACCTTCATATTTATCCAAAGATCTGATCGACTCGATATAGATGATATTTTTACCATCGACCGCATCTTTACTCATCGTTGCAGCCTGCTCTTTTGATCCCTGTCCTCCCGTATAACCTATGGCCATTATTTTACTGCCGTCTATAGCTCCCGGCAGAATGATAGTTGCAATGGCATGTTCAATGGGAAACTCCCAACCATTACCCGTAATGTTGTAGTAGAGTTCGTCATAACTGGGGAAAAACCCTAATTGCTTGTCCGTTTTATAAAGGATCTCATAGCGGTAAATTCCCGGATAAAGGAGGACGCTAGGATTCCCTATATATATTCGGAGACCGTTTTTTTGCGGTGAGATGGAATATGGTTCTTCCTTGCCATTTTTGGTGACTGAAATAATTTTATATCCCACGTCTTTTTCAAAACCCAGCCCCAACGGGTATCTGGTCGGAAAATCCCGATAGATGCCGTGTTTGATTTTGTCTCCGGTACTTCGAGCTTCAATCTCCTCCTTCACCGAAAGTGAGCCATCGGAGTTAACCGTAATATTACTATGGTAGAAAGAGATGACTTCACCCGATAAAGATTGAGCATGTACTCCCTGTGGTGGGGCGGCAAGACAAAAAAGAAGTGTTCCTAAAACTATCCCGATACACAAAACAAAGTATTTCAGCAGTCGAGGAATCATAAAAAAGGTTTATTTACCACGGTAGAGGAAAACCAGGGAATAATCAATCCAAATGCTAAATGTCGGATGCATTAAGTACAGTCCTTATTTTAATTATGCTGTGTTCGTTGGGTGGCTTGAATGTGTATGAAGTTATGGTTTGGAAGACTTCTTTCCGGCAAACGGTAAAAATATTTCTTTTGGTTTTCCCAAAAAGATACGAATTTCTGTTTCAACCGTTTTGAATCCTGCACTGATTCGTGCAGTATATGCACACCATCTATCTTGAAACGGAATTCCAGTGGTAGTAAACCTAACAGGGATAGATTCTTTCGTTCTCGCTCCGATCTGTACTTGTGCTGTCGGGATAGTTTGTGGAATTGGACAATCCGGAGGATTATTTGTCTGTTTTTTTACTTTTCCGGAAAAGCACTCAAATCTTTCTCACCAACTCCTCAAACTCTTCTCTGGTCATGAGGGTATTGTATATGGTTTTGTAAAGGACAGTCCTTGCATCAAGGACTGTCCTTGAGAAATGCAAAGGTATTGATGTGCATTTTCGTAATATTGACAGCAATGTAATAAGTGTGAAATGCTAAAAAGTATGGAATCTAGAAAAGCATCATCCGGAAATATTCTGGTTATACTTCTTGTTATCGTTGTCCTCGTTATTGCACTGGGGGTGATCGCCTTCAAAGTCATCCTACCGAAATTCACTTCCCAACTCGGATCCCAAGTTGCTTCTCAAGCAATACAAATGGCGGTTGATCAAATCAAGAAGATGGATTTTAGTAAAGCAGAGACAGTGGAAATAAACCAACAACTGCCTAACCCGAAACTTTCTGTTG
>JAUSJK010000028.1 GCA_030647255.1 bacterium
CAAAAAATAGAAAAGAAAAGTTTTGAACCAATTAATTTTCCCAGATATAAAGGAAAGTTTATTCAGAAGTATCCCATGTACTCTTCAAAAGTAATTGCTATGAAAGAATTACCAGATGAAATGCCAACAAAAGAAGTAGAGATTTATAATATAGAACAAATAGGATCTAGGGCTCTTTCAGGTCAAAAAATAGCTCAAATAGTCATCGAAAACATAAAGAAAGTCAAAGGCGATTTTAGACAAAAGGAGACTAAAAGCCTCTGGGAAGCTTTTGAAAAAAATCATGGAATAGAAAAGTTTATTCTAATCAAACTCAAGGTAAGTTGCTCGAGTGGAACATATATGCGCTCACTTGCACATAGAATAGGTATAGATGCTGGCTTGCCATCTCTAGCTTTTTCAATAAAAAGAACTCGAATTAATGGATATAAGATTTAGATTTTGGTAAGATGTAGACATGAGACGCATCATTATCAAAGAAGGGCCAATAGTATTCCTTCGTGATGTCTTTGTAATGGAAGTATTGGCAACACTGATATTTTTCGGTGCTTCTTTTCTTGCAAATTATGAAATGCTATATAGGTCGTACTCTCTTTCAGAATACCTTCGTTATGACCTTTTTACTATAATTGTTTTTTCATTCTTTCAATTAACATATATTTCAATTCTTTTCTTAAACTGGTATTTTTCACATTATGAGATCATGGAAAAAGAAATTATAAAAAAATCAGGACTCCTTTTTCGACGTAGAAAATCTGTAAGTATGTTTGAAGTTGCTTCTGTAGAGCTCTATCAGTCACCCTTGGGTCGGATGATGCATCATGCCACCATCATTCTTGAGCATAACAACGGTCGGGTTACAAAAATAAAAAATATTTCAAATTATGATGAATATGTTCATGTCATAAAACAGATGGCTCATAGTGCATCAGGACGAATACTGACTCGTGATCCGCGTATACTTATCGAAGAAGGTGAAGGACTGTTCCTGGAGTTTAAGGAGACGCTTCGATATGATACTCGCAAAGGCGAAGTGAGTAAGGAAATAGAAAAAATGGTTCTGAAAACAATTGTTGGTTTTCTCAATGCAGATGGTGGAACACTCTTGATTGGGGTCAATGATGATGGAAACGTCATAGGGCTAGAAAATGACTTTAAATCTCTTCCAAAGAAAAATCGGGACGGATTTGAAAATCATTTGAATATGCTTATAAAAACCATGATTGGCCTTTCTTTTGCAAAATATACGAGCGTTAAGTTTGAAAAGGTTGACGATAGAGATATCTGTTTGATAACAGTACGTGAGGGACATAAGCCAGCGTACCTCATAAATGGTGATAAAAAAGAGGATTTCTATGTAAGAGTAGGGAATAGTACTCAGCCTTTTTCTATGAGTGAGACGTCAGATTATATAAAGACGCATTGGGGGTAAGTAATTATTTTACTCGAGTTTTTATTGACTTTTTATATTAAATATGGTAGTGTATTTTTGCTATCCACTTTGTAGGTAGCCCCTAATGAATGCCAGGGATTAAGGCATGATGTCCGATGGGCATCCAAAAGTACATTGACAACGATGTTGTTAATAAGTGAAAGATACTAGATATGAGACCTAATGATCAGTTGTTTGCAATCGTTAAAGGAGAAGTGGTGACACTATCTATGTTTAACCACGGATCCCTGTATTTCTTGGGTTCGAGTGCCAAGTGTGCTCTGAAGCCAGGAGAAGTTTCGTCAAATATTTCGATAGCTCTTGATCAAGGAAAATGTGCAATAGTCATGGTCAGAGCAATGGAGGGTGCAGGGTCAAGGAATTACAAAGATTCCACTTACACAATCCATATTAAGTGGCTACAAGATAAAGAAGTATATGCTGACCTTGGTAATCACTTTGTTCCGCCGGCGGATCGGATTTTCAAACTCGACAGTGATGGGAGCATATGCGTTTACACGGATGATCAAGCCTTTACGTTTCTGTCTTCGTCATACGATGAGCAGCATAGGAAGGTAATGTCCAGCGGAGAAAAACCACATCGTTTGGTCGACAATCCCAACCTACTCTGCCGCTACCTCGTTCATCAGGCAACGCTCGCCGACCTTGAGGCGGCTGCAACGCTCGACAAGCGTGGCCAACTCGAGCGGGATCTCGCTAAAGAACAGAATGAACTTCGAAAGGCTATCGCCAAACTGACTCTCGTGAGCGCTGAGCTCGCCGATTGCAGGAGTAAGTTAGGTGATCAAGTTCAAGCCTGCAAGGAGTCCGAGCAGCAACTCGCCACCATTACTAGGCATTATGATGATGTCTATCGTGAATTGGGGATTGTTGGAAACCAGGTCAACACCTATGAGGCAAGCTTCATAGATATCTGGCGTACCTTAAACAATTCTGGACCACAGAAGTCCATTTGGAATTGGTGGTCTCGTGCGAGAAGGCTTAGTGCGACGAAGTATTTCGTCAAGCATAATCTAACTCCACTATCGATAGGAATTAAATAATCCCACAGTCATTTTAGATGAATCTAAACTGGGCACGTCCATAAACGTTGCCCGGTCTTTTTTTATCTAAATTTTTTTAAAAGTTATGATATTATATACATATGCGTGAAATAGAAATAAAACTAAAAGTCCCAGATTTAAAAATAATTGAGAAAAAACTTATTGAGCTTGGTTGTGTTATCTCAGCTCCTAAAACTCAAAAGGATATCAATTTTGTACATAAGGACGATGTGGGTGGAGGATGGGGAC
>JAUSJK010000029.1 GCA_030647255.1 bacterium
CGGTCAACCTTACTCCATATCCGAGCATGTAAAATACTCCTCCGCCTTTTGTATAATGTATACATGGACCTTGAACACGCGAAGACAATACTCAATCATTTGTATGCCGACGTGGACGGGTATACCATCTCCGCTCAGGCGAGAAAAAAACTTTCTTATGAAGATAAGGCGCATACGTATGGAGAAATAACCCCGGATGCATTCTATAAAATACTGCAAGATGTGGAACCTATGGAAGGAGAAAAATTCTATGATCTAGGCTCTGGAACGGGTAAAGCAGTCATTCTCGCCCATCTTCTTTTTGATTTTGCCAACTGCCGGGGCATAGAGATACTCGAAGAACTCAACAATACGGCACAGACTGTACTTGCACGCTTCATACTTGAATATAGACAAACTTTACCTGAGAAAAAACAAACGCTGTTGATTTCTTTTATCCACGGCGACATTATGAATGAAAATTTTCTTGATGGAGATGTGTTTTTTACCCATGCAACGTGTTTTTATGATGAGTTATGGGTACGAATGATAGGGAGATTGGAATATCTTAAAAAAGGAGCAAGGGTCATCGTAGTCACCCGCACTCTCGATTCACCCAGCTTTCAACTCGTAAGAAGAGCAGAGTATTCGTTGAGTTGGGGACAGGCAACGGTTAATTCGTATGTAAAAATAGTATAGAGGTAGTCAGTAGTTAGTAGTGAGACTTCTTTCGTCATCCTGGTAAGTCTCGCAAAGCGAGACGCATCCAGGATCGTTGTTAAATATAATTAACTACGATTCTGGACAAGTCCTTCGACTTTGCTCAGGACTAGCCAGAATGACATTAATACACATATGAATCGACAAAAAATTGTAGAAGAACTTAAAAAGTTTATCGCCATCGAATCTGTCTCTACAGATCCAAAGAGAAAAGATCAGATTGTAAAAGCGGCAGAATATATTAAAACGAAGTTGGTCAGTTTAGGATTTGAAGTGCGGCTTCTTACAAAAGATCCCTTTCCTCCTTTGGTGGTGGCGCATAAAAAAGTTTCCGATACGGCCAAAACAATAGGCATCTATGCTCATTATGATGTTCAACCCGAAGATCCGGCGGATGAATGGAAAACTCCCGCCTTTACACTTACTTCCAAAGAGGGTAAGTTTTATGCCCGAGGAATAGCTGATGACAAAGGGCACCTCTGGCAGAATATAGTCGCTATAGAGGAGCTCGTACAAGAAAATAAACTCGAGAGCAATATCATCTGCGTATTTGAAGGAGAAGAAGAAACAGGAAGTCTCAATTTTGAACCATATGTGAAAGAAGCATCCGATCTTCTTTCAAAAGCAGATGTCTTTTATATCACGGATGTCGGTATGCATGAGAGAAACATTCCTCAGATAGAGTATGGGTTACGAGGAATTTTATACTTTACTTTGTCTGTGAAAATAGGTGAAAGAGATCTGCACTCGGGCATTTATGGGAATAGAGTTTATAATCCGATTAATGTGTTAGCCGATTTAGTGGCGTCGATAAAAGACGTGAATACAGGAAAAATAAAACTGCCAGGATTCTATGATAAGGTGAGAAAAATCCCTAAAGAAGAACTGGAAGTTCTTAAAAAAGGGGCGGTTTCAGATGAACAAGAAAGGAAAGAAGCTCAAACGTATACGGTGACAACTGTCGATGGATTACCTGTGTATCTTTCATCCAAAATTGCTCCCTCATTTGACTGTCATGGAATACTTTCCGGCTATACAGGGGAAGGATCAAAAACAGTCATCCCTAAATCGGCCATGGTCAAGTTTTCCTTCCGCCTGGTTGAACATCAAGACCCAGAGAGTATAGAAAAAATGGTAAGAGAATATATTCAGAAAAAGCTACCACAAGGGGTCAAGTATGAACTCACGACTCACGGAAATGCGGCGCCTTTTTATACGGACATAGAGAATGAATATGTGAAAAAAACGGTTGAGATACTCGAAAAAGAATTTGGAAATAAAGTACTGTTTAATAGATCGGGCGGATCCATTCCCGCAGCCGAAATACTCCAGAGACTTTTTAAAAAACCAGTAGTTCTCACAGGATTCATCCTACCCGACTGTAATCTCCACTCTCCCAACGAAAACTATGATGAGGAAATATTTTGGAAAGGGATAGAGGTGTTAAAGAGAGTATATGGTATTTAGTATTTTGTATTTGGTATAAAACTGATAAAAATATTCACTAAAAGATACAATATGAAAGAAGTACTTGTACCTTTGGCGACATTCAAGAATACTAAAGAAAAATATGCTCCTTTTCATTTTGCCCGAGAGACATATATCAAAAAACTTGTCCAATACCATCTTCTCCCTTATTTTGTGTCTCACGTCATGACCATCCAGATGATTGATGAATTATATGATCAGTCACAAGGAGTACTCTTAATGGGTGGGGCAGATTGGAACCCATCTTTGTATGGAGAAACAAAGGGTGGAAAAACACAGGAACCGGAAAGAGGGCGCGATATGATGGAGCAGTATATTCTCAAAAAAGTTCTGGCGGATAAAAAGCCATTCCTGGGAATTTGCCGCGGTCATCAAGGTTTAGCTATTGCCTCAGGCGGGAAACTGATACAACATGTAGCCGATGAGTTTCCTTCAGAGAAACATGATGTAGAAAATTACGATGGACTTTTTTCTGGACAAAAACATGAAGTCGTCCTTGATCCTTCAAGTCGGATCGCTCAACTACTCGGGAAAGAGAAAATTAATGTAAATTCCGGCCATCACCAGGCGGTGAGAGAGGCTGGGCACAATATGAAAATAGTAGGCGAGTCTCCCGCCGGAGTTGCTGAAATCATAGAGCATACAGACTCTTCTTTTTTCTGCTATGGAGTCCAATGTCATCCGGAGGCAGATACCAACGGAGACCTCGAGCGTCTCTTTGCAGCTTTTGCAAAAGCAGTAGTAAGTAGTTAGAAAAGTTATTCGTTATTAGGTATTGGGAAATCGCTTGTCATCCTGAATTTAGTTCAGGATCCCCATTAAATTATCTCTATTGGTAAAAGGATCCCGATCTACATCTTTTTATCTTTATCACTTTGCTATAATGCTCTACATATGCTTCATTATTTATCTACAAAATGGGTTGAGGCAAAAGATTTGGTAATCCCTGTAAATGATCTTTCAGTACTTCGGGGATACGGGGTGTTTGATTTTTTGAGGACATATAACCATGTGCCTTTTCGGCTCGAAGATCATATAGATAGATTTTTTAACTCTCTTGACGTAGTCGGTATCACTCCTCACTGGACAAAAGAAGAAATCATGCAAAAAGTCATTGAAGGAATTGAGAAAAATAAACCTGAGTGCAAAGAATTTAATATTCGCATCATTGGAACTGGGGGAGTTGGTCCTGACTCTGTCACTCCTGGAGTATCCTCGCTCATTATTACTTACACCTGTGCGATCGAATACCCGAAGGAATACTATGAGGAAGGTGTGAAAGTAATCACGTACTCTACAAGAAGAGTTCTCGCTGAAGCAAAGTCTCTGAACTATATGATGGGCATACTCGCTCTTCAAAAAGCGAAAAAAGAAGAGGCTGTTGAGGCGATATATGTAGATGAAGGAGGGAAAATGTACGAAGGAACGACGACAAATATCTTCGTAGTTATCGATGGAAAGTTGGTGACGCCAAAAGTAGATATACTTGCCGGAATTACGAGAAAAGTGATTTTCGAAATCGCTCAAAAGGAACATATTTCTATCGAAGAAAAAGATATCTATATGAAAGGTATTTCCTCTTTCCGCGAAGCATTTATCAGCGCATCGAATAAAGAGATAATGCCCGTCGTACAAATTGATGATACTAAAGTAGCTCAGGGGGAAGTGGGACATCTGACTAAAAAATTGATGGGAGAGTTTAGGAAGATAACTCGCTAGATTGCTTGGAAGCTCCAGTACACTTCGGGGGTGTCTTTTTTTCTATTTTTTTAGCGGAGGAATAATTACATCTTTCATCATCTTAAAAAATCTGATTATTGCATGACCCATATTTCCCAGCATTTTACTTATCATCGATGGCTCTTTTTGTTCTTCCTTCCAAAGATCTGTAAGTCTAAAGTTATCATCAATCTCAAGTAGTTTTTGTTGCTCTTTCATATAAGTATTATAGTACAGATTGATAGAAGAGTCTCAGGTACAAGCCTGCACCTGACTTCGTTCGAACGGTATGAATCGTCATTCTGGGGAGGAACGAAGTGACGACTCCAGAATCGTAGTTGAATTAATTAACAACGATCCTGGATATGTCCTTCGACTTCGCTCAGGACTTACCAGGATGACGAAAGACTACTTCGGGACGCAGATCTGCGTCCCCTACAAATTACATATATATTTGTAGTGACAGGTCGCGACCTGTCACTACGTGTAAAATAAAAAAGGAACGGTTGAAAACCGTTCCCTACTATCTAATCAGATCTTTAAATCCAATGTCTTTTGAGGGCAGTTCCATCAATTTCATCACAGTTCCCGCGATAAGAGAGAGGCCGTTGGCGGGATTTTGATCCAACTTCAATTTCTGATTCTCTTTATTCTTCGTATCGTAGATGATGAAAGGCACGGGATTAAGCGTATGGGCGGTGTGAGGTTCGTGGGTCACCAGGTCATACATAATGTCCGCATTCCCGTGATCGGCGGTGATAAGACAGATATATCCATTACCGCTTAAAAATTCGACGATTTTTTTCAACTCCTGGTCGACTCTCTCGACTCCTTTGACAACCGCATCAAAGTTGCCCGTGTGTCCGACCATATCGGGATTGGCAAAATTGACGAGTATAAAATCATGAGCTTTTTCTCCAATTGTCCGAGTAATATTTTCAGCAATTTCTGTGGCTCTCATCTCGGGAATCTCGTCGTGTTTTACTTTGTGGCTTTCGGCAATGGTTCTTTCCTCACTGGGAAATGTGATTTCGACGCCGCCGTTAAAAAAATATGTCACATGGGGAGCTTTCTCCGTTTCTGTCACCCGTAGTTGTGATAGGCCGTGTTTGCTCAAAATTTCGCCCAGCGTATTGTCTATTTTTTCTTTTTGAAAGATGGCGGGAAAAGGGTACGATTTATCATATTTAGTCAAAGTAAATATATGCCGGTGCGGATGTGTATGGGATATTTCGGTGACAATCTGCTTCATCCTGTCAGATCTGAAGTTGAAAAATAAGACGGGAGACATTGGTGGTATTCCTTTAAAATGAGAGTCGATCAGAACTGGTTCAATGAACTCGTCAGTGATTTTATTTGCGTGACTTTTTTTTATATCTTCAATCAAATTTGTTTCCCATGTTGAAATCAATGAGCTGTCATCTTTTCCAGACATAAAAAGATCGAGGGCCTTTTTAGTTCTGTCCATATTATGATCGCGGTCCATGGCATAAAACCGGCCGACGAGCGTGACGACTTTTCCATACTTCAGGTCATGGATTACATTGAGAAGTTTCTGGGAGGATTTGAGAGATGAAGTGGGAGAGGTGTCTCGGCCGTCACTGATGAAGTGAATAAAAGGTTCTTTACACCTTTCTTTTTTCATAATTTTCAAAAGATGAAAAAGATGATCTTGATGGCTATGGACTCCGCCCGTGGAGACGAGTCCGACAAGATGGGGCGACTGCTTTCTTGCCAATTCAATGAATAGTTTAAATTGGGGCTGATTCAAAATGCTATGCTCTCCCTCAAGTTGTGTTAAACTCCTGTTTATTTTCTGTAATTCCTGGAAAATAACCCGGCCTGCACCGATTGTGAGATGTCCCACTTCCGATCCGCCGATCTGTCCTTCTGGAAGACCGACGTATTCACCGCTCGCCTGAAGCGTCGTGTGAGGAAATTGTTTCCACAATGAGTCAAAAAAGGGAGTTTTAGCCATGTGGATAGCATTATTTTCTTTTTCCTCTCCCAATCCCCATCCATCGAGTATGATAAGTGCAAGCTTTCTCATAGAAGGTAGAATTATAGCTGATTTTCAATCTCCAAAAGTCGGTTATATTTGGCGAGGCGTTCGGAGCGGGACATGGAGCCAGTCTTGATAAAGTCTGCTCCAGATCCGTAGGCGAGATCGGCGATAAAAGGATCTTCCGTTTCACCTGACCTATGAGAAATAATTGTCTTCCATCCGGCTTTTTTCGTTATATTTATCGCGTCGGCTGTTTTGCTGACTGTTCCAATCTGATTGAGTTTTATCAACACGGAGTTGGCGGCTTTTTGTTGAATACCTTTTTCTATTCTTTTAGTGTTTGTGACAAAAAGGTCATCACCAACTACCAGAGTGATTCTGGAGTCGTCACTTCGTTCCTCCCCAGAATGACGAGAGATTTTTTCTGTAAATAACCTGAAATTTTCCCAATCATCTTCAGCAAACGGATCTTCGAAAGAAATCAAGTTATATTTTTCTTTTAAACTTAAATAATATTCAATAAGTTCTTTGCCTAATAATTTTTTATTAGTTTTTTTAAATTCATATATTCCATCGTGATAAAACTCGGTGGCGGCGGCATCGATGGCCAGATTGTATTCACGATTATTTTCGTAGCCGAGTTTTTTTGCTGACTCAATGATGATCCCAAACACTTCTTCATTTGAAGAAAGGGATGGCGAATAGCCTCCCTCGTCACCAACAAGAGTGGAAAGGTTTTTTTCTTTGAGAAGTGCGCCAAGAGAATGAAATATCTCTGAAGCGATTCGCACCGATTCGGACGGTTTCGTTGAAGTGGGAAG
>JAUSJK010000034.1 GCA_030647255.1 bacterium
GCGGGTGCAGTAGGAGTTTCAAGAGGCGTCACTGGCTCTGTCGCAGGTGTAGGAGCTTCAATAACCGGAGTCGGCGATTCTGGGGCTGGCTGTGAGGTGCTTTCTTCTGGAGGCATATCTAGATTCTACCGCAGGTGAGCTGTGCTTGGGCGATTAACTCAACGGGGTGAGTTAATCGTTGCGACAGCCCTGCAGACATCAGCAACACGAAACGCGCTTAAAATTCTACGTGTCAAAACGGATAAAATTCCGTCAATGTTTTCTTCCTATCAAAATCTTCCTCATAAAGTATGTATAGATCGGACTTAGCCCTAGTGCATGCAACATAAAATAAACGTCTTTCCTCATCGACAATTTTATCCACACTGTCACCAAATATCTCGAATAATAAAGAATCTGGATGTATTAATGGGAAACAACGACTTGTCGCCTCCAGTACTATTACCACATTTGCCTCTAAACCTTTAGCTTGGTGTGCGGTCTTGGCTTCTATCTGACGATATTGATTCCCCTTTTCATCGATACGTTCATTAAAAATTGCCTTGATTTTATTTTCGGGATATTTCTTAACAAAGAAAATTTCCAACTTCCTAGTAAACTCACCCAGACTATATTGTTTTATTTTAGATTTTCGACTTAAGATAAGTAGTTTAAATGGGTCTTTAGGGTTGTTCTTCTCTTTCAAATCTTTTATATATTTATCAATGATTTTTGCTGTTTGATCTAAATATCTCAGTAAAACTATATCGAACTTGGCATTAATATCTATACTAAATGCTTCTCTTACTTCATTATTTTCAATCCACCCGTCATTAACGTCCCTATGCTCGATAGTTGCATGTTCATGATTCCGCGGACTTGCTTTAGATTCGACACCATGCCCGGTCATTATTCTATTCCCAAAATCAACTATGTTGGCATTGCTCCTTTGGTTAATAGTTAAATTCTTTATTGCCGAATTGACAGGAAATTCTTCCTGAAATTTACTAAATAGTTCTACATCAGATCCCGCAAAAGAATTTATAGCTTGCCAGTCATCTCCAACACAAAACAATTTTATTTTCGGATTATATTTCTGAATTGCCTTCACCAAGGCAAGAAATAACGGGGAAAAATCCTGAAACTCATCAATTAACAGCCATTCAACTTCTTTGATGCTTACACGAGATCTTAATTTACAGTTACCGTAGTTGTCATCTATTTCTTTCTCCGCGTTCAGTAAGAAATCAAAAAAATCAACTTTATATTCTTCCTTTTTATCAGTTTCGTATTGTTTGTATATCTCATTCGCCAGATTCAAGAAAACGTTTACTTTACTGTATTTTGAATATCCAGCCTCATTTATTTTAACTTTCATCTTTTCAGGTGTATCCTTGTTTTGCTTAGCTTTTTGAATGTAACTCACTATCTTTTTGGAAAACTCGCTCCGTAAATTATGTGACATTTTTGTGATGATTTCATCTATCGACAATCTAGCGTTATTAATTCGACCTTTTTTCAAAGTTGCACAAATTTCATTTTCAAACCCTTCTCGTCCGTTCCTTAATTGCGTAATATTCGTTTCCAGCAATGTAAGAGCTTTGCCATTCTTATCTTTTTTTGTCTTCCAATACTTTCTTTTTTGTTCCATTTCTCCGACATAGTCATCCCAGGTCTTTAACCAGTTTTTTGGAACTCTTTTTTGTTTGTCAAATTCGTCTATGCCCCAATGTTCAATGATGATATTTTTTTCATATAACTTAAAATCGGGATAGTATGTATGTCCGTCCATTCGTTCATTAGGTTCATATGTATATTTGATATCATGTTCGAATAAGTAATCCGCGATGCACTTTTCCCCAAAAGATTTAACATGTTTCCCGTCTAAAGTAGTATAAGTAAGATTCCTTCTGTATAGATAATGTTCCTTTGAGCCAAATTGTATAGCATGGTTTTCAAGTTCATCTGCCTCCTCGTCAGTATCAAAACGCTTATCCTCTCTTGCAATTGCGTACACGACATTTTTGTATGTGGCATACTTAAACTTCACCAAGATTTTCTTAATAAATCCAAATATACTGTCTGAAGTATTAGAAATATCTTCTTTTTCCAAATCAAGAAAGGGTTTATCCCATTTCTTCTCCAATATTTTTTCAACAAAGCCTGTAAGTTTTTGTTCAGACAGTGGGTCGCGATCGTCAAACAAAGTCTCTACGTCTTTTTCTACTTGTGATATTTGACCAGCTAAACTATGAAAGGTCGCAATGTTTTGTTTTTCCTTATATTCTATAGCGAAGTCGTCCTTTAATTTTTCAATAATATTCTTTGCGGCTGCTGCATTGAAACATAGGGCGACAATATTGTTAGGATCAATCATTTCTCCATGGATAAGATAAGCAATTTTTGAAGCCAGTGTGGTCGTCTTGCCGGAACCAGCCCTAGCTCTCAACAACAAGTTTTGGTGTATGTCAGCAATGGCAAGCAATTGTTCATCTGATAATTCCTTTGCGTTCCTAAACTTTTCGCTTAAGAAACGCTTTATATATTGGGACTTAACTTCTTCGTACTTACTCAATAGTTCTGGTATTTCCTTATATTTCTCGATGTATGTACGAATAGACGAATCGGCTTCGCGAAAATTACCATTACCCAATAAAGTTACCGCTGGCGCAATGACAGCTGCGATTATTTCTTTTTTCTCCTGTTCCAATCTTGCTTCTTTTTCCAGCCTTTCTTTCTCCAATTTTTCATTTTGCTCTCGTTTGAATCGTTTCATCTGTGCCGCTTCCCAGATATTCCAGTATTTCTTTCTAATGCTCTTATATTCCAACTCAGGAAACCATTTAGAGATTTTTGTAAATTCTTGATCTACCTCGTCGAACAGAAACGAGGAGAGATTTTCTTCTATCCAGTCTCTCTTATCTTGCTTTCGTTGGTCTTTGTATAATTCCAATAAACTCTTAAAGTCATCCAAGGGGAAGATGTTGGCAAAAGTATTGTAGTAAAGTTCGGCTTCTTCAAATTCATATTTTCCTAATAACGATACTATTTCATCTTTGATTTCTCGTGTTCTTCTTTCTCTGGTGCTTCTCAATAAGTCTTCGTATCTTTCTGGGCTGATTACATCTCTATGTTTAGTGAAATATATTTTTGCTTCTTCAAACTGGTACTTCTGTAATAATTCATTTAGCTCACTTATTGCTAAGGTTTCTTTGTGTAAATGGATTTCTGTATCGTACGTTTTCTGGAGGCTTTCGCGTACCGCAACAGGAATTACTTCAAGATGTAAAAGTCCTTTTGCGTTAGTGAATTGGTGCCTTTGCAAAAAATATCCCTGAATATCTTGTGGGAGTTCAATAAACTTACTCTCAGATAGCTCCAGTTTCGCACGTTCAAACCATTTTGTTGCAGTTTGAAAATCTTGATACTGCTCAATACACCCTAATATATATGATTTATAGTCCATTTCCGTCACTTACTCATATTTTGATAGTACTCCTAAATACCCAAAAAACCACCAAGCGGCCGAGTGTTATACTCAAAACCATGTTTGATAAAAATACGTATGACAAGCTAAAGACATTCTGGGCGTATTTGAAGCCATTTTTAGTATCTTTCTTCCACGGGTTATTTTGGCCATTCACGTGGCTAGAGTCAAAGATCGCCAGTATCGGTCTACTTATTTCCATGATAGTTCTCATTGCTTTCGGCACATTTGGCGGAATCGTTTTGATTACATATATATTCTCGCCTGACTCTTTTTCTTCTGACACTGTTTCAAATGTAGCATCCTCAGATACAGATACCGGAAATGATGACGCCAATTGCAACACGATAGGAATAGAAATACGCGGTTGCATTATGACTTACAGACCGGATAGTGCCGATAGTCTTCTCGGTTCCGGAGAAGATTCATGCGACACCATCACCTCTTCAGAAGACGTTGTTTCCAAGCTTAAAAATGCCACGGGCGATCCGAATATTAAAGCGGTCATTCTTGAAATAGATTCTGGTGGCGGCTCGCCGGTTGGTGCTGAAGAAATAGCGGCCGCCCTGAAAGCCCTTGATAAGCCGTCTATCGCTTGGGTGCGTGGAGGTGCCAGCTCTGCGGCATACTGGGTCGCTAGTGCCGCCGATACTATTATTGCCTCGGCGAACTCTGATATTGGAAGCATTGGTGTCACTATTTCATACGTGGATAACGCAAAGCAGAATGTAAAAGACGGCCTAACCTATAACCAGCTGACCACCGGCAAATATAAGGATACTGGCAGTCCCGATAGAGCTCTTACCGCCGACGAGCGTTCACTTATACAGCGTGATCTTGATATCATGCTAAAGAATTTTATTCAGGCGGTCGCGACTAATCGCAATCTCTCAGTCGCAAATGTTACTGCGCTTGCAGACGGCTCCACGATGCTCGGGCGCATGGCTCTCCGAAACGGCCTTATTGACCAACTCGGCACGCAAGAAGAGGTCTGGGAGAAACTGGGATCTGAGATTAACCAGAAACCCGATGTCTGCTGGCCTTAGCGATTAACTCAATCCGTTGAGGTATTCAGTGAAAAACGCCTTATTTTAAGCTATAAAACACTCCTTGTCCGATGATGCCGTGCTGAGTTAGCTTGCCTTCTTTTTCTAGTTCGTCTAAATACCGCTCGGCGGTCGCGTTAGAAACTCCGGCTAGCTTTTCCACATCGTTGTTCTGGATTTTCCCGTGCT
>JAUSJK010000050.1 GCA_030647255.1 bacterium
CAATTATCTTAGGTTCCCACTCTTTGAAAAGATCTCTGACGCAGGCTTTTTGAACTTCTTTTATATCAATGGGTTTCATTAACGTTTTGAAGTCCGGTCCAATCAATGCGATGCCATATTTGTAAAGCAAATAATTGTTTATCAGCCATTCGTTCCCATATGTCGCCAGATATAGTTCTCCTTCTCCATAATATGGTCTCGGTTGTAGTGGGGGAAGAATATCCTTGAGTATGTCTATAGAAATATATGAACACTCAAGGCGCTCTGCCCATTTCGGATGAATTATTTTTAACCGTTCGTACTTTTTCTTGAGCTTCTTTAATTGTTCATCAGACACAGCCTTCTTTAGTACTACTAAAAGATCTATATCGCTTCTGTCCATGTTAAAATCGCCATACGATAAAGAACCAGTGAGATATAAACCAATTAAATCCTTGTCAAAAATCTCTTTTACTTCTTTTGACAATATATCTAATACCTGATTTATGTCATCATAAGGTGTTACTTTCATGAAGAAATTATAGCAGTAATATAAATTCCAAGGCTGGTGCAATTATTCGTCACAAATTTAACTTCTTAAAAATCTTAGATACACAGGGAATCTTAAAAGATTGCTAATCAAACTTATTTTATGACTATTGTGATTAGTTATCGTTTTTACCGAAGTTATTCCTCTAAGCTTTCTGGCGATCTTTTGAGTTTGTTCGGCGGAGATTAATTCATCTCTTGTTGAATTATATAAGAGAATTGGTACTCCTTTCAGGTTATCAGTATTGTTAATTGGCGATAGTGATTCCCAAGCATCTTTTAGTTCGGACAATACAATTTTTTGCGCAACTAAACTCTCTTTAAACCAGGCTAGTCTTTTGACTTTATTCCAACCCCATACTGTTTCAGCAAGGTCTGCGGAGACAAGATTCAAAATGATTTTAGATATATCCTTTGGTATTTCATTTGCAATCATAAGTGGAAGTAAGCTACCCAGACTATTCCCAAAAAGATAAAATGTGTCAATTCCCTCTCTCTTTAATTCTTTTACTCTTTTCTTAACGTCTTCCTTGACTAAATTACAGTTTGTAGCTGTCTCTTTCGTATTCGGAGAAAGAATACTTTTATCATAGGAGTAAACAATTACTCTATATCCGTTTAATTGTAAAAGGTAAGCAATGAGTGAATGTTGAAGTATGCTTCCACGCCAGCCCGTGAGAAAGAATATGACTTTTTGATTCTTCTCTCCGAAAGTTTTTGATGAATAACGAAACATGCGGATAGTATAGCAGTAATCTACGTTCTAAGGTCTAGGGTCTACTTTAGTATGATGTGCCAAGCCGTATGATGAGGCCGGAGATAAACTGAGCGTTGATTGTGACTTCCTCACCCAGTGCGTTTTTGACTGTCTCTCCGTAATTCGTGCGAGCCTTGAGGAAGTCAACGATGTCAATCGTCTTATTTTTAGCCGCATCATTTGCGTCAAGATCAATGTTAAATCTAGCGGGACTGACTACTTGAATAGCGACAGGATTCGGCTTACTCATTCCAGAAGTACTTCCTCGTGCTCCATTGCAACAAAGATCTCCATCCGTGATACATTGATTGGGAAAAGCTTCCTCTACTGGATTTCCTCCACTTGCTTCACATTGTCCTCTATTCGTACACCAATCACATCGTGATGGTGCAGGAGTTCCACCGCCACCATTGGGACAACTTACGGTTGGAGTACCAAATTCGTTACATGTAGCCGAACATCCAGTGGGAATATCGACTCCACCGCTTCCCTGTCTGTTATTGCAGGAGATAGGATTGTTTGCATTGCATGGTTCACAGACATTCTTCTGACATTCAGCATGAACAGTGCCTGATCTATTGTTCTTTATAGTGATGGAA
Source organism: bacterium (assembly GCA_030647255.1). GTDB lineage: Bacteria > Patescibacteriota > Microgenomatia > UBA1406 > GWC2-37-13 > JAUSJK01. Next base: position 1,885 of record JAUSJK010000050.1, read on the forward strand.
CCCGTGCTTGGAGAGCAACTTATTCCAGCTCCACTACCACCATTATTTGGTCCACCGCCACAACTCAAGTTCCAGGCCGAGTAACAGACAGTGCTACCATCGACTCTCCAGTCAAGCTGGATTGTTTGTCCACTTTGTCGAGGTGTCGCCGTCGGAGGAATAGGCGTATTTGTAGGTACTCCAGGAGGCGTTGTTGGTCGAGGAGTACTTGTCGGCGCAACTATGGTCACCACTTTTCTACACGCATCACATTGAGGATATGGAGCGCTCTTTGGATTCCCTGAGCAGAACGCACCCTTATCATCATAGACGTTGGCGACAAAGTAGTATGCTCCGGGCTTGATGCTCGCCGGGACCGATCCGCTGAAGATCCACGAGCCCGAAGCGTACTGGCCCGCGCCCAAGAATCTCCACGGTGTCGGAGATCCTGCAGGAGTGGCATCGACGTCCGATTTGAATCCGTAATAGAAATCTACTTTGCGAATGACTCCGTCAGCATCTGTTGGGTACGCAACGAGAGATATGTTTCCACCAGGATTCAAAATACCATTACTCGGATTTATTTCCAAAGCTCGGCATGAAGGCGGTACGTTTGGTTTAGCCGTAGGAGTCGGTGTGGGAGTATTTGTACAAGATCCTGAAAGTGTCACTGTCGGCTGTCCTGTCGTACCATTGTCCGTACAGGTCGCACTACACCCTGGAGGTAGTACGTAGTCATTTTGCGTCAGTCTCTTTGACCCGCCTACACATTGAGAACAGTAAGGCAAATTTCCATTACCATCGCCGCCCATTTGACAAGAGTCACACGTGTGCGCTCCACAATAGGCAGTGATCGTTTTTCCGCTATTGGCAGGATTGCTTATCGTCAGGTGAGAGTTGAGATTTTGAACTTCAACGCCTCCCGAACAAGACCATGCAAGATTATTGGGTCCGACTGCGGGCGATTCTGGCTTATAGTTATTTGTTTTACCCGAACATATATTGGCAGTGCTCCAAGACAGGTAACATGCCAATGTCGTTGAGGGTCTCGTAGGATCTCCCCATGGACAGCTGTTACTTGAGTCTCTTGGAATCAAAAACCAGTCCAGTTGTACAGTAAGAGGTTTTGTCGGGATTGGAGTAGGTGTTGAAATAGGACATGTGCCCGTATACCAGTTTCTTTCATTCCAATGTTTTCCCCACGTCGGGTTATTCCAATCAATCCATATATTTCCCTCTCCTTCAAGAGGTTGTGAAAGTGGAAAATTAAATTCTTTTACATCTTTCAAATGCATATCCGCATAGACAAGGAATGGACTACCAGACACCGGAACTAAACTTTGTCCGTTTCTTTTCGTAACAACTGTTCCGAAGTCCAATATTCCAGATCCTTTATCTGCTTCTATTCTCACTTTAACGTTATAACAGGAAACCTGCACTTCGATAAGAGGCGCACCGCTGTTCCAACACTCATGCTGATAGACATTTTCAATCGTATTTGTCGTAGGATCAACTGCCGCAAACGCCGTATTTCCCGCAGCAATATACCCATTACCTTCCGTTCGTATTCCATCTTTGACAGTGATAATCTGGGCTTTAAATCCTCTACCAGGATATTCTTGATCGATCAGTTTTTGAGCTACAGCCGGATCATAGACTCCTTCAGGAACTTTCTTATAGTCCCCAATAACATCACCGTCAACTTTTAGATTATATCTTCGAATTAAATCGCTGTTTGTTCCTGATCCTGAAGAAGCGACTCTTTTTTCTACATACCACCCGTAGGTGTAATCATCTCCACAGTTAAGAGCGTCCGTATATGTATCTCCGTTGAACGTACCATATCCATTACCCGTAGCCGAACTCTTGACAATTTGCCATCCCGCAGGAGCTTTCATATAGATATTGACAAATTTGCCTCTTCTTCCCGCTTCAAGTGAATCCGTTTTATAATCCAATTCACCTGAGTCCGGCATAGCGGCATTATATCCTTCACTGTTAGAGTTGGTGAAAGATCGAGCCACATCGGGAGGCAATGGATTACCTGATGTATCTTTGACAAATTCACGAGAGTGAAAAAAACAAGAAGCCTGAGCATTGCTCCCTGTAGATAGGTTCCCTTGTGACAATGCTTTTCCTCCGACAAGTGAGACAAGAGTGACAATGCCTACAGATAAAAGGGCGACAAGTGTCACAAACTCACCTCGTTGAGAAAAAAACATATTCAGATATTTTTTCATTTTGATGTTATTCAACCACGACTGTTAATGATTCGACTGTGCCCGTTGCATTTTGACCTTTCGCAGCAACGACGGTTTTGACAGGATCCAGCATTATCTGGGATCCCGAAGATACCGATTTGGCTCTAAATGTGATATATAAAATACTCCCGTTTGTAACACCTGTAGGATTTTGAGGATCAACAGAACCCGAATAATATACGTTTGTACTTTCAGTTTTATTCAAAAGAAGTTGGGGAAGGAGAGACGTCGGATTGCGTGATACATACTCAAGCGTTTTATTGTCATACGATACCACAACATCAGCCGCATCGACAGGAGCACCTTCCAAATTGACTGCTACAGTAAATAATTGTCCTACCTTAGTTGAAAAAGTGCCTTTTTTCTTCATCTCAGAATTAAACGTCTCACCTTCGGATGCGAAGACAACCACATTACTTTTTGGCGTCGCCGTTTCTTCCACACCAGCTGGAGAAGTGTTTCCACCCGTTTGTTGCGAACCATTCATACCGCCGGATCCCGTATATGATTTGGCGAGAAGATATATCAATACAAGAAGTGTACAAGCCAAAGCGCCAATAATAAGCTTCTGCAATGGTCCTGGAATGTGGTTAAGATGAGATTTTATATCGTCAATCATAGAAAATTCTGTCAATTGTTTTGAGTATATCAGTATTTTAAAAACCTTGTCAACAGCAAAATGTCATATCGAGTTAAGAATATCAGAGTATCAAGAGTATCGAGAGAAAGAATATCTGGTTATCAGATAATCTGATTCTCTGATTTTCTGATGTACTTTTAACTTCTAACTCCCACAGAAGCTGAGAGGGTATACTATCCCTGCATTGTCAGGATTAGCAAATCGAGGTGTAGTAATGGATACGTCGAGCTTACAAGCTCCTTCTTTATTGACATCGAGAAGATTAAGAAAACGAGACTCCGCTTCTTTTTTTATACTTTCGAAAGGTGACGCAGTAATAGAAATAATGAAACTATTCGAGACAGCTATATATACTATCTGATATTTACTATTTTCAAATAAAACCATATCATTTGTTTCTGTTTTGCTCACCGGAGTATCAAATACATTCTTCACTTCTACATTCGAAATGATGACTTTGTCGGGCTTACTCGTCTTGGTGATAGCCAGTGCCACGGGAGGTATCGTTGGAACAACCTGAGTGGGTGTTGGAGCATTTTGAACGATAGGACTTTTTTGAAACATACTTCTATTCGATGCCACAAAAAAAAGTACCATCATAACGACTGTGAAAGTAAAAACTCCCAATAAAAGTTTATTCATATATTTTACGGCAAGCCGCACTTCGTTCTATAATAATTCCAAGGCCCCCAGTTGGTTCCATTCTTAGATAATTGTAAAGCTTTCTGTATATTATTAATAGCATTTTCATAATAGGTTCTGCACTCAGCTACTTTAGCCGGGTCTTTCATTCTACACAGACCTCTATCTGAATCGTAGTTAAACCCACCAGCACAGTGAGCTACTAGATTGATTTGAAACAATCCAATACTATACTCAGGAAAACTCCATCCCGAAGTCAAACTACATTTAATATTCGGGGCCGCAGGATTGCCTCCACTTTCTCCATTACATACAATCGAGGCATATTGTGCAGCAGTTGGATTCGTAAAATATTTACTGAGAGTATCTACCGAACACCATCCTGTTCCTACGCTACATATAGAATTAGGCGGTGGAAGTGGAACAGTTGTCGGAGATGTGTCTGTCGAACATTTGTCACAATATGATTGATTTGTCCAAGGACAGAACTCTCCCCCGCCCGTGCCCGTACACACACCTGCCACTTTATAACACACTTTCGTTCCATTCGTACCGCATGATTCCCGATACGTCTCGTTACACGTTGTCCCCGTCGCTGGACAGACAAGAGGCGGAGTCGATGTAAGTAAAGGAATTGGTGTGTTTGTGGGAATAGTCGTAAGAGTTGGTGTAGGAGTAGACATCGCTGTGGGCGTGGGACTAGGACTAAGTGTCGGACTAGTCCTGAGCGGAGCCGAAGGAGTGGGAGTAGGTGTAGCTGTCAGACTCGGTTCGTTTTTCAGAAGCCAACCGTAACTATAATATGCGCCACAGACCACATTGAAAGGTGAAAACACTGGGCTCGAGCTACTACTGTCGGGACATCCTCCGGCGCCATAGTTGTCACAAAATTTTCTGACAATTTTTTCCTGTGCCACGTCGACTCCCTGCTTTCGTAAGACTACCTGCGCTGTACACCCTCCTGACTCGCATGCTGTCATGAGACGATCACCTATGGACATGCGGATATAATTTACTTCATACACTCCATTACTCATCGTGTGCGTACCTTCTCGTAGTGTTGTCGCATTTTTTTGAATTTTAAAATATGCGTCATATCCTCCTGCCGGCTGACCGTTTTCATATCTGGCATAGGCAATGGCTCGATAACTGCAAGCACTTATTGTTGTCGTTGGAACGGGAGTAGAAGACAAACTCGGCGTCGGGGATAAAAATGTTGTCGGTGTAGGAGAAGTGCTATTCACATGTACTATCCAACCGTAATCATAATTTGCATTACACACAACATTGAAGTTACGAAACGTCCAGTCAGTAGAAGATACTTCGGGACACCCACCATCTCCTCTATTTGCGCAATATTTTCTAACAAGCTGCATACCCGATGGTGGCACAAGTGTAACGTCAGCGATACAACCACCTGCTTTACACTCGGCACTTTTAAGAAGCCTATCGTTTTCAAGAGGCGCGTCAACAAGAAAATAACCGTTCTGAAGCAAACTTTGACCTTCTCTGACCAGTTGACCACCTTTAGTAATCCGAAAATTAGTTTTGAGATCGCCAGTGGAGATGATGTTCCCGTTTTCATCCTTGACAGTTGAAAGGGCTCTGTAGTTACATGTTTGTTGGGCTCCAGCTGTCGATGTTGTCGATCTATTTTTCACCACCTCGGAAAGAAGCACACTTCCTATGACATATATGCCCGCCGCCAATATGATAGCGATCGTCGCAAACTCACCTTTTTTTAAATTTAATTTCCCCATAAAATAAAATCCGTCATTCTGGGGATCCCGAGGTTTGTCG
>JAUSJK010000052.1 GCA_030647255.1 bacterium
AAGCTATATTGAAGTGAATGCCGAAGATGATCAATATGGATTAATTATCCGTGACTCCAACACAGGCTCTACTGTATATTCCAATCTTTATATGAATGATGCCGCAATAGACTATTTAAATATCGTCTCGGGTGCAGCCAATACTACCGCTGGTTTAGTTGTTCAAACCGGCGGCAATGTCGGCATTGGGACAACGAATCCTCTAGAAAAGTTACAAGTTGGCAACGGAAATGGATCCCTTAGAATTGATGGTCCAGGAACAGATACCATTGCTAGTGCTAATACTGGAATTTATTTAGGAGATTCTTCCAATGCTGGAGTAATAAGACATCGAGCATCTGGCGGACTTGCTTTTGACACATATGATGGTACTTGGAGAGAAAATTTAACTATTACAGGAAGTGGCAACGTCGGTATTGGAATAACAGCTCCTACTGGACTTCTCGATGTAGGCATAGGTAGTTCTTCCTTCATAGTTCTCGCGAACGGAAATGTGGGCATAGGCATAACAAATCCTGCATATAAGTTTGATGTGTCTGGAAATATTCATGGATCAACCATCTATCAGGGAGCCAGTCAAGTCTGTGATGCCTCAGGTAACTGCGCAGGTTTAGGAGGAACTATCGGAGGAAGTGGAACAACAAATTACATTTCTAAATTCACAAGCGCATCAAACATAGGTATTTCTCAAATCTTCGACAATGGTACGAATGTAGGCATTGGGTTAAGTAATCCTGGAGGATTGTTTAACGTTGGAATAGGAGCGACAAACGCTTTCGTGGTATTAGCCAATGGAAATGTGGGGGTGGGATTAACAAATCCTGGAGGACTATTTAACGTAGGAATAGGTCAAACCGCAGGACTCGTAGTACTTGCCAATGGAAAGGTAGGAATAGGACTCACAAATCCAACAAGAAATCTTGAAGTTGTCGGACCGGGAAATACATTTATTGTCGGAAAAAGTACCGGCGCAACAAGCTATACACAATTCCGTATGGAAGCGTCTTCCGGAAGTACTGTAGCCGGATTGGCCTTGTTTAACCCTTCGTTTAGTGCCAACGGAGTCTATACTCCTAATTCAATCGGTTTCCAAGCAATAGCTGCTAACGGTTTCAATATTGTCAATGAGGATGCAACTACAGGATATCTAGGTTTCGTGACAGGAGGTTTTGCTACAACAAACGAACGGATGAGAATCGATGTGAATGGCAACGTCGGTATCGGGACGAGCGCACCAAAAGCACTTCTGGATGTGAATCAAAAATTTACAGTACTAGCGGGTGGCAATGTGGGAGTTGGTCTTACAAATCCAGGAGGTCTCTTTAACGTTGGAATCGGTCAGACTGCAGGACTTGTTGTTTTGGCCAACGGGAATGTGGGAATAGGAACTTCCGCTCCTGTCTCCCTGTTTGATGTGAACTCGAAGTTTAACGTACTCGCCAGTGGTAATGTAGGCGTAGGATTAACAAATCCAGGAGGTCTGTTCAACGTTGGAATAGGACAGACAGCAGGATTAGTAGTATTGGCGAATGGCAATGTTGGTGTGGGTCTGACGAATCCATCGTATAAACTTGACGTCAACGGTACCATCCGTGGAGATTTCTTTCTTGATTCTTCAAACGTCGCCTACGGAATAGACCCTGCAGGTACAAGTAATTTTGGCGGGTATTCTCTCAAAGTAACGGGTGGAGCGCTCCTTGGGTATGATTCGGGAAATGTGGGGATAGGGGCAACGACCACAAATTCCAAACTTGCAGTAGCGGGCGGTATCTCTATCGGCACGACAGTACAATCTTCATCTTTCCTGATGGCAACTGCCCCGTCCGGAGGACTTTTGGTAGAAGGAAACGTAGGCATCGGCACCACTTCTCCACTATATAAACTACACCTGACAGGTTCCGTCGGAGATTACCTTTCCTATACGTACAACACTGCCACGGGTTCGACCGCCCAAGGAGCTTTTATTCGTATAGATGGCACAGGCAATATACTAACACTGAATGCGTCGGGATCGGATATCGTGACCATTTCACCTCAAGCGGCTACGTTCAATGTGCCGACTTCCTTTACCTCTTCAGGAGATGTGGCGATCGCCTATGACATCAATTTTAACAATCCCGTGAGCTCGTATATTAAATCTCAGGCACCTCTATATGTCCAGTCAGGCGAATCGTTCAATAGCGATGATCTCACGCTCAGATCGTTTAACTATGGAGATATTGTTTTAGAAGCGGGCGTGGGTGTCACGTCCGCCGGAGGAACGATCAGATTTAATGACTCAAACATAAAAGGTACGACCGTTAATCCTATCCCATTCTCTTCCACTTTTGGTGAAATCAATACCTATTCGTTAAATTTCGGCAGTACGGCTTCTCTTGTTAATGCTTTGAATACGAGCTACTCTGCTGCGGGAGGAGGCGCTGGAGGAGTTTGGAGATTAACGGGATCAAATCTTTACCCTGCGTCTACAACATATGCCGTTGGGATAGGTACAACCGCTCCCGGAACAGCTAAACTTGCAGTCATGGGAGGAAATGTCGGAATAGGAAATACCGCTCCGGCTGGACTTCTCAATGTGGGGGTTGGAAGTTCTTCTCTCATAGTTTTAAGTAGTGGAAATGTTGGGATTGGGACGACGGGACCTGGGGCGAAGTTGGAAGTTAAGGGTAGCGGAGTCGGAACTGTGTTGATCGGTGAATGGGGCGGAAGTAGTAATTATGGCGCAATTGGATTTAACGGTTCCTTGGCAACTGGTAATGCTAATTTCTATAGTCTTATTACTGCTGGTTCGACTCTTTATATTAATAGAGGAACTGGCGGTGATATTAGTTTTAGAGAAAATAACGTAGACCAAATGGTGATTAAAACAAGCACCGGCAACGTCGGCATCGGGTCGACAAATCCATTAGCAGCCCTTCATATTCAGGGAAGCATCACAGGTGAACAGTTGCGTCTTGATGATATCTCTACAACTGGCAGTCCGTTTCTAACGTTCTTTCAAGCTGGGACTAGACGAGCATTTATTCAAAGCAATGATACGAACGATAATCTAATTTTTGCTTCAGAGTATGGCGATATTTCTTTCAAGGCAGCCTCTTCAGCCGGTTCGGATACTGATACAGAATATATGCGGATAAAAGCAGGCGGCAATGTGGGTATTGGTCTCACCAATCCAGGCGGTCTTTTTAATGTGGGCATTGGTCAAACATCTGGGCTAACAGTATTATCGAATGGGAATGTTGGCATTGGTACCTCCTCCCCCATCTCTTTGTTTGATGTCAATAGAAAATTTAACATACTCGCGGGAGGAAATGTGGGGATTGGAATAACTGCGCCTGCAGGACTTTTCAATATAGGTGTTGGCAATTCTTCATTTATAGTTCTTGCAAACGGGAATGTGGGAGTAGGCGCCACGATTGCCAACTCTAGATTAGCCGTAGCCGGAGGTATGTCTATCGGTACCACTTCTCTCGCCTCTAATTTCCTCAAAGCTACCGCACCTTCAGGCGGACTCCTTGTCGAAGGAAATACAGGTATTGGTACTACGGCACCAGTAGGTAAACTGCAAGTGGTTGGAGGAATCAACGCAGACAACCTTATCTTCTCGAGCTCTTCGACAAACATCTTGAATGCTTATAAAGGCTTCAACGGATACACGGGATTCACTGGGGGGATAGGCACAGGAGGCATCGGAAAAGACAGTATCACAGGGGCTATGCGGATGACAAGCGACGGCAATCTGGTTAATATTGGCTCTATTCAGGCCGGAGAAATGAATCTCACCAAGGGAGGTATGTTTGGTACAAAAGTAGATATCGCTTCTGGAACGAATCCTGATGGTATAGCAATGGGAGATCTCAATGGAGATGGAAAAGCGGACTTGGCTGTTGCCAATCGGAATCCTAACACAGTATCTGTCTATATCAACAATGGCGCCGGCACGTTTGCCGCTAAGGTTGATTACGCAACAGAGACAACCCCGAGTGACGTCGCCATTGGAGATCTCAATGGAGATGGCAAAGCAGATATGGTCGTGGGCAGTTCCAGTTCCATAGTTTCTGTCTATATCAACAATGGCGACGGGACGTTTGTCGCCAGGGTGAATTACGCCACCGGAACATCTGCGAGTGCAGGGGTAAAAATTGGAGATCTCAACGGCGATGGGAAAGCGGATATAGCCTCAACTGGCTTCAGTGCTACTGTCGCTTCAGTTCTTCTCAATAAAGGCGACGGTACGTTTGCCGCGAAGGCGGATTACGCCACCGGAACAAATCCGGTTGGGCTGGCTTTGGGCGATGTCGACGGCGACGGAAAAGCGGACTTGGCAACGGCAGACTATGGTTCTACCTCCGTTTCTGTCTTTATCAACATCGGCAGTGGCACGTTTGGCTCCCATGTGACGTATGCTGCAAATACTAATCCTTCCGGTATAGCTATCGGAGATGTCGACGGCGACGGAAAAGCGGACTTGGCTGTAACGAGCCAGGGTTCGACGAAAGTGTCAGTCTATATAAACAACGGCGCCGGCACGTTTGCGGCAAAAGTAGACTATACCATAGGAACAACTCCTCTCGGTGTGGCTTTAGGAGATCTCAACGGCGACGGAAAAGCGGATATTGTCGCGGGGAATAATGCCGACAATACTATTTCTGTATTACTCAACAACGGCGCAGGCACGTTTGCCACCCAAGTAACGTACGCCACAGGAACGGCTCCCCGTTGGATAGTCGTTGGAGATCTCAATGGAGATGGAAAAGCAGATATTGCTGTACCAAACTACAGCTCCTCTTCCGTTTCTGTTTTTTTAAATCTACCTACCACTATGCTCTATGCCCAAGCGTCAACTGGAAATGTAGGGATAGGTCTTACAAACCCAGGAGGGTTGTTTAATGTGGGAGTGGGACAGACAAATGCGTTTGTTGTATTGTTAAATGGAAATGTGGGCATAGGCACCTCCTCTCCTGTCTCTTTGCTTGATGTCAATCGAAAATTTAACGTTCTGGCGGGAGGAAATGTAGGTATCGGAAATACTGCTCCGGCCGGACTTCTCAATGTGGGAGTCGGTAGTTCTTCTTTCATAATCCTTAGTAACGGAAATGTAGGGATAGGCAATACATTGCCTGGAACTAAGTTCTCTGTCACGGGTGATATCACCTTGAGCGGCCTTTTTCACGTCGGTCCTCCCATCCGCTACTCCCGCACAACCGCCGCGTACAATGCAACGGACGCAACCAAAGATACTGCGTGTACCACGGACTTTGGTAATAATTATCAGGCTGGGGGACTCCTTGATGCATCGGCATACAGTAGCGGTGGTCAGGCAGTTTCCGTTTCACAAAATTTCGTAGTTGCGGGAAATACGGCGAATCAATTCTACGTTGCAGCCGGAGGCACCGGTGCTCCCACGGTAACTGCAAATTCTACAGGCACCGTAGGAGTAGCCTGTGTGAGAAAAGACGCGCCTCTCCGATTTACCCGCACGAATACTGCCGCCTACAACGCCGCCGATAGCACAAAAGACACTGCGTGTACAGGAGAGTTTGGCACCAATTACCAAGCCGCCGGTGGACAAGATGTTAGTTCTATCGCCAAAGGTGGAGACAATGCAACATTCTTTGTTGTTGGAGGAAATACAGCGAACCGGTTTTACTTATATCCAATAGGTGCAGCCGTTACTGTGGCCTCAAGCGGTACTGGAACACAGCTTGTTGCCTGTATTCGCAATGGCACACAGACAGGAGCTGATATTGCGGAGTTCATGCCGACTTCAGAACAAAATCTCTCTGCTGGAGATATTCTTTCTATAGACCCTCGTAACAACGTGATGAGCCAGAAATCACAGACTTCCTACGATCAAAAAGTCATCGGTATTGTCCCAACCAAACCAGGTCTCATATTGGGTGACCAGGGACAAGATGCCAGCGATACTATCCTCGCTCTTGCCGGACGTGTCCCTGTCAAGGTTTCTACCATCAACGGATCGATAAAACGGGGTGATCCCATCACTACGAGCTCTATCCCCGGTATGGGTATGGTGTCTACACAGGCAGGGTCTATCGTTGGAAAAGCTTTAGAAGAATTTGATCCCGCGAACGGTAAAGGAACAGTGATATCCTGTCCATCTACTACACCTTTCGGAATCACCTGCGGTACGATTTTAGCGTTTGTCAATATCTCCTGGTACGATCCAGGCGCAGGCGGTTATTTTGCGCTCGTGAAAGATGCGTCGAATTCGGCAGAAATTGTGTATAACGAGAACACAGCGGGGCAGTCACTATTTAATGTCATAAATGCAACAACAGGAACCATTGTTCATTCCATTGGCACTTTGGCAGAATTAACAGTAGGGAAAATAAATTCAGGAATGATACAAGCCCAACATATCATAACGAATCAATTTACTGCCCAAACTGCGAATATACAAAACTTACTGGCGAAAAATATACACGTAGAGCAAAAGATCGTCTCGCCTGTTGTTGAAACGACAGACCTTATTGCCTCGGGAAGTGCAAAGATCGCTAAACTGGAAACGAACGTGATTAAACCGCAAAATAAAGATGTCACTATCGACCTTTCCTCTCCCGTGACCGCAGAATCACAAACAGATCCTGGACAAGCCAGGATGACGGAGGAACAAGATGGACCACTAGCTAAACTTATTGTCAAAGGGAATCAAGGGAAGAGTGTCGTCGTCATAGACTCAGCTGGTAACGCTTCTTTCTCCGGACAGCTTATCGCCGATTCCATCGTGATAGAAAATGATGCGACGATATCGGGAACACTCGCCGCCGGAGCTATAGTAACAAATGATCTTACGTCCGCCAATGCAATGATATCGGGCACGTTGGCAGCCAATGAAGCGAGTCTCTCGGGAAAACTCATAGCCAAAGAAATACAGTCGGATAATATTAGTAGTCTGACAAATAATATAAACGATATTCAACGTCTGCTAGCCGATATAAAAAACCAACCCCTTTCCAACCCTGACACGAATACAAATCTCTCTCAGACAACCAACCTTGGATCACAGAATATCAATGGTACTCTTTCCACATCACCACAGCTCGAAAATTTGACAGTTACGGGTTCATCAAACTTGTACAATGTTTCTGTTACAAACTCTCTGACCGCCGGAAACGTACTCATCCAAGATAACACTATTTTATCCCTAAACTGGGAATTGAGACTCTCTGCCCTCTCCTCTATCAACCTTCTTGACGGAGCCGTAACTATTGCACGAGACGGAACCTTGACGAGCAAAGGAGAAATTATCGCCCAAGGCGGAGTGAGAACTAATACATTACAACCAATTAACAAAAATGACGATCTCACCGTCATTCTGGGGACCGGAGGGACTCCAGAATCACACATAGATCCTGGACAAGCCAGGATGACGAATACTAAGTTAGCTATCCAAAACCAACTCGGTACAGAAGTGGCTTCCATCGACGCATCAGGTTCGGCGAAGTTTAACGGACTGGCTCTCAATACATATCTTGACGCTACCTCTTCTGCGGCTATTATCGCCGCGGCGGATAATTTTTCCCGCAACGGTATCTACGCTCCCGCCATAGAAACGAAAACAAATGCCGCCGGTGTCGGCCAGATTCCGGGACGCGAATCAGAGATCGTCATCTATAACGATACGATTAAAGATGGATCGCTCATATATATCACACCCACAGACTCTCTCCAGAGTACACAACTGACGATGGTACAAAAACAAACCTGCACTGCGACAGAGATCAACTGTAGACCTTATTTTAAAGTAGCGGCACCCGCGCCTACGATCAGTCCTGTAAGATTTAATTGGTTGATCATTAACTAAAAGGGTATCAGAAGATCGGATCAACAGATTAAGAAGATCAGATTATCAGAATATTGGATTCATTTTTTATTATCAACGTCATCCTGGTAAGCGATGAGTTTTAGAGCGCATCCAGGATCGTTGTAAATAAATTAACTACGATTCTGGAGTCACTTCGTTCCCCAGAATGACGAGGTACTTTATCTCTTTTTTCACAGACGTAATTGACATACGCATTAATTCCTCGAATCAATCCTTCATATTCATCAATTAAGTAATTCGTCTTATCTGAAGTAATATACTTTTTTCCTTCCATTTTTCTTAAATGACTTTGGGTTTCTCCAGCTTCTTTTCTCGCGACATAGGCCGCCTTTATTTTGTCGTTATAATAGTAAGATGTATTTGATTCTGCGATATTATCAACAACAGAACTGGACGATCTCTCTGATTGGCTTTTGAAAATATATTTTTCGCTCAGCGGAAGCGTTTTGCAAATAGTATGAACTTCCATCATGAGATCATATGCTTTTTTCCATATTCTTAACTTTTCGAAGCCTGGTTTTACGGGTTTATAATAATCTCCCATAGATAAAATTATTTATAAATTACATATTTTTATCTGATTCTCCGTTCTTCTGATAATCTTCATCTGATATTCTGTTACTCTGTTAATCTCACTTTTCCTATAATCTGTGCTATCTGTGTTCTTAAGGCATGCACACTCCCGTGCAGTTGGATTGAGTGTAGAGTTCAATCGGAGGATCACAGCTCGTTCCTGTCGTACAGTTTTGGGCAGTTCCACAGAAGTTGCAAAAGCCGTTTTTCTTACAATAAATGATGTTAGCATTGCAAACAGTTGAAGTTGGTGTAGGCGTAAGTGTTGGCATGGGTAAATTAGTAGGAGTTGGCGTTCGTGTAGGAGTACTCGTTGGAATGGGCGCATTTGTCGGAACAGGAGTATATGTGGGCGTGGGAGAAATAGGTGTCGACGGGCATAACGAAGGATCAGCGTTTGTACTGGCGACCCCGTAGTTGTATCCCGATCCATTATCTTTTTCAGAAAGCTCTGCACACGCTCTATACCAACTTGCGGTTGTGTTGACACAATCATATTGATAGAGATATGATTTGGAAGGATACTGCGGATCACAGAAAAGTTTGGAGATATATGGGGAGAAGTTTTTCCCTCCCTCAAGTCCGCAGATATGGCATGAACATGTGCCATTATCGTCTGAAGGCGAGTCATAGCAGATCTCACTGCCCTGAGGAAAAGACGATTTGTCGTTATAATAGTCCTCCATCACTTTTGTTAAAACGGCCAGCTCATGCTTTCTTTGTGTATCCCATGCCTTTTGCATCTGTTGTAACGGATTAATAAGTGCGATCACTCCAACAGAAATGAGCGCAATAAGACTTACGGCAATGGTGATTTCGATGAGAGAAAATCCGCGTTTCATACCCCGGTGTGAATAATGCCTAACTTTTCAGCTTTATTGTCCGTATTCGAGGCGATATTTCTTTCGAGTTCCTGTGAATACAAAGGCAGTGAGAAGCTAAATGTCGAACCTTTACCCTTACCCTCGGAAAATACGAAGATCGATCCTCCCTGTTTCTCAATAATTGATTTACAGATATACAAACCGAGCCCCGTTCCTTGGACAGCCTGTTGATTGGTCACGTATGACCCTCCCATCAAGCCAAATTTTTGAAAAAGCTTCAACTGATCTTCAGCGTCTATCCCTACTCCATTATCTTTTACAGACGTGATGAGTCTATTATCTTTTTCTTCGAGAATAATCTCGATTCCTCCCCCTTTGGGTGTAAATTTGAACGAATTCCCGATAAGGTTGATGAGTACTTCCTTCAATTTGTCCGAGTCAGCCCAGACATCGGATCGGAGGAGATCGGCCTTCGTTTTGATAGAGAGAATTATTTTCAACTCATCCGCCCGGGGCTTGACTTCGTCGATCACTTCCTGGACCAGGTTTTTCATATCGAGATGCTCAAATTCAAAGACCATTCTCCCCGACTCAATTCGTGAAATATTGAGCATATTATTTACCAATTTGATGAGCCTTTCTGTTGAGCTATACGAGCGGTCAAGATAATACTTTTGTTTTTCCGTGATCGCTCCGCCTTTTCCGGCTAGAGCCATCCAGAGATACGATTTGATCGCCGTCATGGGCGTACGCAGTTCGTGTGAAGCCACGGAGACGAAGTCGTCTTTCAGTTTGTCGAGTTCTTTCAATTTCTCATTCGCCCCTTCAAGTTGAGCTGTCGCCGACTTGACTTCTCTCTCCAATGTGACGTTGAATCTTTTTATTTCTTCGTACGAAAGAGAATTTTGTACCGCGAGGGAAATCTGAGGAGTGATAATTTTTAAAATAGTAATGTCTTCTGCTGTATAAATATCGCCCGTATATTTATCCCCTAAAAATATCGCTCCGATGACTTCACCTTCCACAACTAACGGAAGCAGCATACTCGCCATGTACTTTCTCATGATCTCCTTATCTGTCGATTCCTCCATTTCCTGATAAATAAACATGCTTTCCTTCTCCACAACCGCTTTATGGGTTAAACCAGCAATCTCGACTTCGTTTAAGTCAAGATGCGGTTTAATACCCACCGTCCGAGCCCAGATGATAGACGAATTGCGTATAAAAATCATCGTGGCAGAACTGATTTTGATCTTGGAGGTCAATTCCGTAAGAACTGCGTCGACAAGATTATTAAGAAGAAATGTCGAGGACATAATCTTACTGAGATTTGCGAGAACAACCTGAGAATCATATTTATCCTGAAAGAATATTCTACTTGTTACTTTTCCTAAAAATGTTTTTAACGGGCTATAAAAAGCAATCAGGAATGCAGAAAATAGTACGAGCGTAATAAAACTTGTTTTTGCGACAACTTCTCCCGTAATAAAAGCGGCAATTAAATAGAAAGATGTGGTAAAGAGAAATGAAAATATAAGAAAAAGAAATGAGTAGGTGACAGCGCGGGCGACAATAAATCCCACGTCCAAGAAACGGTGTCGAATCACCGCATAACTTACCGTTGCCATAAACACAAATGTGTACAAAGGTAACATACCTACAAATGCAGATACTTTAAATACCAGAACCAGGACCACGT
The DNA here is from genome assembly GCA_030647255.1 of bacterium. Taxonomy (GTDB): domain Bacteria; phylum Patescibacteriota; class Microgenomatia; order UBA1406; family GWC2-37-13; genus JAUSJK01. Next base: position 10,946 of record JAUSJK010000052.1, read on the forward strand.
TGGAGATTATGATTGCCACAAACATAAACGCAGTCGCAAGTAAAAGAAGAGCTAACTGAGTACGCGTGACCCTTTTTGCCTCTTTCCAATGTTTTATTAAAATTACTATTCCACCCCCTAAAAATATCACCGTATGAAGCAAAAAAAGAGGTATACCTATGCCTGGAATGGGCTGGTGAGACAGATCTATCCCTGAAAAAATGAAATTTGTATAGCTGAGAAATGACAGACACAACGTCACCCCTATAACAAGACTTACCCTTAGTTTTGATTCGTGAATATGAATATCCGGGAAAGCTTTTACAAATAGATAGAATAGGATATTGATCCAAAGTGCCAAAGACATCACTACCCTCATCCAAAACAGCATAGAGACAGAGTCGGACTGATGGAGAGAGAAATAATTTACAATATTATATGCACTCACACATAGAGTGAACCAAAAGAAGAGTTTGTTTGTAGTGCTCTGAGGATTTTTTCTATACGTAAAAATTCCGATAATAAAATTGCCACAGGAAGATAGTATGACAGCCAATAATTCAAGAGAGATCATATATCCATTATAGGAGGAATATAGATAAGGTCAATATGTACCAAACATATATAGATCTTGTATGTAAAATCTTCTCTGTCATCCTGGTAAGTCCTTCGGCGTTGCTCAGGACGCATCCAGGATCGTTGTTAAATACGTTAACTACGATTCTGGAGTCTCCCGACATCAAACCTCGGGATCCCCAGAATGACGAATGCGGGGGAAGGGGGGGTAATTTATTTCAACATTTCTTCTAATGACCGTACCAACTTTTTTCTTTTTTCTATCCTTTTTTTTGAGAAATAATCTTTTTCCAACAATTCATCTAAAGAAATGACATATCGACCCGTCTCTACTTTCTCTCCGAGGATTATTTTCGTAAGTGCTGTGGTGAGGATACCTCCGGCCATAGTCGCCGTTGAACCAAGCTGGGGCCACGTATAGAGAGTTTTTTTTATCTCAAGAAGAGATTCCAACATCCGTTCTGAGTTATGTGCAAACCCCACAATTTTAAATAAAAGTTTTCGTTTTTCCTTCGGAGGCATCGTGTCTATAGTATCTATTTCTCTTTGACTTATCCGTCCCAAAAAGAAAGACGTATCACGTTTCAGATCATACCTTTCTATATCCAAAAAAACCGCCGACCCTACATCCGTCGCGCTTATAAGAGGAATCCTCATCTCTTTGGCCAGTTTTCTAAGAATAATTTTACCTTCCAAACTGTCGATTTCATCTACGATCATGCCTACTGCCGGTTTTGACAAGCAGAATTTTTTTAAAAGATCTGGTTTTATTTGTGCGGTTGCATATATCTTCGTAAAAGGACTCATCTCCTCTATCTGTTTCTTTACCGTCTCCGTTTTACCACTTCCTACCGTGTGTAAGCCGCTACGGATACGATTCAGATTGGAAACGCTTATCACATCGGGATCTGCTATCTTGATGACGTCAGGGCGATTTTGCATCACCCATGTGAGTGCGGCATGACTACCCACGCTCATGCCAAAAAATCCTACCACTGTAGTACGAAGCTTCTCTTGCTCTTCATGCTGTATGAGATTCTTATTTCTGTTAGAAGTCAGAGTGGCTATTTGTTTCTTGACAACATGCTCATTTGAAGAAATCTCCGGAAGAATATCAATAAAGCCCTTTAATTCTTTCAGTTCCTGTTGAATATGTTTTTGAATACTACGGGAAATATTCATCTGTATTTACGAACTTTTTTTTACTTTTCCAAGGGGAAATTTGTGAGGATCACCATAAAGATAGAAGAAAATAACCGGCTTCACTTTTTCTCCATACTCTTGCCATATCCTGTTGTACTCTCCATTCATTTTACGAGTTAATAAAATAAATACGTCTGTTAATATATTGTTTAAAGTTGAGGAGGGATTTACTTTTTCAGCCAGCTCTATATGTAAATGCAGGGATTGATTCTGAGTTTTTTCATCAAAATGTGTTTTGATTTCAAACCGACCCGTAACCAGAGATCTTATTTTTTCATGACTCAATATCTCTCTCATGTGTTCCGGGTAAATATTGGCTCCATAAATAACCGCGCTAAATTTTCCTCTTCCAAATACATACACATACGGAAGGTTGCCTAACCTATTGGTCTTCCTTATTTTACCCTTCATAAACTTTTTCATTCTGTCACTTGAAATACAACCGCCCTCATCGTGCATAGCGTAACGTATCAGAGGAACACTTCGATTGGCAGTAATAAGCAAGCTTCCATTCCTCTCTTCAAAAAACTTTATCGTCGGGATATACTGAGTCAACGAAGGTGTTCTGTCACTATTAAAAATCATTGTATTGATGCTTTTTTCTTTGGCTGCGAGTCTCCGTATGAGAATTGAATCAGAACTCTCAAACGCCATAATGCCCGCATCTGCCGATCCCAAAACACTCACCGTATTATATTCAGGAGTAGAAGAATCTATCATTTCCATTATATATGACCTCCATGTTTCCGAAAATCCTTCTCCGGCAAAATGCAGTTTTAAAGATACGTTGTTTTTTTTAGTTTTCGATATGTCGAGCACGTCTTTGACGAACGTAGGAATACCAGCGATAACAGTCTGCTCAAATTGAGGAGCTACATGTTCCAGTATTTGCAATACTTCTTCTTTATTGAATCCCGGTGAGATCAGAGTAATCTTGTATCCTTTTTCTGAAAGCAGTTTCAGACATAGCATCGTATAGACTCCGGCAATCCATGTACCCATTCCGAATGTAATAATGACGAGTGTTGATTTCTTATGCGACTCAAACTGCTCTCTATATATAAGTTCATGCATCATCGCCCCTTCGGCAACTTCATTCTCTCCTAGCGGCCAAAAGTAAGGCCGTCCTGTTGATCCTGAACTACTATTGATAAGAAAACTTTTGTCAAATGTACCATGCCAGACTCTATCTTTTAATGGATACAGATCTATATAGTTTTGCTTATCTGTGGGAGGAATGTGTATAAAATCAGCGTAACTCCGAACATTTTCCGCCTTAATCCTATTTTTTTTAAGGAAATCTTTATATGCCGGTACATCCTTAGACACTTTATGAAATAGATCTAAAGCTTTTTTTCTTCCTAGTTCCTCCCAACGTGAAGATGATATGTTTTTCAATTCAGATTGAATCGTATTCCAAGAAGTTTTTTTAAAAATATCGGCGGTAAGTTCCAAAAATATCTTCTGCGATTTCATATCTAGGAAAAAATCTTATTTCTCACTAACTCCATAATTCGTCCATTTTTAATGTCTTCATAGATATCTTCAATATCATTATTCAACGGACGTTCTTTTTGAACATATCTGATTTTTGATCGCACATACTCATAAAGAGGTCTCGTTTTCGGAGAAAGTTTTTTACCTCCGCCCCTGAGATCTACCGCCTGTGCCAACGCCACCAGATTTTGAGCAGTTGAATAACGCGCAAGCCGCAGATTTTCGATGGCTAATATGCCTGAAGTAAGCGAGTGAGCGGTGATATCCTGATTACCCTCTTCATGGACACCAAAAAAGGTGCTTACGGGTATAGAAAGTAAAGATGAGTACACATCAAGCATCCCTGACTGGATTTGCGCACCTTTAAACGCACACTGAGTCAGAGCGGCCGAATCAGACAAGTTCGGAGGCAGCCCATTATTTTCATGCCTATTTACCAATCGAGCCAGGTGTCTGTCATTGAGTTTGACAATCTGAGTGATGATTTTGCGTAAACTATCCATCACCTCAACCATATGCATGGCCAAAAAGTTTCCTCCACTCACCCATTGCCAGGGTTCTTCACCTGCATGAGTATATTCGGGAATAACCCACAATGGATTATCCGAAACTGAGTTGGCATTGATCTCGATCGTTTTGAATATCCATTTCAACTTTTCCACATTGACTCCGTGATACTGAGCAATGCCCCGGAGACTATAGCTGTCCTGCACCTTGACTCCTTCGGGACGATGCACATGTCCTTTTAATTCCTGATGCGCATATCCGCTTCCCGCAAGCAAAAAACGGTAAAGATCGGCCATCTCTTTTTGACCTTCATGAGGGCGGGCAAAAGCAAGCATCTGGTGAAACGACCGGTCTGTCCCTGTCAGCATCTCGACAGACATCGCGCCCACGACCTGGTGAATCAAAAACAACTGCAGTGTATCAAAAGCCAGATGAGCCGCCATAGAGGTAGAAAAATTATCACCATTGACCAGGCCTAAACCGGCTTTGGGATCAAGTATGAGTTGAGGAATATTGTTTTTGGTAAATATATCTTTTGCTTCGTGTATTTTTCCGTTTTTTTCCTGCACCCGGACACCTTTCATCTGTCGTGCCGCATTAAGCACTCTACAGTTGTGAGCCAAGTCGCCTGAAGCACCGATTCCTCCATACATATGTACGACGGGCGTAAGAGATGCATTAAGAATTTTTTTATAAATCTCAAGCGCAGACATTTTGACGGCGCTAAGTCCTTGCAGAAGCATATTAATACGAATAAGCATGGCTCCCCGAACTATATCCTGACTAAATGCTGGGCCAACGGACACGTCTATATGAGCTATCCCTTCCGAAATCCGGCGAGCTATTTCAACCCGCTCTTTGGCAGTTCCATTGACAAGGACATGCGAAGCTTGCGCACCATATCCGGTATTACATCCGTAGATAGGAATACCTTTCCTCACCTGATCCATCATATGTTCAAAGCATGCCGCTACTCTTTTATGGATCTTAGGATCGTTTGTGATGGAAACTTTCGTGTAGTCTCGCCCAACATGCACAATGTCCCCCAAACTAATCTCTGTTCCCCGTAGTTTGATCTCTTTGGAAGGAGTTGTATATTTTTTTTCTAAAAATACGAGTGATGTCTCTGTAATGGATTTTTTCATACGTAAAATAACGAAGTAATTGTAGCATAAAATTTTAATATAAGTGTAGACTACAAAGTAAAGACACTAAAAGACACCCCCGAAGTGTACTAGACTATCAAGACAGGCTAATTAAATTTACTTCCACCCCTCCGACTGATAAACAGCCAGAACGAGAACACACATGGGCGTGTCCTCAACTTTACGAGCTATCAGATGGATTTTACATTGCTTTTTTGAATAAGCGAAGCGTCGCCTTTCGCAAAGATCAGAAAGTGAGGCGTACACATCTTTTTCCAGTTTTGACTTGACAACCAAAGCAGTTTTCCCCTCCTCATGGTGCTCCACAAAGAGTCCGCTCCCGTCCTTTTTTTGATACCAACCTATCGCCGCTCCGATGTAAGTTCCCTTTACACCACTTCTGACCTCTGATTTGACCACGTAGAGTTTATACCCGAACTCATCTTTTTTTTCCTGAAACTTCCGTATTTGTATGTGTGACCGTGGAGGAATAACGGAGGAAAGAGTAATCAGGTTGTAATTGTACACGCCTGCGTCCTGAAGAGCACCGTCAAAAGCAGAAAGAAGTGTTTTTCCTGTCCCCACACCAGCATTGATAAAAATATCCATAATAGATAATAAGAATTAATTATACCCATAATAGCTGTAAAGACACCCCCGAAGTGTACTAGATTGTCACAACATGCTAAAATAGATTTACCTCCATTTCTCTGCATGTTTAATCCAATCGAGTGTTCGTTGATAGTCGGCATTGTTAAATACAAATTTTGTGTATGTCTCTTTATCATCGTTAAATTGACTTAAAATAATATCCGTGTTACACAAAGTTTTCTTTAGAGTGTATTCAAAAAAAGACGAGAGAGGATAGTGACATAACTCTTCAATCTTAGTAATAAGTCCCGAAGAGTAAGGATTGAGATGAATATATCGAGATACATGAATAAGTTGTTCTCGAGTAACGATGTGTCTTGAACGGAATTGTGTGAGAAATAGTTGTCCTTTTCTTCCATATAGGATATTGTAGTAGCGAGTAATAGCGTTTAAAATGTCGGACATAAAGCGAATAACTCCACTATCTTTCTTCTGCTTTATAAGAATATGAAAATGATTTGGCATGAGACAATAAGCTAAAATGTCAACCTTAAAATATCGACTATCATTTATTTCTTTTTCTTTATACTCTCTGATTTGTGAAGGAAGTAGGACAAATTTAGAGTACCTTATATCGGACTTGGATGAACGATAATATCTCATGAGATCGAAAAAACGATGAGAAATGGCAGGCTGGTCAAAGATGATCTTACTATCCGGAGTTTTATTATAAATGTGATACACTTCTGAGTTGGTGAAAATATCTCTTCGTGAAGGCATGTACTTAGGTTGTAATCTAAAATATTTTACTAATCAATGGATTATAATCGACATTACTTTCATCTTATATTGTCCTGACAATCTGATACACCCCCGAGGTGTATATCATAAGATCACCTTGACATGAATATCTTATTGGTGTAAGTTTTAAGATGTATGGCACATACGATTCTTATTGTTGATGATGACCAGTATCTTCGCGATTTATACCAGGAAGTTCTTACGTCGGAGGGATATAAGGTAGACACGGCAATTGATGGAAAAGAAGGCTATGACAAGCTCCAGTCGGGCACCTATGATCTTGTGCTTTTGGATGTCATGATGCCCAAGATGGATGGACTACAGGTACTGACAAAACTGGCAGAACTGCCCCCCGTTCCCACAAGGAAAATCGTCTTATTGACCAATCTCGCTCAAGACCCAGTGATACAGGAAGCCATGAAAAAAGGAGCAACCACCTATCTTATCAAAGCAGATCTCACCCCCGACCAACTCACGGCGAGAATAAAGGAAATCCTTGCGTAACGTCAAACAGTCAATCTTGAACATGTAACACGCAACATGTAACATTCGCAGATATACCTTGCTTGTATTGTTCGTCATCCTGGCTCGTCCAGGATCGTTGTCAACGAGTTAGCTCCGATTCTGGAG
>JAUSJK010000060.1 GCA_030647255.1 bacterium
ATCCACCCCTTGTTGATCGCGGTTATAAGATCGGTTTCATTTATTATCCCACCTCTAGACGTGTTAATAATATATGATCCTTTTTTTATCAATCGAAGTTTACTTATATTGAAAAGGTTTTTTGTTTCATCTGTCAGGGGAAGATGGAGACTAGTGATATCTGAACTTGAAACGAGCTCATCAAGTGAAACTTTTTTAATTGAATGATCTAGAAGTTGTTTTTCAGTCAGGTAGGGATCATATCCCAGTATCTCTTTTACTTCAAAATTAAGAAGTTTTTTTGTCACGAGTTTACCTATAACTCCACAACCAACTATGCCAATGGTCTTCCCTTTTATTTCTTCACCCATATAAAGTTTATCTCTCCACTCACCTTTTTTTAATCTATTCATCTGAGGGAGGATATTGCGCATCATCATGATCATAAGTCCTACTACATATTCGGCCACCGCATTGGCATTGGCTCCTGGAGAGTTGAATACTTTTATATTTCTTCGGCGACACTCTCCGATATCGATATTATCCAGCCCTACACCTGCCCGTAGAATATATTTGAGGTGCGGAAATTGGTCAAGGTACTTCTTGTCGACTACGGTATATGTCCTTATAAACAATGCCTCAATTTGTGCATAATCCTCAATTTCATATTTGATTTTTATTCCAGCTTTACGGAGTAGTTCAATTGCCTCTGGATGAATTTCATCTTTTTCCGGTATATAGATTGTCATAGGTAGTAGAAATGAAATAGAACTGTTATGATATTGTATCATTAGTGGGATAGATTTTATCTATATGATGAAAAAAACAATACAAAAGGTAAAAGTATGTCGAATATGCGGAAGTTCGAAACTATATCCATTCCTTTCGTTGGGAAAAATGCCGATACCGAACGGTTTTATACAGAAAGAAGAGTTGAATATGGCAGAACGCTATTATCCCCTGGCAGTATGCGTCTGCGAAAACTGTTGGTTAGTCCAGCTTACTCATATTGTTTCTCCTGAGATTATGTTCAGAAATTATGTCTATATTCCTTCGACATCTGTGACAATGGTTGATCACTTTAGATCAATGGCCAATGCGATTGTAGATAAATACAAGCTTAATGGAAGTGATTTGGTTGTAGATGTCGGTAGTAACGACGGTACACTATTGAGTTTTTTTAAAGGAAAAGAAATAAAAGTTCTAGGCGTTGACCCTTCAGAAAATTTATCGGCTATCTCAAATCTGAAAGGAATTGAGACAATGAATAATTTTTTTGGAATTGAGGTCGCAGAAAAAATAAGAAAGGAAAAGGGAAAAGCGAAGGTTGTTACTGCAACGAATGTGCTCGCGCATATTCACGATCTTGACGATATATGTAAAGGAGTGAATATTCTCCTCGAAAATGAAGGGTTATTTATTGTAGAGTTCCCTTATTTTTTGGATTTAATTGATAAAAATGAATTTGACAGCATTTACCATGAACATTTGTCATACTTTTCCTTGAAGCCTCTTTGCTATCTCTTTCAAAAATATAACCTACACATAATTGATATTAAAAAAGTTCCCGTACATGGAGGTTCGCTGAGGATCTTTGTCAGTAATGTAAAGAGCAGATATAAACCCTCCCTAAGAGTTAAGGATTTTCTAGAAAGAGAGAGTTTAAGAAAATTAAATAGAAGATCGACATATAATGAGTTTGCGAGAAGAGTCAAAGCCATCAGAAGAGACTTAGTTTCTCTGTTAAAACGTCTGAAGTTACAGGGAAAAAGAATCGTCGGTTACGGTGCGGCTGCTAAAGGAAACGTGCTTCTCAATTACTGTAAACTCGATTCCCATACAATAGAGTACATAGTCGATTCCATTCCCTATAAGCAGGGTAAGTTTACTCCAGGAACTCATATTCCTATTTATCCGGAAACCAGGTTAGAAAATGATACGCCTGACTACGTATTGCTTCTCGCCTGGAACTTTGCCGATGAGATATTGAGAAAGCAGGTAAAATATAGGGAGAGGGATGGCGAATTTATCATCACCATTCCCTATTTAAGGATAGAATAATTCATAAAAGATGTTATTTCTTTATTTTCTTTATGAGACAGGCGGGGTTGCCGGCAATAACAGAATAGCTGGGAAATGATCGAGTGACTACACTGTTTGCACCTACTACACAATGTGCTCCTAATTTCACCCCTTTCAATATAAAAGAGTGTGCACCGATAAAACATCGATTCCCTATATCAATTGGATCAGGTCTAGTAAGACGATGGAAATTAGTCATATCATGATCGTGATCCAAAAAAGATACTCTATACCCGATTAAGCATTCTTTACCTATTTTAATTTCTTTGAGACTGGAGATTGTAACAGATATTCCTATATTTGATCTCTCCCCTATTTCTACTCTTCCTAAATTACCCGATGTTTTTACAGGATTGATAAATGCGTTTTGTCCGATAATGACTCCTTTGCCTACTTTCACATTCCGGAAGTCAGACGAAACAAAATTATATCCGGGACCCATGATAACATTTTTCCCTATTTTCATTCCTTTTATACGGGCGGGAACTGAGATAATATATGAGGCAATAAGAACAAGGTAGGTATGTATATGCTGAATCATAGGACTTGGGTATTTGCTGTACTGATGTGCTATATTATATACCTAAATGAAAAAAATATCTTTTTCAATCATTATTCCTACATATAACCGAGAACGCCTATTGCAATTATCCATACAAAGTGTTTTGAATCAAACAAAAAAAGACTTTGAGATACTTATTCTTGACGATGCGTCAACAGATATGACTCAAAATGTCATTAATCTTTATCACGATAAGCGGATTCGTTATATAAGGAATCCAGTAAATAAAGGAGTGGTATATAACTTCCGTCAGGGATTTAAAATGGCCCAAGGTACATATATTTTTCTTCTCTCTGACGATGATTTTATTTTGCGCAAAGATACATTGGAAAAGGTTTTTAGAAAAATGGAAGAGACAAATGCGGGGATAGGACATCTAAGTGTTTTATTTTATGAAGATAATTACCACAAGCCCACTACATATACTAACGAAGAAGGAATAAAAAGTCGCTATTTTGCACCTTCCAAAGATATATTGATGAGAACAAAAAAATGGCATTTCGGATTCATGTCGGGGAATATTTACAGGAGGAGCTTAGTCAAAGAAGAAGATCTGATAGACAATGTATGGTACTGTCATGTAAAGCCGATATTCCGGGCAATTCTTTTACGAGGGGTGGTATATTTTGGAGATCTTTTTATAATTGGAAAGTTAAGTACCACGGGTAACATATCTTACTTGAATATACATATCAACAAGACCTATCATGTTGATGATCTTTTGGATTTGTATAAAGAATTCGATTCTTCTCAGGAAAGGTATAAAAAATTTGAAGATTTTCATTTACATGGCGCTATTACTACTCTCCCCGGAGTAAAATATTTTACATCAAACAAAAATATATCAGCAATAGCGTCGAGATTACTACAAAGAAAACCCTCTCTTTTACTTTCTCCTACATTTTGGTTCTATTATACTGTAGCCTTTCTAACTCCTAAACGAGTGTTTAAATTATTAAGACGGTATTCCTTAAGACGAGGGAGCCAAAAAACCGAAAAATTTGCAAAAAGTATTCATCTAAGAAAACATTTGGAAATATAAGTATATGAAAAAGCAGAAGTATCTGATTACCGGTGGATTGGGATTGATTGGTTCTCGATTGGCGAACTCTCTGGAGGGAAAAGTGACAGTAGTAAGTCAATCTTCAACGCATATAGAAAGACTAAAAAGAAGGGACGCGCGACTTCTTATAAAGCCTGTGGAGAAGCTGGAAAAGAAGGATTTGCGAGGTATAGACGTCATCTATCATCTTGCAAGCACTGTAGATAACTATAATATTCTGTCTGATCCATTTATAGACACGGATATAAATATAAAAGGAACTACTCACCTGCTTGAGTTATGCCGTACTTGTAATCCGATGCCTAAAATTATTTATACCTCGACTTTTTTTGTATACGGGAATGAGTACGACAGAACAAAAAAATCTCTCAATGAACAAAGTAGGACTAACCCTTTATCACTATATTCAGCTACAAAATTATGCACAGAGAATTTTATAAAAATATATGGAGATGTATATAAAGTGCCCTATGTGATAGTTCGTCTCGCAAACGTATATGGAGAAGAAGATGAATATACAAATCCTAAAAAAGGAGCTCTCAATTATATGGTTATGAGAGCAATACAAGGTGAGAAACTGCAGGTCTATTATGGGGGTAATTTTTACCGGGATTACATATATGTAGATGATGCTGTGTCTGCCTTAAAGCTCATCCAAGATCAAAATAAAGAGCTATTTCTTATCGCATTTGGGAAATCTGTGGCGTTTAAAGATCTTATCTCATTCATAATAAAAAAGACTCAAAGTACGTCGATTATAAAGTCTGTTCCTCCTCCTCCATTTCATCTAGCAGTGGGCACAGTTAACTTCAAAGCCGATATAACCAAAATAAAATCACTGGGTTGGAGACCAGTCATAGACTATAAAAAGGGATTACAAAAAATAATTAACCGCTATGCCGAAATCGCAAACCTCAAAAAAAGATAAACCATTAGTAACAATAGGACTGCTGGCGTATAATCGAGGACGAATTGTCTCTAAAGCGATCGAATCGCTTCTGGCTCAAACATACACACGTTTTGAGCTTATTATATCCGATGATGCCTCTTCCGATGAGACGGCCGTAGTTTGTCAGTCATACGTCAAGAAGGACGGGAAGATACGCTTTTTTAAACAACGAAGCAATATCGGCCTAGTAAATAATTCAAACTTTGTGTTAGACAAAGCAAAAGGAAGATATTTCATGTGGGCTTCGGATGACGACTTATGGAACAGACGTTATGTGGAGAAACTCGTCACTCTTTTAGAAACAGATAAAAAATCAGTTTTGGCCATGTCTAATTACCGATTATTCAAGGGCAGAACTTATCGTTTTGACACACATCTCGATTATCAAACAATAAATGAGGGATTTTATCTTATTAAAAAATATTTACTAAAACCTTCGTTGTTGGTGTGGGGAATATTCAGAACAGAGATGCTTAAAAAAATGGGCGGTTTTCATCATGACGGCCGACCATTATATGGAGGAAGCGACAATATCACTGTTTTTAAGGTTCTTCTGAAAGGGAAATTGATGTTTAATCACGAAGTACTTTTCTATAAGCGAGATTCGGGAATGGCGACTTCTCCCTACGAAGACTTGAAAAAAATACATTTCTCAAAAGATACTTATAAACGCATAAGAAGATATCTGATGTTTCCCATCATGTTTTCATATGACCTGTTTTATATGTTGAAATATATAAGTACTTCCAGGTTTACCTTCGTTGAAAAAATACAATTAACCTTTTTTACTCTTTTATATTATGTACGAGTACAAGTAGAAATACTAGCAAGGTCTGCAAAAGGAGTTTTTATTTTATTGCGATCTATGTTTTTTTTATTCCTTTCTCCACGAAAGTCTAAATAAGCCCACAATAGTTGCCTGAGTAGTTATATATGCATATGAGAAATTAAGACGAGAAAGATCGACCATGATAGATATAAAGTTTGTGACTAACACAAAAGTTAGTCTGACTATCTTTTCAAGACCTTTATAGTTTTTAACGATCAATTGAAGCCTGTTTTTTCTTACATGAAACATGACATCTTTATTGGGAACATATTTTTTATATGTCATCGAACCCTTATGATAAATTGTACTTTGCCAACAGGTGAAGCAGATGCCTCCCTCTTTTTTAACACGTAGGCTTAGATCGACGTCCTCATAATGAGAAGCAAACCATTCGTCATATCCTCCCAAGGAAAGGTACCATTTTCTGTCTATAGCGCAAGTTGTAGCGCTTGTGAAAGAAAGAGGCATATATCTATCATATTGCCCTCGATCTATTTCTCCCCCGCCTACTCCCCGACCGAATCCGAATATGTTATATGTTCCTCCGACGTTATCAATAATTCTTCTATCACGATATGTCATTATTTTTGGCTGTATGAGAGATTTAGGCTGCATTTGAAAGCAGTGTACAAGATGTAAAAGCCAGTCATGATGAACAACAATATCATTACTTAACAGAACGATATATTTTCCTTTCGCATACTGTGCTCCATAGTTAAATCCACCTGTAAAAAGAAGGTTTATTTTTGATCTGACCAATTGTATTTTTTTATGTGAAAGATATTTCTTCTGAAGTTGTTTGAACGAATTATTGGGGGACGCATTATCAACTACGAGAATATCAAAGTGAGAATAGGTTGATTTTAAAACAGAGTCGATACATTCTCTGGTCAGAGAGAAGTCGCCATAGTGAAGAATGATAACGGTGATGGTTAAATTTGATTTATACATGGGAAAACCAGTGAATGCCTTTTTTTAAAACAGTGATCATAGAGTAAGGTCCGAGAATAAATGATAAAGGAATGTGCGTACTTGAACTTTGTATACTTCGTCTTTTCTTTAACAAGGAGAGGAGATGAAAGAGATTCCAAGCAAGACCTTTATATATGGACATTATGGCGGGTATGTCAAGAGAAAGTAGTTTTGATAAAGAAATGCCGATCCAGGCTGCAATATGGAGAGGTAACATGAAGAGAAGTACATATATATCGGCATTTTTTATAATGTTGGATATGCCATTTTTCGATCCTTCATAAAATATGGAAGAATTTTTCTCGGGATTCATGCTGGAAGTTTTTACATGATAACCAGCCGCAGTGGAGAGATACATAACCGTATATCCACCCAACCACATTCTCCAACAGATGTCCGTATCTTCCCCGTGGATAAGGTAATCTTCGTCGAATCCTCCCAGTGAGAGAACCGCTTTTCTTCTTACTGCAAATCCTGCCGTTTTAGCACCGAAAATAAAGAACCTTGTACCTTTTCTGTCCGTCAGTTCGTAGGGAAAGCCAAAAATGGATAAGAAGTGCCCTTGGCTTTCAACCGCATGTGTTTTAAAATCCAAAAGTCTCATCTGTATGCCTCCCACCCTGGTATCCTTATCAAAAACATTTTGCATAACACGGAGCGCACTGCGATCGATAGCACAGTCTTGGTCAAGAAAGAGTACGTATTCAGTGGAAGCTCTTCGTAAGCCCATATTTCTTGCGTGGGCTACTCCTCTATTCTCTTCTATATCAATAATATGTAGTTTGAATTTGGATCTGAGATTATGGAGGATGGCGGAATTCTTTTTATCCGATCCGTCATTGACGATAATAATTTCTTTCGGCCCGTACAACAAATCATAGATAGAGTTAAGTGTGGTTCGAATATGAGCGCCTCCGTTATAGTAAGGGATAACTATGCTCATGCGGATTAGTTTTTTCATACGTGTTGAGTGTAATATGGTTTTCCTTGGATATACGCAAAACCTTTATGAATAAGTTTTTGATAAGGTATATGTATTCCCACCTGGTTAAATAACGATCGGTCACTCATTTTCCTATAAGCCTGAATCTGACGCCTTTTTTTTAAAATAGTTGGTAATGAAAAAATTGAAAAGACAATTCCTTTGAATATCTCAGAAGCTTTATATACGTTGCCGGTGATAAGAGATACGAATAAAATGGTACTCCAAAGAGCAACCGAGAAAATCGAAAATAAAATGACAGAAGGAAACTCTTTATTTTTCATCATGACGGAAATGCTGTTTCGGGCGCCTCTCATAATTACTTTATTTTTCACATAATACGCATGATCTTTTCCTTTGGAAACGTAGTGATGAATCACCCGAATGGAGGGAATATAATACACTTTATATCCGGCTAGCCATATTCTCCAACATAAGTCTGTATCTTCAAAAAAAACCTGAAGGTCGTTATCAAAGCCTCCGACTGATTCAAATATGGACTTCTTTACAATCAATCCGGCGCTTTTTCCAGAAAAAATGGGAGTTTGAACATTTATTTTTTTTATGTCTTTCATTTCTCCTAAGCGTTCATTTAGCAAAAAAAATTGATTTACATAATCTCCACCATAATCTATATGTTTTTTGTCCGATTTTAGGAGTTGTACTTGTGCGCATCCGGCATCTTCATTCTTTTCAAAAAATTTTGTTATTTCATTTCTCCATTCCGAAAGAATCTCCGTATCTGCGTCAAGAAAAAAAATATATTCTCCCTTAGAATTAACTACTCCCATATTTCTCGCATACGCCGCTCCTTGAAAAGATGGTAGATAGATAATTGTGAGATTCGTAAATTGCGTTCGTAGTTTTTCAAAAATTGTTGTTCGGTTGCCTTCTGAAAAGTCATCGACGATCACGACTTCATATATATCTCCTCTTTCTTGATATATGGATTTAACACATCGTGAAATAAACTGAAAGTTATTTCGATGCGCGATGACAACAGATATTTCTATACTATTTATTTTTTTCATCTGAGTAGAGAAGTCCGTCAATAGTTCCCAGCCAAGCGCCTAATTGGCTACTATCTCGAGAAGATAAGAACTTATAAAAGTAATAAAGGTTTTGCATACCTAAGTACAATATGAAGCGTATAAGAGTAGATAGACTTTTTATTTTAAAGTATCTTTTATAGAAAATAAGATAGTTTTTTACCCGATTGTACGCATCAGGTCTAGTTGAGTCTAAATTATTCTGAATCTTGTGGTAGATAAAGGCTTTGGGATTAAAAATAATTATTTTCCCTTCGCTTCTTATTTTAAGGGCAATATCGGCTTCATGATATTCGCCAAGTCCTTTTTGAAAAGTAGTATCGAACCCGCCGATACGTTTTAATAATGATGTCTTTACGGCAAAATTACATCCCTCAACATTCATCACTTCAAAAGGTTTTGTCGTTGGAATGCATTCCTTGAAGTTGGAACCGATAGAAAAAGCACCATTGGATAAAAAAATACCAACCGCAAACATTTTTCCTTCATACAAAAGTTGGTTATAGAGAATTGAGACATATTTCATCATTGCATTTGGATGAAGTAGTCTATCGTAAAAAGAAATAGAGTCTCTTCCTACTGTGTCTTTATTTTGTATATATGTTGGACCAGTCACCCCTCCTACTTTAGTATCTTTAAACAAAAATAAAATCTCAGGAAGCCACTTTTTACTTACAATGACATCGTCGTCAATCCTAATAAATATTGGCGAGCGGGAATATCTAAGAGCTGTATTTGCCGCCCCCACCAATCCTGGCTTTTCTTGCAAGATGTATTGAATAGCAAGTTTTTTATTACATTTTTTGATTATTTTTTCTATGGACGTATTGGTATTTTTTCCGACAATTATCAATTGAAATTTCTTTTCCGATTGAACCATTAAACTTTGAAGGCAACGACCAAGGATCTTTGCGCTTCGAGATGTTGGAATAAAGATATCTGCCTTATTGTTCATATCAAAACGATTCATAAACTTTTATATGTTTTTGAGCGATATTTTTAATGCTTTTGGTTCGAGATTTGTTTTTTACTGCGGCTTCAATTTCCTCTACTTTACCCGGATGATCTATCACAAAGGCTAAACCTTGATCCCAGTGTCGATTGTCTACGAGTATGCCGTCTTTCATATCTGAGATATCTTCTTCAAAATGGCCTATCCTGGAAGCAAGGATGCACTTATTATAACTTTGAGCTTGATATAAGGGACCGCTTGATCCCATAGATACCTTTGCCGGAATAACCACTGCTAAAGCTTGAGCATAGAGTTTTCCCAGCTTAACTTCTTCCACAAACCCTTTTACTTCAATTGACTCCGACAGCCGCAATTTTTTAATAAGTAAAACAATTTCCTCAAAAGCTTTTTCCTGTCCTGAGATTGTACCACCCGCCATGATCAATTTAATATGACTATATTTTTTATTATTTAATAATTTACGAAAGCCTCTCAAGAGATACTCAAGCCCTTTACGTTTTACCATATAGCCAAAATAGAAGAAATAGGGAAGTTTTGGAAGTCTTGGAATCTTTTTTTCAGGAATTCCTGTAGGAATAATGATAATTTTATTGGGATCGACTCTATAATCTTCTACAAGTATATCCCTCATTAGTTTTGTGTGGCATATGAGCTGATGAGACAGAATAGAAGTAAGTTTATATGTATAAAAAAAGAAAAATTTTAATGTGGTGGGATTAATATAAAAGGATTTTTTGTGAGTAAATAAAGATATGAAATATTTATTTACCTGTTTCTTAAAAACAGCCGCATGAATTGTTACGATGACTTTGTACCCGAGAAGAACAAAAAAAAACGGCATGAAGGGAAACAGTGCGGCGGTGATGATACTCCCGTACATATTAAATTCCTGTTGAATATGGATGACGTCGGGTGTATCTTTTAAGACCTCTTTGATTGTATAGAACACATAAAGAAGATTTTTGGGCCATACGGGTTTGATAAGACCGCAGTCTTTAATTAACAGATTCTTTTCGTTTCTATCTGTATAGACAATTAAGTCAACTGCTTTTGCTTTGAAGATGGCATTGGTTAAATACTGTGAGAAATGTCCTGAGGGGAGCATACTGGAGACATAAACTACTTTCAAACGCTTTTTCATAGATGTAGGGATTATATTACTTCTTTTTTACAATCTCAATCCGAGGAAATGGAAAGATCATGCCTACTCCCCTATCTAAGGTCTTCTTTTCTCTCGTCAGAAATTCATCTCTAAAAGACCAAGGTAAGACAAGGTAGTAATCCGGGTTCATAGCTCTTGACTGTTCCTCGCTTATAATAGGAATATTTGTCCCTAAAGTTTTCGCTCCATATTTGGCAGGGTTTCTGTCGGCGGCGTACTCGATAATACTATTGTCGATATGACAAAACTGGAGTATAGTGTTACCCTTGGTAGACGCACCGTATGTGTGAATTCTTTTCCCTTCCTTTTTTAATTTTGTTAGCAATACATATAGTTCCTTTTTCAGAGTGAAAATATTTTTTTGAAATATCTTATATGGTTTATCTGTATCCAACTCCAAGTCAAACTCCTGTTTTCTCAGATCATTGATCAGTCGGGTATCTTCATAATTATTGAAAGAGAAGTTGTCAATCGGTGTAGCATAGCATCGTATACTACCGCCGTTTATATTATTTAGATTGGCTTTGATAAGTTTCATTTCCGATTTGCGGAGGATATACTCAATCACCGCAAGACTATAGTATTCGAGATGTTCATGACATATGGTGTCATAACAGTTTTGCCTCAACATGTTTGGCATGTAGTACATTTCGAATATCCAGAGACCTTTCGGTGAAAGAATTTTTCTAATGTGTCGGGCAAAGTCTACCGGATTATCCAGATCATAAAACATAGCGATTGAGGTGATACTATCAAATAGTATTCCCTCTGATTTTTGTTCCAATTCTATTGAGGGAAATACGTCTCTCACAAGTATCGCATTTTTTAGTTTGACCTCCTCGATAGCATTGGAAGGATCGATGCCGAACTTCCTATATCGTGATGGATAAAAAGAAAGGAGGGTGCCGTCGTTGCAACCTATATCGAGCACAGTTGCTCGTTTCTTGGGAACCATGAGAGAAGCTTCTTCAGCGATATTTTTTAAATGATTTCTCATAGTATGGTTCGTTCCTGAGCGATACCAGTATGAAGAGTAAAGTATGGCAGGTGGAACGCTATGGGCAAGCTGAAGGAGTCCGCATGCTTTTTCATCTCGTGTAGGGTCGCATCTGAGAATAATCATGGGTATTTTTCGTGTAGGAGGATGAGGCATATCTGGTTTGACAAACATATTCTGCAAAAATTGTTCTCCCAAGTCGATAACCTTGGATAAGTGTGAAGATCCGCACACCCGACATGTATTCCTATAAATGAGATGCATATAATTTGGTACAATGATTTTTTGTAGTATTATTCTACAATACAATTAAGTAAATTGATCTCTACTATGAGTCTAAATCATGATCAGAAAAAATTTGTTAAAGATAATGTGCGCAATCTGCCTCCCAAAGAAATGGCTCAAAGGCTTCAAATATCGGAAAATGAAGTTCTAGATTATTTAAAGGAACGCTGGAGAGATGATAAATATAAACGATATATAGCTTCAATTCAAAATCCGCACTCACAGGAATGTCCGCCCTCTGTAAGTTCATTCAGTTTTAAAAATTGGATTAAAAATGTCAACAATATTGGAGCGATTATATTTCTGGTTATTTTAGTGATTGGTGTATATATGAATGGGATTCACGCGGTGTTTTTATCTGATGATTTTGGCATAGTGCAAAATAAAAGGATTGGAGACATTCATTTTGTACTCGAACAGCCGACATCATTTTTGAGACCTTTATTGTACTTGATCGCATATAAAATTGGTGGGTTGCAGCCTGAACTTTTTAGGATGATCAATATTTTTATGCACACAGGCTCAACGATTCTTGTCTATATTATATTTTCTTTGATGGTAGGACTACCTTTTGCTTTTTTTGGGGCAACTCTTTTTGCGGTACATCCGATGTTGGCTGAGTCGGTAACTTGGATCTCAGGCGGTCCTTATTCCACCTACACACTCTTTTTTCTCTTATCGCTTCTCTTTTATATGCTTTCAATCAAAGGAAAAAAATATTACATCGGATCGATTATTTTTTTTCTACTATCCGTTGTTTCATCTGTGTTAGGTGTGGCTATGAGTGCGGGGTTTTTACTATATGAATTCTGCTTCGGAAATATCAAAAAGAATTGGCTCAAAGTCGTGCCTTACTTAGTAATTAGTATTATTTGGTTTACTATACTAATTCCTTTTCTAAGTCAGAGAATTTCAGTTCAAAAAACTCAGTTCTATCAGGAAGTTCAAGTCCAAAATCCACTTACTCAAATTCCTATCGCAATAACATCTTATATACAGTTGTATATTTGGCCGGATAAATTAACTCTCTATCATTCTGAATTGTCGTTTCCGTTGGAGGAATATATTATACGGGTTATTCTTAGTGTTATTTTTGTGGGAATTACACTTTATTTTTATAAAAAGAATAAATATATTTTTTTCTGGTTATCATTATTCTTTATTTCTTTAGCGCCTACACTCTCTCCTCTTACAGTGGCCTGGGTCGTAGCAGAGAGATATGTGTATTTGGGAACGATCGGGCTTGTATTTTGTACCGCATACTTTTTCTATTGGCTCAGCAAAAAAAAGGAATTCAAGACGATCGCTTATATTGTGTTTTCGTTTATAATTATCGCTCTTGCTATACGAACAATCGTTCGCAATGTCGATTGGCTCAATGAAGATAATCTATGGATAGCCACGGCAAAAACTTCTCCTTCAAGTCCGAATACTCACAATAATATGGGCGATGTATATACGCGCCATGGAGACTTTGTCAAAGCGGCAGAAGAGTTTAAAATGGCAATAAAAATTAAACCAAACTATGCTGATGCATATCATAATTTAGGAAATGCCTATAGGCAAATGGGAAAAGATAAGGAGGCGCTGGCGAGTTATGAGAAGGCTGCTGAGATGAATCCCAGACTTTGGCAAACGCATCAGAATTTGGCGGCTCTTTATTTTTCGATGGGTAATATAGATGCAGCTCTGAAACAGATACAAACGGCAATAAATATCAACGATGCCAACGTAGATTTAAAAATTAACGAAGCGATTGTGTATATGAAAATTGGAAGACTCAAAGAGGCAGAACAGATTCTGAGTATAGCTCTTGCACAGGATCCAAATAACGAGACAGCAAAAAAAATAATGGCAGAAGTAAAGGCGAGCAAAAAATAATTAGGCCACATCCGATAATAACTTGACCGGGCCGTATCCATCCCACTAAGCGGGACGGACGAGCCCTTAGAGGTTCATAGCGCTATCAGCAAGTCTGATCGCATCTTTCTCATAATCAACACTGGTTTTGGGTGCAAAAAAGTGTTTAGATAATTTAGAACTGGCATTTTTCCAGAACGCAATCGAGAAAAAACTGACTTTTGTTTGATTGGGGTCGAAATCCAGCAGATGTCCGATCAGTTTTTTCCCCATATAAAATAAGTAAAAGAAATCATGAGGACTGCGGATACCCAAGACCTTTCTTATAATATACTGAGGCGACATGAAGGAAGAATAGAGATCTTGTTCGAGCTCAAGAAGTTTTTCATGAGAAAAAGGTATTTTCATGACAGGCTGTCTCATGTCATATTTGTCATAATCCTCACTAAGAAGCCATCCTTTTTCCTTGCATTCCTTCCATAATGGTGTTGCCGGATAAGGGATAACTATGGTAGCCTGCATCGTTTCATAATAGCCTTTTTTAAAGGCATACTTAGCTATTTCTATGGTTCTTCTGGCATCTTCATATGTCTCCCATGGATATCCTAACATGATGGTAATGTGCGGATCGAGTCCTCCTTTACGAGCCATCCGTGGGCCATTGATAGCATCGGCCTCTTTTGTTCCTTTATCCAGTTTGTCGAGTGTTTTTTGATTGCCCGATTCCATGCCGTACAGTATAAATCTGAACCCTGCTTTTCCCATGAGGTAGTAATAATCCTGTGTCAAGGCGTTAAATCTCATATTGATGCCATAACGAACTTTTTTGTTATATCCGCTTTGTATCAAGAGCTCGCAGAATTTTTTCAGTTTAGGTCCGATCATGAATGTACCGGCGTCATCAAAAATCTCTTTAACTCCATATGTGTCGACCACATGTTTCACTTCTGCAAAAAGTCTTTCAGGAGAGAAGCTTCTATATGAGCCTAAGGGGTTGAGTGTGTGATCCCAGACGCAAAAAGTACATCTATTCCACCAACAATCTCTACCGCTGTACATATAAGTAGCTGGTGTATATTTATAGTTTCCGTTTTCGTATGCGTATAATTCCCACTTTGTCAAATCGCGATCAACAAATGGAAGTGAATCTAAATTATGACGCAAAGAGCTGGGACCTGAAGAATACACTTTGGAACCATTTTTTAAAGTGTGAGTATTCTTTGGTTTAGCTTTAATGTCTTTATTTGAAGATCTCCAGTAGATGCCGCCCTCAAGTTCTTCGCCTTTATAAATATGATTGAGAAGATTTACTATTACAAAATCGTAGTCTCCTCCGGAAATGATATAGTCTACATTGCTGTTTTGCATTGTTTCCAAGGGAAATGCAGTCACATGATCGCCTACCCACACCAGTTTGATAAAGGGAAGTTTTTTTTTAATATCGACAATCTGTTTCCAATGAGTTTTTACGATAGGTGATTTAGTTTCGACCAGTAGATAGTCCGCCGCCGTGGCTTTGAGTTCATCTATCCATTGATCATACGTCTTTTTCTCGGCAATTCCGTCCATCCAATATACTCTATAGCCATGGTGCTGCAGATTGGACGCAGTATAGGCAGGCACCATAGGATAGATATACGTCGGAGCATTAAAATATTGAAATTGTCTGTTTTGTGAGAGTAAAGGCGTACCTTTTTTTGACTCAATGGGAGCATAGCCTACGACAACCGTGATGTCCTTTATGCTTCTGATTTTCACATTCTTTGTATCAGTAGTCTTAGATGAAGTTTGCTTTTTAGATGATCTCTTTAAAGCCATATTTTAATTATCACTCAATTTGTATGAGTTGTCAACAAGTAACATTTATTGTAAAAGTTCACGGTTCTTGACACAAAAACGTCATTCTGGCTTGTCCAGAATCTCGTTTTTGATTCTGGATGCGCTCCAAAACTCATCGCTTACCAGAATGACGCTTAATATGGTTTTCATCTTAATTTGTCAAAGAGTGTGAACTCTTACCATTTATTTATACTTTCGGGTATAGTTTCTTTCCTTTTTCATATATCTCAATGGCTACAACCGGGCAAGATTGGGCTGCTGCGATAATTTTCTCAAGTTTATCCCATTCATTTTTTTTGACGATAGCGATATTATCTGTATCTAAATCAAACGTATTGGGCGCATACACAACGCATGTTGCGGCACTAATACACATTTTCCTATGAATTCGTATCTCTATGTCGCCTTTTTTTACTATTTGAGTATCACTTGAAGAGTTTGTCATAAAACTAAAAACGAATTCAATAAATCGACTTCTTTTTAACTATCCCCCTGGAGTATCCCTCGATGAATCGAATTCCATAATATACATGATTTAAAAAGAGAATAAAAGGCGTAATGAATGAAAGGAGCATATTATGTCGGTATATCATTGATCGGAACACTATGTAAGCCGCACATATTGCATATATTGACAAGGGAAGTAAAAAAGCATAACTGAAAGGTGTATGAAAGAAAAAGAAAGAAAAAAAGATCAGAATTAAGAAGAAGATATATATGGTGAATAAAGTTGGAATAATATAGATGATCCGCTTGGAATTTTTGTCTCCGTGGGCAAAGAATGCTCCTCTGTGAAAACCATAGTTGCCGTGTTGTACTAAAAAGTCTTTGAGATCATTTCTTCTGTGATGATATATCAATACAGAGGGATTATAAAGAATTTTCTCTTTTAGTTTGTATACTATGGTTTCGCATAATTTACTGTCCTCGCCAGGCCAAAATTCCATATTAAATCCACCCGCTTTCCGGAAAGTTGCCTTTTTAATAATAAAATTCATTGATGGATAATCGTCTACTAATCTTTCTTTTTCCGGAGTAAATCGATAAGTATAACTTCCGCTGCCTATCCAGGACACTAATATCTCATCAAATATATGTTCCCACACATTGATACGGTTATCGGCAGGAATGATGCCGGGTCCGCATACGGCCGCAACCTTATTTTTTTTAAAAGCATTCATAGCTTGTTCTAACCACAACGGAGAAGCATAGGCGTCGTCATCTAAAAAGGCAATGATCGTTCCTCGTGCATTCCGGACACCGATATCTCTTTTGGCTGCAGGTCTCGTTATTTTGCCCGTTGGAATAATACGAAGCCACGCATATTTTTTAAGAAGTGATATGTCATATTGAGTGTGATCATTCGGTAAGACCAGTACTTCAAATTTTTTATATGTTTGTTCTAAAAATGAAGGAAGATTTTCATGGAGAAGATAATAGCCAATTTCCTTGACTGGAATAATAACACTGACTACTATTTTTTCACCCTTTTTCATATTTTGAAAATTTCTAAATCTTTTGGGTATTTAAATACCTTTTTATGTGAATTATAATAACGGAGAATTCTACTTCTGTAGAAAATAGCCAGAGTATCTATAAAAATATTCAGGATAGACTGCACGGCGGACGCTGATGATATCGAACTCAATCTGTAATCAAGTTTTATGGGAGCTTCATATATGCGGTCGAATCCGAGCGAATCGGCGACAACGAGGATTTCCAAATCTCCTGCGAATTTTTTTTCAACAAGACGTGGAAGAACCGCCTGGAGAACATGTCGCCGAAATACTTTAATACCCGCCTGAGTATCGTGTATTTTTATACCAAAAAGTAATTTGACAAGCCAATAATATCCCTGGCTTAGAATTTGTCTCGACAATGGATATTGTACTTGTGAAGCGAGGTGTCTTTTGGACCCGACTATGATATCGGCATCATACCATTCCATATGTTCAAGGAGCATAGAGATACTATTGGGATTTATTTCCATCCCAGAGTCCAAAAACATAACATAGTCTCCTTTTGCTTCATTCATACCCAAGCGAATGGCGTACGATTTGCCGTGGTTTTTTTCATACGCAAAACATCTTACCTTTTTCAGTTTTGCTCTCTGTATTTCGTCGAATGACTTGTCTATTTTTCCATCAACGACAGTAATAACTTCATAATCGTAGCGGATAATATTAAGAACTTTTATTATTTGTTTAAGGTTTTTAACAATGGTCTTTTCTTGTTTATAGATGGGAACAATCAGACTTACAAAGTGAAAGGAAATTTTTGGAGTCATGGGACATCATTATACCAATTTATTCCACAACTTCTTCAATATCGGACTGAACATCACCTATAGAGTTGTTATTTATAGCCGGAGATTGTTCGGCCTTCGTTGGCGACACAAAGGCAAACGAGGAAACAATATTTTTATGAATATTTTTAAATTCATTTTTTTGATTTAAAGTTTCAGTTGAGATTGTAAATAGTATCCCTTGATCAATAGCAACGGTTTGCAAACCGGTGGTAAATGAAAGCTCTTTTGCCTTCATATCTGCCAATTGACCGGGAGAGATGAGTGATGGATTTGTTTTTAAGCTTTTTAGGAATTCTTCAAGAGATTTATAGTTGGTATCAGTTGCAGAGATGTTTATTTTGATAGACCGATCCGGAGATATAATAGACACTTCGGCATAGTTAGGCGAATTTTTACTTAACATATTTTTTAAGGCGTATGATGCGGGATATTTAATAATGAATCCTGAAGGATCCGTATAATCAGCAATTTTTCCTAAAGAAGGTGTGGGAGAATTAATTGTTATATCAGCTTGTGGTGAAGGTAATTTAGATCTCTGCGAATTTTTATACATTGATATGCCCACGGCTCCAACGATGAGGGTAATTCCGATAATCGTGAGAATAATCTTACCTTTCATACAATCACTATATCAAAATAATTATTTTTCTGCTACGATCTAATAATGACTATGAAAAAAGCTTTATTTCTTGTAAGTGTATTATTTCTCTCTGCAAGTATATTTCCTGTCGAAGCCAAGTTGCTTCCTCAATCTTTAAACACACCAAAGAAGTCTGTAGTAGCGGCACCAGGAGGAGTTGTCGTTTCTCCCAGGCTCAGACAGGATAGAAAAGCTCTTATTTTATATTTAAACAATTTAAGTAAGGCAAACAGTGTTACGTATACGCTTATGTATCAGACAAATGGCAAAGATGAGGGTGTCAGTGGAACAATTACATCTTCATCGGGAAATGCTACATCGAGAGAGCTATTGTTTGGCACATGTTCCTCAGGCGTCTGTCGCTATCACACAAATATAACGAATATGAAATTGGAAGTAGCGATAGAACTTATTTCAGGAAAAACCATAGTAAAGAAGTATAGGGTAAAGATATAATCTAGACTTCTTTTTTAAGAAGAGAATGGGTGTATAAACCAATATAGACGAGGCTGATAATCGATCCAAATACAATATTCCACGTCATAACTGCTGAAATACCTCGAGGTAAAAGGAAAAGAACACCAATATATATAGGTATCCCCATTGCGAGTACGATAGATTTAACACTTTGCTTGGCTAAAAAATAGTTATTGAGAAATGCGACAAGGAGATATATGGAACCAAATAAACTCGCCTTTGTGAAATATGGAATAACCGCTATGAATTTATTTCCGAAGAGTATAGAAGTGATAATCCCACTAAAAAAAGTATAGGCAATGAAGCTTGTTACTCCCACAAGTGCAAAACCTACCATACTGATATAAAAAACCCTTCTTTGTTCATTTTCATTTTTTTTGCTTGTAAAGAAAATAAACAGGAGCGAAATAATCGGTCCCACTGCAAATAGTATTATCTTTGAAAGTAGCGACCATGAACTATATATGCCCGCAGTTGTGGGAGGAAAAAATTTCTTCACATATATCACGTCTATATTGCCAAAAAGACTTATGGCAAACAACGATATAGCTGTGGTCAAAAATTTTTTATTTTGAAAAATATCCTTTATTCTTTTATTGATTATTGTATCTGTTTGAGAAGTTTTACTTTTAAACTTTTTAGAAAGAGAAATGTAGAAAAACCACACATTAATGATAGATGATAGCAACAGAAATATCAAAATGGTATCAATACCATCAACACCCATAACTACTAGTATTGAACCAAGCAATTTCAAAATGGTGCTTAATAAAGAGTTTATAGCGATCAGTTGAAATAATCGAAGTCCCTGAAAAGTAGCCGTATAATACGTACCAACAAATGAAAGCAGGATCATAGGTACTATGGTATATGCCACATTGGGATGAAGATTGGTAATTCGGGGGAGAAGAGGGGTGATTATCAAAAAGGGAATACTTACAAACCACCATTTTTTTATTTTGCCAAAAAACCATTTTTCCAGGGCATACGCATATGAGAGTTGATGATCGGCCACTCCGACTTTTTGAATTATGATGGTAGTTATAACGAGGAATGGAGTAGAAAGAATGGCCATATAAGAAAACATGGTGGTAATTTCTCCATATCCTGATGGTCCTAAGCCTCTAGCAGCAAATACATTGAAGAGATAGTTCATGAAGCTTGCAACAAATGAAGCAAGAGTAAAAATTATTCCACCTTGGTAAAATTCATTACTCCAAATTCTTTTGATAAACTTCATAAAGTCAAAGTATACTAGAAAAGGTCTTGCCATGAGAGAATATGGTGAGTATACTTTACTTTTTAAATAATGAATCACCAATATAATTCCATTATTGTAACCGGTTCGGTAGCGTACGATGAGATAATGGATTTTCCTTCACAGTTCGTCGAATATCTGCAACCGGATAAACTTCATCAAATCAACGTTTCATTTGTAGTCGACAGGTTGGAGAAGCAATTGGGCGGTACAGCGACAAATATCAGTTACAATCTTTCTTTGGTGACGAATAAAAAAATTATCTTGCTCACATCCATTGGCAAAGATGGAAAAGAATTCTTACGTTTTTTTAAATCAAGAAAAATAAATACAGAAGGTGTTCTTATCGATAAAAAATTGTATACGGCAACCGGAAAAGTGATCACCGATATTAAGGATAATCAAATTTGGGGTTTTTACTATGGAGCATCTGTTAAGGCAAAATATATAGATGTGACAAAATTTAATACTCATACATCTGTAATGATTATATCTGCCAATCATTCTGAGGCATTCTTACATTTTCAAAAAGAAGCAATATCATTGCATATTCCCTATCTCTACGATCCAGGAATGGGAATAACCTGGATTAAAGAGAAAGATCTTATCGAAGGCATACTTCACTCCCGTTGGCTTGTCGGGAATGATTATGAAATTTCAAATATTTGTAAAAAAATAAAAATGACCGTAGCAGATTTAGTCAAAAAAAATATTATTGTAATCACGACATTGGGAGAAAAAGGCGTACTATACCAAGAAAAAAATAATAAAATAGAAGTCCCCGGATATAAAGTATCCAAAACTGTAGATCCGACAGGTGCAGGCGACGCATGGAGAGCCGGATTTTTGGGGAGTTTAGCCGATGGCCGCAGTATCAAAGAATCTCTTGCCTATGCCAATGCTCTGGCAAGCTTTGCGGTGGAAAAATACGGAACAGTTAATCATAGACCAACAAGAAAACAGATAGAACAAAGAGTAAAAAAAGTACTCAATTAGAAATTAGAATTTTTTATATGGACTACGATGTCAAAGATCTGAGTTTAGCGGGTGAAGGGAAAAAGTTAATTGAATGGGCCGAAAGAGACATGCCTGTTCTTCGACTTATTAAAAAAAGATTTGGAAAAGAGAAACCATTGAAAGGAGTAAAGTTAGCCGCATGTCTTCATGTTACCTCTGAAACAGCCAATCTTGCCATTACATTACAGGCTGGAGGAGCGGAGGTATATCTTGCGGCGAGTAATCCCCTATCGACGAACGACTATGTTGCCGCCTCGCTTGTCAAGGACTTTCGCATACCGACGTTTGCCATCAAAGGAGAAGACAACAAAACATATTATTCACATCTGAAATCTGTTTTGGCCGCGCGACCAAATCTGACTATGGATGACGGGGCTGATCTCGTAGGTCTTCTCCACTCCACTCATGTCGGTCAGATAAAGGAAGTCGTTGGTTCGACGGAAGAAACGACGACGGGTGTGATCCGTTTAAGGGCATTGGAAAGAGATAAAAAACTTAAACTTCCTGTCTTGGCCGTGAATGATAATCTCACGAAACATTTGTTTGATAATCGCTATGGTACGGGTCAATCAACTTTAGACGGAATCATTCGGGCAACGAACGTTCTCATCGCCGGAAAAGTATTTGTCGTGTGCGGATACGGTTGGTGCGGAAGGGGTGTAGCTCAAAGAGCTCATGGACTGGGAGCCAATGTGATAGTCTGTGAAGTTGATCCGGTGAAAGCACTTGAGGCAAAAATGGATGGCTATAGAGTAATGCCTCTTATAGACGCGATTCGGGAAGCAGATATTGTGCTTTCCACTACGGGAAACAAACATGTGGTCAACAATATTCATCTTAAGAAGGCTAAGGACGGAGTACTACTTGCCCAATCAGGGCATTTTGATGTAGAGATCAACAAAGAAGCACTCAAAAAATTGTCTAAAAAAGTAAAAAAAGTCAGACAGTTCGTAGATGAATACGATATGGGTAAGAAGAAAATATATCTTATCGCTGAAGGGCGCTTAGTGAACCTTGCTGCCGCCGATGGACATCCGGCGTCCGTTATGGATATGAGTTTTGCCGGACAGGCACTCTCAGCTGAATACATGTGGATCAATAGAAAAAATTTAACGGCCAAGGTATACCAACTTCCCGAAGAGCTTGATCGCGAAATCGCTGCTCTCAAACTGAAGAGCGAGGGGGTAACCATAGACAAACTGAGTGTTGAACAAAAGCACTACCTATCCTCCTGGGAGGAAGGAACATCGTGAGAATAGGCAGACCATCGTCTACTATCCATAACGACTGGAATTCGCTCTTGTCGTCGTTCAAAAAATATGTAAAAAAAGATGATACTGTACTGGAAATTGGGGCATCTGTATATGAGAGAACAAAAGATCTAGCACCTTATTGTAAAAAGATCATTGGAGTAGAGCTATTTCCAGAAAGAATTCCAAAAAAAAAGGAAAGCGGAAAAATAAAATATATTCGGGGAGATTGGCAAAAATTGACAAAAATACTTCCTAAAAACTCAATTGATATAGCGGTTAACAATCAGGTTCTTGAGCATGTACACAATGATGTAAAAGCTTTGGACGAACTGTATACAGTTCTTAAACCCGGGGGAATTGTCCTGATGTGTACTCCAAATAGAACGAGATTGTTACAGTGGATACAAGATAAGATAAAGGGAGAAAGAAAATTCCCTTGGGCGGAACATGTAAGAGAGTATACAAAAGAAGATGTCTACGTTTTAGTAAAGAAGATTAAATTTAAGAAGGTACATATATTTGCGCATACTTTTGGTATTCATGCGGGCCCTTTATATGCATACTTTGAAAGAGTTCCTGCATTTTTTGAAAAAAAGGCCAATTTTCTAGAGATCCATTTAGTTAAATAAAATGAATAGTCTCAGATGATATAATATATGCATGAAAAAATTGACAAAAATTGTAGCGACGATTGGGCCTGTATCCGATTCAGAGGAGATAATTGAGTCGCTCATTAAAGCGGGAGTAAATATTTTTCGCTTCAACTTCAAACATAACACAATCGATTGGCATAATGAACGTATTCAAAGAGTGAATAAAGTAGCCGAGAAAATGGGGGTGACCGTAGGGACGCTCATCGATCTTCAAGGTCCGGAAATCCGCATACTCCTTCCCGTAGATCAGATCGAGATTACCGATGGAGAACTTCTTTATTTTGGTGAAGATATATTTAAAGATACGACAAAAAAGGGCATATCTATTTCTCATACGGAAATTATTCCCCACCTCATGGAAGGTCAAAAACTTCTGGCTGATGACGGGACATTTACTTTTTATGTCGAAAAAAAGGATGTGAAAGTATATCTTAGATCAAAGACAACGGGTGTATTAAAAAACAGAAAGTCCCTCAATATTCCTGGCGCCGACTTTCCTTTTCCTGTGCTTGTGGATCGGGATTTTGAAGGACTGGAGCTTGTATCCCGTCATGAGGTTGATTTTGTGGCGCTCTCGTTTGTGAGAAGCGCCCAGGATCTCCAAGTGGTCAGGGAAGAGATGAAAAAATATAATGTCAAAGGAAGACTTATCGCCAAAATTGAAACGAAAAAAGCGCTTGATCACTTTGATTCAATCATAGAACACTGTGATGGAGTGATGGTAGCCAGAGGCGATCTGGGTGTCGAGTTGCCGATGGAAGAAGTTCCCTATTACCAGAAAATTATCATACGCAAATGTATTGAAAAAGGAATTCCCGTAATTACGGCAACACAGATGCTTCAGTCCATGGTCGATCATCCCTACCCTACTCGAGCTGAGGTCTCGGATGTGGCGAACGCCGTTTATGATCTAACCGACGCGATCATGCTCTCGGCCGAAACTGCTCTAGGAAAATATCCCCTAGAAACAGTGGAGATGATGGAAAGAACGGCGTATTATAACGAAGGAAAGTTTGAAGAAGACGTACGAATCAAATACAAAATGCATATTGATTCACTGGAATCTACCGTCTGTGATGCGGCTTATACAATGTATTTACAATTAAAAAAAATCGTTGAGATAAAGGGATTTCTTGTCTATACTCAAACGGGTATGACGGCCAGACTTCTATCCCGATATCGGGCCAACATCCCTATTTTTGTATTTACGCCGTCAAAAAATGTGAGCGATAGCCTGTCAATCAATTTTGGAGTTCACCCTTTTGTGGAAAGTGAGCTAAGAAAAGGTGAGTTTCATAAGGAAGATCTCTTCAAAGCTATAAAACTTCTCTTGGGCGAGGAGAAAGTGAAAAAGGGAGACAAGTTAATTGTTCTTCACGGAGATGTCTGGGCAGTCGAGGGAGGGACCTCGACCGTGACAGTAATCACCTGCTAGTATGAATCTTTCACATATCAGAAATTTCGCCATTATCGCGCATATTGATCACGGCAAGTCGACGCTTGCAGATCGTCTATTGGAGCTTACCAATACTGTTAAAAAAGGAAATCATGAAGAACAGATGCTCGACCGCAACCCGATATCCCGCGAACGGGGTATAACAATTAAATTGGCACCAGTAAGAATGAAATATCAATTCAAAGTACAAAGTGAAAAATTAAAAATGAATGATACAGAAACTTTTAACTTTGAACCTTATACTTTGAATTTAATTGATACTCCGGGCCACGTTGATTTTTCATACGAGGTTGATCGGACGCTTGCCTGCGTTGAAGGTGTGATACTTCTTGTTGACGCTACTCAGGGTATACAGGCCCAGACAATCAGTAATGCATACAAGGCAATAGAAAAAAATCTGGTTATCATTCCTGTCATCAATAAAATAGATCTTCCCAATGCTCAGGTAGCAAAAACAAAACAACAGATGATGGACTTTTTGGGAATAAAGGAAGATGAAATTCATGAAATATCTGCCAAAACAGGATTACATGTAGAAAATATACTCACTCAGGTAGTTGAAAAAATTCCGCCGCCACACGAATCGAAAGAACCTTTACAGGCGCTTATTTTTGATTCTTATTATGACTCTCATAGAGGCGTCATTGCATTTGTGCGCGTATTTAACGGCGAATTCAAAAAACGGATGAAAGTAAGCTTGAGCGTGGGAATGGAAACATTTGAGATCCCGGAGGTAGGTAAGTTTACTCCGGAACTGATGCCGACAGACACGTTGGGAGCTGGAGATATAGGCTATATTGTCACGAATCTCAAAGACATCCATGAGGTCCATGTAGGAGATACCATTGTGGATGAAAAAAGAACAAGCTCCCCTCTCCCGGGGTATAAAAAAGTGAAGTCCATGGTCTATGCGTCTTTATTCTCTACTGATACCGCCGACTATCTCCATCTTAAAAGAGCACTTGAGAAGTTATATTTAAATGACTCGTCTCTTGAGTTTTCGGCTGTATATAGTCAAGCTCTTGGCGCAGGTTTTCGGGTAGGTTTCTTGGGTCTACTTCATGCCGATGTGGTCAGAGAGAGGCTTGAGCGTGAGTTTGAACTGAGTCTGGTGATCACTCCTCCCAAAGTGGAGTATAAATTTGAACAAGAATCATTTTTTGAACCGTACGTCAAAATTATGATAATTACCCCTAACGAGCATACTGGCGCGGTGATGAAATTATGTGAAGATTATCGGGGCACATTTGTCACGATGGATAATAAAAATCAGATTTCTCTCACATATGAAATGCCGCTTTCCGAGATGATTGC